>PLHP01000293.1 GCA_003138955.1 Acidobacteriaceae bacterium | reverse complement strand
CTGGAGCGCGGCGGCGAGGGCGGGGCTGATCTGAATTTCGACGGTAATGGAGGTATCGCCTTCGGCTTCTTTCCCGGTTCGCAGGCAGACGATGGCGTCGGATGACCAGGAGGGCGCGGCAGAGTGGGAGAGATGGAACTGAACCTCGCCGCCGGCAGTCGCGGCCAGTGCGGTCGCGGCGAGCCCGGCGATCTGGCGCAACAGTTCCTCAAGAGCTTCTTTGTGCTCGGGAGTAATGCCTTCCGGCGCGGGCTCGGTTTCGCCGACGAACTTCTGGGCGAGGCGGATGCCCGAGGCGGCAGGCAGACGCAAGGTCATCTCGCCATGGACGGCGCCTCCGGTGACGACCGTATACCAGAGGTCGGAATCGTTGGGTGGCAGGGGCTCGGAAGAAATTTCGAAGGCGGTGGGTTGTCCAGAATCTCCGGAGATCTGGGAGAGCACGTTCTGGAGACAGGTTTTCCAGGCTTCGCACCAATTGCGGAGTTCGGCGTGGAGTTCAGAGTGAAGTGCGGGGGCCGGGTTATTGGCCGGTGCATCGGGAACGTCGGTCATAGCTCACCTTGGGGTGGCAGCGGGGTTTCGAGAGAGAGGACGCTGGCGGCACGCCGGTTGTTGACGCGCACCGGCGTAGCCGAGCATAGCGGAACTCCATCGACCAGCATCACGGCTGGGGCGGAGGCGCTCCGGGAAAAAGAGAGCAGGTCGCCGGGAGCGAGTTCGGTGATGTTCTCTAAAGGCACTTGCAGACCGGGCATGGAGAGTTCGACGGGGAAGAAACAGTTGAGCAGCTTCTTCTGTATCTGGAGGCGGCCTTCGATCGGACCGCGGCGGCGCTGATAGCTGAAGTCGGCGGAGATTTTTCTGAGCAGCGCGTTGGACACCACGGCGGGGATGGCGAGGTTGAGGGTACCGCGGGTTTCCGACATTTTGATTTCGAAGCTGAGGCAAAGGTTCTTTTCTTCGGGAGGCATGAGGCGCTGGGTTTGCAAGAGTTGCTGGCGTGCGCCGAAGTTGAATTCGAGCGCAATCGCCAGCCAGGCTGTTTGCAGCTCGCGGCACATGATGCGCACAATGCCTTCGAGAACCTCTTCCTCGATCTCGGTGATGTCGCGGGTAATTTCGCCGCTCTTGCCTTCCCCGCCCAACATGACGTCGATGATGGGGAAAGCGATGGTGAGATCGAGTTGGAGCACCGCTGTGGCGGCGACCGGGGCGAGATCGATGGAGGCGATGTAGGCTTTTTCGGGTATGCGCTGGATGAACTCGAGGAAGGTGAGATGCTCGGCGGAAACCAGGCTGCAGTCGAAAACGATGCGCAGGTAGGCCACGTAGCCTTCGGCGTTCGCGTCGGGATGTCCCGGCTCGAAGCGCATGACCGGCGGCCGCTGATCCGGAACCACCGCCGCCACCCGCACCGCCGCAGAGTGTTCGCGCTCGAGGCCGGCCAGCGCGAGCGCGAAGCGGGGAACACGCTGCCCTTGAAATACCCCCAACTGGCGGCGATACGGGCCCCCCGCCGGGGTGCGCGTGGTTTGGGCGTTGGCCATGTTGCTGGCCACCACCTCCGCGCGCTGCCGCTCCGCCCCCAGCGCCGAGCCACTGAGTTCCAGCATGCCGAACAGGTTCATGATGTACTCCCTCCATTNNCCGCGGATTTCATGCGCGACCGGGGTGAACGATGGTGTTGCGAACGGCGCCCCGGTCGACGATTGCCCGGCGAGCGACGGCTCCTCCACGCCGGCCATGGCTTGCTCGATTTCGCCAGCGAACTCACGCACGTCGCGCGTGCGGTATGCCGGGGTATCGACGTTGGCCAGGTTCGTGGCGATCACCTGATGGCGGAACGCGCTCAGGTCAAGCACGCGCTCCAGGCCGCGCATCAGCGGGGTATCGATCATGGACATGACTGCTCCTTGTTATTGTTATTTCGAAGATCGTCATTCCGGAGATCGTTGCCGCGAAGATCGTTACCGCGAAGATCTTGGTTTTGCAGATCTCCATTGGCAATATCGTTGCGATAGTCGTTCCTCGGTGGCAACCCAAACTCGCGGACCTTGTTGCGCACCGTGCGCAGGCTCACGCCCAGCAACTCGGCCGCCCGCGCCCGGTTGCCGCCCGTGGATTCGAGGGTCATGGCAAAAAGCTGGCGCTCCATTTCGCCGAGCGAGAGGCCCGGTTTCCATTCCGGTTTCCATTCCGGCGACCGCTGCAGGCGAGGCAACATTTTTCCCTGCCGACTTTGCCCGTGGTCGAGGGCTTCGACGCCAATCTCGCCGCCGCGGGACAACGCTACCGCCCGCCGCACGAAGTTCCCGAGTTCGCGCACATTGCCCGGCCAGGCGCGCTCTTCGAGGCGCGCCACCAGTGCGCGGGACAAGACGGCATGGGTTCCGGGCACGGCATAGAGCCCGGCGAAATATTCCGCCAGCTCGCCAATGTCGCCGGCGCGGTCGCGCAGCGGCGGCAGAGAAATCGGAATCACGTTCAGGCGATAAAAAAGATCGGCGCGGAAACGGCCTTCGGCGACCGCGGCTTCGAGCGGACGGTTGCTGGTCGCAATCACCCGGATATCGACGTGCACGGGATGGTTCGATCCCAGGCGGTCGAACTCGCGCTCCTGCAGCGCGCGCAGCAGTTTCGGCTGCAGCGCGAGCGGCATTTCGCCGACTTCATCGAGCAGCAAGGTGCCGCCGTTCGCCGTCTCGAACTTGCCCGGCCGCGCGCCCACCGCGCCGGTAAAGGCGCCGCGGGCGTGTCTTTGCTCAACTCCCCGGCGCGGCGCAAGACCTGCTCGACGGCGAGCTCGAGTTTCTCGAAGCAAACCGGCTTGACCAGGTAATCGCAGGCTCCATTGCGCATGGCTTCGACGGCGTCGGGCACGCAACCATACGCGGTCAGCAGGATGACAGCCGTGCGCGCGGAAGAAGATTGCACTTCGCGCATCAGCTCGAAGCCGTCGCGCCCCGGCATGCGCACGTCCGTGATGACCAGCGAATGCAAGCCGGCGCGAAACTTCTGCAGCGCTTCCGTGCCATTGACCGCGACATCGACCAGCCATCCGCGGCGGCGGAAGCGGGCTTCGAGGGCGGCGCGCATGCCGGCATCGTCGTCGGCGATGAGCAGGCGCTTCACAGCCCGGCTCCGCACGCGGACACGGATGCGGATGAATTTCCCGGCGAATGCCGGGACGGATCTTCGCCCCGCAGATCTTCGCGCTTTGAATCTTCGGGCCGCGAATCTTCGGAACCATGTCCAGCCCTCGTCTCCTCCGCCGTTCCCGGCGTTGCGTTGCGGGGAAGGCGGAGGCGGAACGTGGCGCCGTAACCGGGGCGGCTCTCGACCGCGATCGAGCCGCCGTGCTGTTCGAGAATGCGCCGGCAGACGGCGAGTCCGAGTCCGGAACTGCCGGCCCGGGTGCTGAATCCCGCGTCGAAGATGCGCGGCAGGTCCTCCCCGGCGATGCCCGGCCCGGTATCGCGCACCTCGATGTCCACGCCGCCGCCCTCCAGGTCTTCGCGCGGGGCGCATTCCATGCCGCGGATCGAGAGCCATCCGCCACCGGGCATAAAGCGCAACGCGTTGATCGCCAGGTTGAGCAGCACCTGCTCCAGGCGGTGCCGGTCGGCATGAATGGCGACCCCTTGGAGGCCGTTGACGATCTGCATTTCGACGCGCGCCTGTTTCGCCAGCGGCAGAAGAAAATCGTAGGCCCAGTCGAGGAGCTGGCCCACGTCGGTAGGGGCGAGTTCGGGCTGGGGTGTGTTGTGCAGGTGCAGCACGTTGTTGACGGTGGCGGAAAGCGTGCGCAGACCCGCCTGGACGTGCTCGATCCAGCGCCGGCTTTCGCCTTCGAGATTAGCCTCGGCTAAGAGTCCGGCGAACAGTTCAAGGCTGCCCAGGGGATTGCGGATCTCGTGCGCCAGCAGGGCCGACATTTCGACCAGCGCCTGCTGCCTGCGAAGCTGCTCACGATCGTGTTCCAGCTTCTTCGCCTCGCTGACATCGCGCAGGATGAACACCGAAGTGGCATGGGCCGGACCTTGCTCCAGCCACGCGTGGCGGATGGCGACCCACGCGGGATTGGCCTGACTCGAAGAAGACTGCTCCAACGTAGACAAAACCAAGTCAGGAGACGGCAAAGAAAGCGCCAATTCGGACTCTTCGCCGGTCTGGCGAGCCCGCTCGAGTGCGGCGGAGAGTGCGGCGGGCAACCCGTCGGCCGATTCAATGTTCGCGCCGAGCAGGCGCCCTGCCTCGGGATTGAGAGCCGAAATCCGGGCTCCGGCTTCGATCACCAGAACGCCGCACGGCAATCCTTCCAGAATGCGCCGCAGGCGTTCGCGGATGCGGTGGTTCTCTTCCAGACTGGTCGCGAGGTCGCGGTTCGTAACTTCCAATTCCTGGCGAAGATGAGCCACCTGCCCTTGCAGTTGCCCATAAGTACGCTCGAGCGAACCCGCCGCCTCGGTGAACGACGCAAAGGCGCGGGCCAGCGGATGCTCGGGGTCGCTCACCGGATCGCGTGGTGCTGGAAAAGTGGTGGACATGAAGATCGCTCTGCAAGAACGCTGCCAGCCCGGCATAAATTGCCTTAGATCGCGCTCATGCGCAGTGCGGATGAAGACGACCTATTGCTCCATCCGGCAGGTTACGGAATAACGCCGACGCGATGCCCAACCCCTAAAGGAGCATCAAATTTTCCGGTAGAGACCAGGCTTGCCGCGTCTCCGGCCGGAGACGGGGGAAGCACGTCCCCAAACAATCGTCTGAATTAGCGCGCGCTGCGAAAGCTTGTGTCGGCGAGCAAGAGGTGCTCGGGGCGAATCACCGCCTGGTCTTCAGAAAGGATCAGCGCGCGTTCGATCACGTTCTGCAGTTCGCGAATGTTCCCGGCCCAAGGCTGCGTTTTCAGCAGTTGCAGCGCCGGGGCGGACAATTGCGGCGCAGGCAGGCGCGAGGCGTATTTTGCGAGAAAGTGCGCGGCCAGTTGCGCAATATCTTCGGAGCGGGCGCGCAACGGCGGAATTTCGACCGGGAAAGCGCAGAGGCGGTAGTACAAATCTTCGCGGAACTTTCCCTCGCGGACGAGGGACATCAGGTGCGCGTTGGTGGCGGAGATGACGCGGGCATCGACGCGCACGACCTCGGCGCTGCCCAGGCGCTGCAGTTCTTTCTGCTCCAGAAAACGCAGCAGCTTGGGCTGGAGGCTCAACGGCATCTCCCCGATTTCGTCGAGGAAGAGCGTGCCTCCCTGCGCCGTCTGGATTCTTCCCGCATAGGATTGCATGGCGCCGGTGAACGCGCCGCGGGCGTATCCGAAGAGTTCGGCTTCGAGCAGGGTTTCGGGAATAGCGGCGCAATTGACGACCGCGAAAGCGCGTCCGGCGCGCGGGCTCAACTGATGAATGGCGCGGGCGACGACTTCTTTGCCGCAACCGGTCGGGCCGGTGAGCAGCACGGTGGTGTTGCGCGGCGCCAGCAGGCGCGCCAGACGATACACGGGTTGCATGATGCCGGAGTTGCCGATCATTCCGGGCAAGGGCGCTTCGAGAATCGACTGGGCGGCACAGGCAGCGGATACAACCTCGCCGTTGGCATCGTCCTGGTCGTTTTCCTTGTGCTGGCCGTCGTTGTCATTGTCATTGTCCTGGGACGCGGCCGGCCACATTTCCCGAAGGTCCGCTTTCTCTTCGGGCGCGGGTGCGGCCTCGCTCTTTGGATTGAACTCTGAATTGGGTTCTGAATCGAGCTCTGGATCGAGCAGCACGACTTCGATTCCGGGATATCGCCGCCGCACCGTCTGGCTCAGTTCCTCCGCGTCGAGGTCGGGCAGGCGCCGATCCAGAAAGAGCATCTGCCAACTCCCGCTCTCCAAATGGACCAGAGCTTCCGCTCCGCCGCTGGCCTGCTCGAAGCGGCGGACGGGGGAATGCAGACTTTCGAGAACGCGCTGGCGCACGACGGTACTGGGACTGGCCACCAGGATGTGCTCAGCAGAGTTGGGACCATAGTTGGGCGGGATCGGGAAACTCGTCATACCGCTGATTTGAAACGAATGCGGTTAGAAAGAGATTAGATGGAGATTAGAAGACTCTGTGAAAAGGAAACCATCGTGTAGCACGCCGGGCAAATTTTGCTTTACAAGCGATGATTTCGTAGGTGTCAGGCAATTTCTCCCGGGGCAATTCCAACTAAGTCCCCTGTGCTCCTCTGTGTCCTCTATGGTAATGAATTCCCGAACTTCTTAACCACAGGAAGCAAAGGGGACATACGGGAAGCTTATTTCTCGACGAATACCAGCTCGCCGTTTTCGATTTTGAGGTCTTTCACATTATTGGGCAGCTTGAGCTGATCGCGCTGTTCCGCAAGTTTTTTCTGCAAGACCTCGTTGACCAGCGATGCGGGCACGGAGAGATCGCCGACCTTGACCTCGGTGGCATCAAAAGTGGCGTAACCATCTTTGGCGCCGAGATGTCCGGCCAGGGTGAGGTAGACGTCCTTGCCGGCGATCTGGGTGAGAAATTGACCGCGAACGATGTCCCCATCCATGAAGATCTGGTAATCCTTGATATTGGGAACCGCGCCAGGGAACTCCGTTGCAGGACCCGCCGGGGAAGGGCTGGAGGAAGCGCTGGTGGAACTATTCGCGGGCGCAGCCGTCGTTGCGGGCAGCACCCCGGCAGCTTGCGCGAGCGCGGCCGACAATTCTCCGGAATTCATGCGGACTTCGCTCTCGCCTTCCCCGGGCACCCTGGGTTGCACCAGCCGGTTTACCTTCTCCTGAAACGACTGCGCATTGGCGGCAGCCGCAGCCGGCGCGGCCGCGGGCGCAACCGGCGCGGGCCGTCTTAATACGAGGACGAGCGTAAGAATCGAGATTGCCAGGGTTGCGAAACTGATGATGCGCTGCAGCTTCACGAAGAGACCTCCCGCGGTTGCGGTTCAATCTGTCGCTGCCTTCCATGGTACGCGCGGCGCAAGTGTGGTTAGAGATGACCTAAGTGCTGAGGCTGCGGGACGGTTTTGGGCAGTAGGCTTGATCGGCAGCCCGTCGTACGGGTACGGTCCGTATCAGGGCATGCCTTCAGGCATGCCAGGAGATATCGGTTGTGATCGCGCCTTGAGAGTTTGCTGAAAAACTGGGATGTGGAAACAGGTCGAAGCGTGGCAGAGTGTGAACTCACCGGAGTCCGCGCCAAACCTTTGCCATCGCCAGTATCGTTTACCATCTGCGTGGAAGAGACATGCGCTACCTTGAAGAAATAGCGTGGTGCTCCTTCAGAAGTTCGACCACTTGCCCGAGAGGCAGAGCCTTGATCGTGTGACCATTCCCAGTTACATCATGTGCTCGGAACATCGAATTGTAAATCGCCTCTTCCGTCGCCTCGATAACGGCCTCAAATAATGGCGACATACTTTCGTTACTCAGCAATTCTTTGGGCCGATAGAACGAAGCCTTTGGATCGATACGTACATCTGGCGAACTGGAGAATGCGATCACATAGTCACCGCTGCCGTTGGTTTCGCTCGAACCTGTGCGTGCCAGTCCCATCATCGCCCGGGCTGCTAGTCGCAGCAGGTTGCGATGATCGACCGGAGCATCCGTCGCAACCACGATCATGCAGGATCCATCTGGTGACGGCAACACCTGCCTTATGATTTCGCCCGCGGTTGAGGTAGTCTGCGGGTAAGTTTGCCCGAGTTCGTTGCCAATCGGTACTCCCGCAATTATCAGATTTCCGCCAAAATTCGTCTGCACAAGCACTCCCACCGTGTATCCTCCGAGTGTCGCCGGAAGCCGACGCGATGAGGTCCCAATGCCTCCCTTCCACGAAAATGCAATGGTACCTGTGCCTGCTCCAACTACCCCTTCTTCCACAGGTCCATCTTTCGCGTCATCGATGGCCGAAAAGACATCCGTTGGCGTAATCGGCCGCGAACGAATGTCGCTGAGGTAGCCATCATTCGTTTCGCCCACAACCGGATTCACCGATAGCACATTCTCGTTTCCCTTCAGATTAAACATGTAGGTAACCAGCGCATCTGCCGCTCGAAACACCGAATCTGTGCCGGTGAGCAGAATCGGTGTCTCAATCTCGCCCATCTCATTAACCTGAGTCGAACCCGTCAGCTTCCCATAAGCATTACCCAGGAAAACAGCCGCCGGAACCCGTTCCTGATAAAGGTTTCCTCCACGCGGCAAGATCGCCGTAACACCTGTGCGAATGGTGTCGCCGTGAATGATCGTCGTCTGTCCGACTTTGACTCCCGCGACATCGGTGATCGTATTCAGCGGACCCGGGGGTAATACACCAACTTCAATTCCCAAATCGCGTGCCCGTGGCCGCGACTCAGTTTGCGCACACAGTGTCGCTGCCGTGATCAACAGCAGAATTAAGCAATGGTTTAGTGTTCTCATTTGAGTTAATGAGCAATGTTGCTTGTGAGCGATCTTCCCGGCTCATGAGCCGACTGCTTCATTCCACAATCGCCAGGACGTCGCCCGGGTTCACCGCCGCGCCGGGGGTCGCCGATATTTTTTTCACGACTCCTTTTTTTGGCGACTTGATTTCGTTTTGCATTTTCATCGCTTCGACTACAACGATGCCCTGGCCGGCTTCAACCTCGGAGTTTTCCGCGACCAGCAGACGCACGACGCGGCCGGGCATGGGAGCAAGAATTTTTTTCGGGCCCTTTTCGTCTCCGTCCGCTTTCTGGCGCGAGCGCAGGGAGCGCGGATCGCGCAACTCGACGACGAAGCGGGAACTGCCCACCCACATGTGGAGATCGGTGGCAGTCTGCTCGCGCTTGATTTCGTAAGCGTGGCCGTCCACCAGAAGGGACAAAACGTCGCGGCGCGGGATTAACGCGTCGATAGGGACCACTTGACCGTCCAAGCGGCACTCCCATCCGCCGGCGGCTTTTTCCAGCTCCAGCCGGTGCGCTTTGCCGCCCACCATGATTTCATAAATCATAAGATCAGCGCAGCGCTTCCGAGCGTCCCTTCTGTTTCCAGTTGGATGGAACCGAAGCCGGCCCGCCGGTGTTCCCATTCTTGCTGACAGGCGCAGCGGGATCGAGCACGGCGAACATGCCGGCGGCAATGGCGGCGATCGTCTCGAGCGCTTCGATTTGGGGCTCCGCTGCGCGCGCCGCGGCGGCCTGGTTGTTCTTCGCGAGCAGGCGATCGAGGTAGCCGGTATCGAGTTTTCCGGCCCGGAAATCGGCGTCGCCGAGAATGCGCTGGAATAGCGAAATGTTGGTCTTGATCCCGGCCACGAAATATTCGTAGAGCGCCCGTTCCAGCCGCATGATGGCCTGCTCCCGGTCGCTTCCGTAGCCAATCAATTTGGCGAGCAGCGGATCGTAATCCATGGGAACATTCCAGCCTTCGTACATGCCGCTGTCACGCCGGATTCCCGGTCCCGAGGGCTGGAGCAGCACCGTGATCTTGCCCGGGCTGGGGAAATAATTGTTATCAGGGTCTTCGGCGTAGATGCGGCACTCGATGGCGTGCCCGCGAATCGCCAGGTCGGACTGCGTGAAGGGCAGCTTCTCGCCGGCCGCAATGTGGATCTGCAGGTGCACGAGATCGAGTCCGGTTGTCAGCTCGGTGACCGGATGTTCCACCTGTAGACGCGTATTCATTTCGAGGAAGTAGAAGTTTTTTTGCTGATCGACCAGGAATTCGATGGTGCCGGCATTGGTGTATTTGGCCGACTGCGCGGCTTTGACGGCCACTTCGCCCATGCGCCGCCGCATATCGGAATCGACAATCGGCGAAGGCGCCTCCTCGAGAACTTTCTGGTGGCGGCGCTGGATGGAACATTCGCGCTCCCCGAGCCAGACGGTATTGCCGTGCTCGTCGGCCAGTATCTGCATCTCTATGTGGCGAGGATTGACGATCGCCTTCTCGATATAGACTTCGCTGTCTCCGAAAGAACGCTGCGCTTCGCTCTGCGCCGATTCGAGGGCGGAACGAAGATCCTGGCGCGTGTGCACCAGGCGCATGCCTTTGCCACCGCCGCCGGCCGCGGCTTTCAGCATTACGGGGTAGCCGACGCGCTCCGCGACTTCTTCGCCTTCCTCCGGAGAGGTGAGGCCGCGCGAAGTTCCCGGAACAAACGGTACGCCGGCTTTTTCCATCTCCTGACGGGCGCTGGTTTTCGAACCCATCATTCTCATAGAGTGCGGAGTGGGCCCGATAAACTTCACGCCGGCATCGGCGCACGCTTGAGCGAACTTCGCGTTTTCCGAGAGGAAGCCGTACCCGGGATGGATTGCCTCGGCGCCCGAGCGCTTCGCGACGTCTAGAATCTTGTCCATCCGGAGATAAGACTCGGAGGCAGGAGCCGGGCCGATGTGGTAGGCCTCGTCGGACTTACGGACATGGAGTGCAGCGCGGTCAACGTCGGAATAGACAGCGACGGTGGCAATGCCCATTTCGCGGCAGGCGCGCATGACGCGGACCGCGATCTCTCCTCGATTGGCGATCAGAATCTTCTTGAACATCTTAGGTTGAACACGTCTGCTTGAACGCGCCGTGCCGCAACGATTCTACCTGTGGAGGCGCGCGATGCGTATGCCGCAAGTCTCTGGCGTTTGCTCTCGTTCAGGGCTGGCTCGCGAGGTCTCCCGTCCTCACACCACCGCCTTTACTTGTTCTGATCCATGACAATGCCGCCTGCGCCCGGCTGTTTTTCTGCCTTGGCTTTCTTGGTGGCCATGGTTTTGTCGACCCACTCGTCGGCGGTCTTCAGATCGGCTGCGCGGGCGGCCGGGTCGTCGCACTGGATATCGGCGCGTTCCCGGTACATCAGGTTCATGTAGGCCATGGCGTCGTCATAATCGGGACGAAGCTGCAGCGCCTTGTTCAGGTTATCGATACCTTCCTGAACGTTGGCCGTATTTGTTTCCTTCATCGTGGCACAGACCTTCTTGTCCTTGGCCGGCAGAGAGTCATCGGGCTTCATGCCGAGCTTGGCGCGCTCTTCCTGGCGCGGCACGTAGGTTTGCGTCCAGTCGATCACCGCGACCGAGTAGTAAGGTTCGGGATCGTTGGGATCGGCCTGGGAAGCCCTCTTGTAATACTCCTTGGCCAGGTCGAATTTCTTCATCTGCAGGTAGAGATAGGCGATGCCTTTAATGCTGTTGATGTTCTTGGGATCGACCTGTAGCACTTGCTTGTACTGGTCAATCGCCTGCTCGCCATAGTGGTTGTTCTCGGGAGTATCGGCGCCCGGAATATACTGCTGGGCAAAAGCTGTGGCCAGATACAGCCGCGCATTGATAAGCGACGGGTCTAGGGCGACGGCTTGCTGGAAGTGGTCAATCGCCTGCTCGAACTTCGAGTTCTTGTAAGCCTGCACACCCTTGTTGAGGTGGTCACGCGCCTTGAGCTTGCTGCAGCCGGTGCCGGAGAGCAGCATCAATGCGGCGGCCAACACCACTAAGAGCCTTTGAGTAGTTTTCATTGCTTTATGAATCTCCCTTGCTGCGGAGTGTAAGAACGTGGAGCGAACACGATCGACACCTCATCATGACTTGTCATCCTGACCCTGAGCTTGTCCGAAGGGGAAGGACCTGCTTTTTGCGGCCAACTGCTGATCCCTCGCTTTGCTCGGGATGATAATTTGTAAGTGGTCCAACAAAGGTGCTCAGATCATCCAATGACCCTTATGACCCGATCGCCCGCTTCTAGCCGCCCGCTTCGATTCTGGCTGTGATCAAGCCGACTTTGTCGACCCCGGCCGAATGCGCGATATCAATGACGCTGGCGACGTCGGCGAAGGGCACATTGTCATCGCCCTTCACGAACATGACCTTCTCGGCGCG
>PLHP01000219.1 GCA_003138955.1 Acidobacteriaceae bacterium | reverse complement strand
CGCCCTGCCGGGCGCACCAATAAAAAACCGGCGGGCGCCCGCCGGTTTTTTGTGGTCTCCGCAATTCGCGCTACTGCTGATTCTGGTTCGTATTATCGTCCCGGCGCTT
Organism: Acidobacteriaceae bacterium; assembly: GCA_003138955.1. Lineage (GTDB taxonomy): Bacteria > Acidobacteriota > Terriglobia > Terriglobales > Acidobacteriaceae > Acidiflorens. Next base: position 5,544 of record PLHP01000219.1, on the reverse strand, counting down.
TAGCGTTGGGCGATCATCGTCACCGGTGTTGTCCGTGCCGCTAGTCTTGTCGCTGGTTTTGTCGCTGGTTGAAGTGCGGCGCAGGCTGGGCTTGTTTCCATCCTTTTCTTCGATGACCTTGTGCCGGTTCTCAATCATGGCCAGCCGAGATTTCACGTCGTCAAACTCCGATGTGGAAACGATGTATTGCGGGCGCGCCGGAAGAATGGTCGCGATCTCCTTTTGCGAGGCCTCAATACGGTCGGGCGTCTGCGGGTGCGTAGCGAAGGCCTTGGCGATCGAGCCCGGCTTCTTCTTCTCTTTCGCCTGAATTTTTTCGAAGAAACTGATGAAAGCCTGCGGATCGTATCCGGTCTTGTACATATATTGCAGGCCGAGGTAGTCGGCTTCCGCTTCGAAATTGCGCTGGAACTTCATGAACGTGAGCGGCAAGGCCAGACCACTTGCTTCGTAGATTCCGTAGCCTATGCCACCCCCAACGAAGATCAGAGGAATGGTGGCGAGTTGCGCCAAATTCGCCCGCGTCATCTGCCGCATGGCGTGGCGAGCACAAACGTGCGAAATCTCGTGCGCCATCACGCCGGCCAGTTCAGCCTCTTCGTCGGCCGCCAGAATCAGGCCGGAGTTCACGTAGAAAAATCCACCGGGGAGCGCAAACGCGTTTATTTCGTCGGAGTCGATGACCTTGATAGTGAACGGCACCTTTGCGTCGGAATTGCGCACCAGGTTCTGGCCGATGCGGTTGACGTACTCGTTCACCACCGGGTCCGGAACCAGCTTTACGCTATTTTCGACCATCATCGCGTATTGCTTACCCATCTTGATTTCGGTTTCGAGCGAATACCAGTCGCCCAAGCCGCGTCCGCCGATCTTGCGGTTGCCGATGGCGTCCACATCGTCCTCGCCGCCGTCGTGCTTGACCTTGCTGGGGTCGGGTTCCTGGACGGGAGGCGGACCGCTATGGACTGAGTCGCCGCCGGCGGCGCTGCTGCTCGAAGAAGTGTCCGCGGGCGGAGTTGAGGTGGTGCTGGCCGAGGGATCCTGCGGCGGAGCTGGCGTTGAATCGGTTGTTGAGCCGGGGGAGGGTTGCGTGCTCTGCGGCTGCGCCGTTTGATCCTTTGAGGTTTGCGGCTGCGAGGCCTGGGGCTGCGAGGCTTGAGGCTGCGCGTCTGGGGTCTGGGAAGTTTGATCCTGCGCCAGCGCTGGCATCGCCATTAGCGCCAGCAGGCTCAGGCAGATGAGCAAAGTACGGTACGTCATTTTTGATACCCCGCAGAAACCCGGTCGGTTGACAGCATTATAGCCCCGATCGCCAGTCGGGACCAAAGGAGTTCTCCATTTACTTGGACGCCGGCTCGCACCTGAAAGTTACGCGTTATTTTCACAGCGCGTGGCGGCTTGAGGTTCGTTGCGGAGTCCGCCTGTGCGAGTGGCAAACGAGAAGAATTCGCGTCTGCGAAACCGAACCGGTTCACTTTTAGTCGTCATTTCTCGCCTATTTACTTCGAAGGTAATAACCAACGGGTATGGGTACCCCCCCCTGTCTATTGGAATCATAGAGTTAGGAGGAAATTTCGGCCAGATCTTTTACTTTAAAGGAGTTACAGCTAAAGTCTTTGAGAACCAATGACTTACGAGATCCATTCGCTTCGCTNNTCACGCCCGCTAAACGCCTCAACTTAGGTTGTCAAAGAGCGCTGAAAATGGCTTTGTGGCAGCCTCGCGGGCCGTCTTGGGAGGCGGGCACACTTTTGGCTGCGCCTATCAGGTTCCTATTGTCGCGCATGGCGGGGTGGTTGTCTGTGACGCATGGCCCGGCTGTTTGTGATGAAAAAAGGTCAAAGGCTGCGCCCAGGCGAAGATTGAGACTGGCCGTCGCACCCACACATTCGCAGGGAGCGCGAACGTCTGGGGCACCTGCAGCGGTGGCGCGGACGAAAAGCAGGTCCTTCGCTTCGCTCAGGATGACAACAAGCTAGAAGCTAAGAGCTAACGGCTAAGCTAAGGGTTAATAGCTGAGAGCCGCTCAAGTCCACCGAAACCATCGTAGCGCCAAGACAAACGACACCCCGCCCCAAACTGCTAGGACTAGCAGGCGTCCCGATTGTGAGGCGAGCGGGACGCCTTCTAATATCGTGGCCCTTAGCGCGTCGTTGAGCGCGGTTAGGGGGAGGGCTTTTATGAAGGGGTGGGTGATTGCTGGAAATCTTTGGTAGGAGAAGAAGACTCCGGAGAAGATCCACATCGGCATCATGACCAGGTTGATGAGGCCGGAGACGGTTTCGATTTTCTGCGCGCGGCAGGCGGTTAGCAGGCCTACGCCTCCGAAGGCTACGGCTCCGAGCGATCCGAGCAGGAGGACCGAGAGGATCGATCCCTGCATTGGCATGTGAAAAACCAGCACGCCGAAGGTTAATAGCAATCCTACTTCGATCACCATCAGCACCAGGCGGCTGCTGGTCAGGGCTAGCAGGAAATCGCTGCGGCGCATGGGGGTGGCTACGAAGCGCTTTAGCAGTTTGCGCTGGCGCATTTCTACCAGCGCGAAGCCTACTCCCCACATGCCGGAGTTCATCAGGTTCATGCCGAGCAGGCCGGGGATGAGGAAGTCGATGTAGCGGGAGCCGGGCTCGCTGGAAGATTGCGCGGACGTGGCTAGCGCATCTTTGCGTCCGGCGGCGGATTGGAGATTGGCGTCGATTTCGGCGCTGGAGAGCACGCTCTCCGGGCGGGCGGGGTCGTAATAGTACGTGTAACTGCCGTCGGGGTGGGACTCGATCGCCAGATCGAACTTGCCGAAGTGGAAGGCCTTGAGCGCGGCGTCGCGATCGAGGACGGTGGCTTGGACGGCGGAGTTTTTATTGGACGAGCTTTTGCCGGGCGAACTTTTGTCGGACGGGCTTTTGTCGGACAGGGTTTGGAGCATGGCTAGCGTTTTCTGCGCGCCGGGGCCGTCGATCACTACGACCGAGGTGATGTCCGCGGGCTTGTTGCGAAAGGCTATACCGAGTCCCGCCGCGAGCAGCAGGGGAAAAACGAAGACCCAGAAGACGACTTCGGGCTCGCGCCAGAGTTCGAGGATGCGCGCCCAGAGCAGATGACGGTATCCGGACCAGCGGCCGTTGCGGCGCGCGGGAGAAATGGGCTGCGGCTGCCGATTCTTATCAGCGGGGAGGTTGGGCGCGTTGGTTTCGGTGGTTGCCATTCAATCTTCTCGCAGGTGGCGGCCGGTGAGTTGCACGAAGACGTCTTCGAGGCTGGCCTGGCGCGTGCTGAGGTGTTCGAGTTGATGGCCGTCGTTGGTTACCGCATCCAGAAGAGCGGGGATGGTTAGGTGGGGCTCGCGGACACTTAGGAGGACGGTTGCATCCTCGCGACGGACGGACTCCACGCTGGGCAGCGACCGCCAGCGCTCGATATCGTCGTCGTCGTTATCGTTGTTGTTGTCGGCGCTTCCGTTGTTGTTCTTATTGGCGTGGCTTACTTGGAACTCAACTACGTGATGGCCGCCCAAGTGGTCGATGAGGTCGGCGGGAGTGCCTGCGGCTATGATCTGGCCGTGATCGACTATGGCGAGTTGGTCGCAGAGGCGCTCGGCCTCGTCCATGTAATGAGTGGTGAGCAGCACGGTGCCACCTTTTTTCTGGAAGACACGGATGATGTCCCAGAGCTGGCGGCGNNTTCTGGCCGCCGGAAAGTTTGCCTACCCAGGCGTCGGATTTCTCGGTGAGTTGAAGTTCTTCGAGGATGTCTTCGGCGGGGCGCGGTTCGCTGTAGAAGCTGGCGAAGAGTTCGATGGTTTCGCGGACGGTTAATTTTTCTGAGAGGCGCGTTTCCTGCAACGAGATGCCGATCCACTCGCGCAATTGGCGGGGGTTCTCGTTCCAAGTGTGGCCGAAAATACGGACCTCTCCCGATGTTGGTGCGAGCAGGCCCTCGAGGATTTCTATGGTGGTGGTCTTCCCTGCTCCGTTCGGGCCTAGCAGTCCGAAGCACTGGCCGGCTTCGATTTGCAGGCTCAGGCCGCGGACGGCTTCGACTTTGCCNNCCGTTCGGACCGAGCAGGCCAAAGCATTCGCCAGCCTCGATGCGCAGACTGAGCCCGCGGACGGCTTCGACTTTGCCGTCGTAGGTCTTGCGCAGGTTGGTGCACACGATCGGGGAGCCCACGAGCAGATTGTAGCGTAGCTTGCGGCGGCTTTGCGGAGCTGCGCTCCTGGGGACGGACGAATGCGTCCGTCCCTACGTGATTCTTTCAGGGTCTGCGTTCTTGCGCCGGTATCGGGACGTTGCCTTTTGCATCCTGCCACAGGATGGCATTTAGCTTTTTCGCATCGGCGGCATCGGGCCGGGAGAAATTCATCAGCGACGATTCCTTCGCACCCGCCGCGTTCTTTTGGTTCACTTTATAGATGAGCCCGCTGCGCAGATTCTGGTCGTCGGCGTGGAACGGCGGCTGCGTTCCCGGGCCGGAGAACAGCGGCGACATGAGGGGGGCGTGCGCATCGAACAGATTCATCGGCGGCAGGCCGAGCAGAGCTTCCATGGTGTGGATCAGGCTGACGGTCGTGTAGAAGCTGTGATCCACAAAGGTTTGCGGCGGATGGGGCGCATACTTGCTGATGACCAAGGCAGTGGATCGATGGGCATCGATGTGATCGGCGCCGTCCTGAGCGTCGTCTTCGACCACGAAGATGGCGGTGTCGTCCCAGTAGGGACTGTGGGAAACAGCATCCACTACGCGACCTACCGCTAGATCGTTGTCGGCGACTGAGGCTTGCGGCGTGGGTTTGCCGGGGCGCGTGCCTTGGGTGTGGTCGTCGGGCAGGTAGAGGAGGATGAACTGTGGAAGTTCTTTGGCGCTTCCCTTGGCTTTCACGAACTCGTCGAACTCGCGGAGGAATTCGTCGGCGCGGAGTTGGTCGGGATAGTCGGTGTTGAAGTCGGGAAATTGCGGATCGTAGTGATCGCGCAGCGCGGCTTTCGTCGGGCGCATGCGCTTCATCTGCGGAATTGCCCACGGCCACGGGCTCGGGCCGCCGCGCGGATTGCCGACGTTCACGGGCAGTGGATCGCCTTGCTTAATCTCGGAAACTGGGCAGGTTGCGGANNTTGGCTTTTGCACCACACGGCGGCGATGAACTCTCCGTAGATGCGATAGCTGAGGTTGCGGCGGGCGAGGTTATCCCAGAGGAAGCCGGTGGCGGGGTCGTCGATGTCGGGGATTCCCTGTTCGAGCGGAAATTCCTCGGCCACGCTGCCGCCGAAGTCGTAGGTTCGCTCTTTGTTGCGATAGCCTATGGGCCAGGTCTTCTCGTTGTAGTCGGAGGTGGTGGCGGCGGTGGACCAGAGGTGTCCGTCGCCGGAAACTTCTCCGCTGTCGTAGAAGTTGTCGAGCACTCCGAACTGCAAGGCTAGCTTGTGCTGGTTGGGAGTGATGTCTTTGCCATACATGGTCAGCGATGCGTCGCCGTCGCCTACGGGCAGATCGCCGAGGATTTGGTCGTAGGTGCGATTTTCTTTCAGCACGTAGATCACGTGGCG
>PLHP01000387.1 GCA_003138955.1 Acidobacteriaceae bacterium | reverse complement strand
TACGAATTAACGGGCATCCTCCATTACCACTGTAAGCCTTAGGACCACCGATACCACGTGTTCACGTGGCATGTACCTAAGGTATGGAAAGATTGTAAAGCCGCTCCTAGTGGGCGGCTTTTTTATTTAGAAGATCAAGCAGTTCCTCTATTTCCCATACATGATCCGTTAAGCCAGCTTCCATCGCTGGCGTAACCCTGAGCGTCTTGTGCACGCGGCAAAAGTTATAGTGCATGAAGTACAGCGCAACCATGTGTCCGTGATTTTCAAGTTTTTGCTGAATCCGTTCGTCAGCCGCGTGAAGCGGCGCATCCCCATCCGCATCGAAAGGTTCTGGCGCTCCACAAACGATGTGCTGATGTGGTCTGGATCAGGGTTCCCGCTGAACACTCCCGTGCGGCATCCGATGCAGGTTGCGGGGCTGTAGCGCGACTCGCCGTCATTCGATGCGCCGTAGATTTTAACTAGCATCGCATAATCAATCTCGGAACCGAAGGCGTTCTCTACTGCCTCAGCATAGACCCGGTGTCCGTCCGTCGTTAACTGAATCCGGTTGATGATCCGGCCTGCTACATCTTCCATGAAGTCACGGGCGGTGGAAGCGCCACGGTCCCCGAGCGTGTACGACACGATCAGCTTGGTATCAGCGTCAATCGCAGTCCACGTCCACACATCGCCCCATCCCGCAGCCTTCTTTTCAGGGCTGACGTTCTTCGCCTTGGCACCGACAAATTCCCAAATTTCGTCGCACTGGATACGGCGAACGCGGAGATTACGGACGTGGGCCTCATGGTAAGCTGCACAGGCGCAACCCATGTCCTTGAGCAGTTTCAGGACGGTATGCTTCGCAACTCCGGTCATGCGGCATGTGGCGTTAATTGAGGTTCCTTCGACTAGAGCGCCGACCACTTGTACCCTCTTGTCAAGATGCAGTTTATTCATATAAGAGCCTTGCAATCATTAACTTGTAGTAGTATAAGAAAAAACTTGTATTTAGTCAACCAGATAATATAAGATTTTTCTTGTAAACGGTGAAATCTCTTGGTAGTATCTTCTAGCGAATGGGTATTTCGAGATTTTTTGGATGGAAGAGGAATCAATGTCGTTCGCGCATGGATTCAAACCCTCCCTCAAGCTGCTCAAGCCAAAATCGATACCATCATGCTGTTGCTTCGAGATCAAAAAGTCTGGTCTCCCCAGTACGTGAGTTCGCTGCGCGGGTATCAGGGCGTTTCTGAGATACGGGTGAATTCTTGTGGTGTTCAATACAGACCCTTGGGGTGTCACGGGCCGGATCGGAAGGAATTTACGATCCTAATCGGCTCAGTAGAAAAGGGCGGGAAACTTTCCAAGGATGACTGTGAAACGGCAGTTGAGCGGAGAAAATTAATTTCGGAGCGAGGGCGCACCTGTGAGCATGACTTCAGTTAGGCAAAATCTGGCCGCGAAATTTACCGACAAGGCTTATCGCGACGCCTTTGTGGCAGAGCAAATCTTTTCCAGACTGCCGATGAAAATGCGATGCATTCGTGAGGCTCAAGATTTGACTCAACGCCAATTGGGGGATTTGGCAGGCATGAAACAAACCTGGGTTTCTAAGTTGGAAGACCCAAACTACGGGAAACTCACCATCGCAACCATTTTGAAAGTGGCGTCCGCTCTTGACGTAGGTGTGCAAATCGACTTTGTACCCTATTCAAAAGTGCTTTCCGATGCTGTGTATCGGACTAGTGGTTCATTTGTCGTGCCTAAGTTTGCAGACGATCCCGGAATTGCAGGCATGAGCGGTGCATTTTCAGGGATAGTGCAAGGCACTCAGTCCCATCAGGCAATGGGGACATTAATTACCTTCCCTGAGAACGTCGGAATCGCAACGTCTGGGACTGCACCACGTAACATAACGGCGGTTACATCGTCAGAGACTACCACGCTAGCACTAGTAGCTGGGTTGTGAGGGGAAAATGGATAACGAAAAGAAGCCACAGATGGCACTTGAATATCGCGAGCAATCGGGTGGAGTGTTTCGTACCTACGCCAACAACGTGATGATGGCGTCAACTGGCTTTGACGTTAGAATCATATTCGGCGAAGTCATCGACGTGCTCCCCGACAAGAGCAAGGCTATCGTTGAACAACGTGCTCAGGTCACGATGACTTGGATTGAGGCAAAACTCATTGGGGATTTCCTGCAAGCGAATGTTAAGGCTTACGAAGAACTAAACGGCCAACTGAAACTCCTGAAGAACATTGAAAAAATGGTAGTACCAGAAACCTTTCAAATGGTTGTCAAAGAAAGCTGACGAAAACTGTTATTCGTCCGTGGCTTCTCTCACGACCCGCACAGCGTTCTGACTGGCGTCTAGCCGCTTGCATTTGTGCGCGTTGAACTGCTCTTGAATGGCAGACTGGGCGTTTCCCGTGTTAGGGTCTCCTGAGAACTGCGCATTGCAGTATTCGCAGATTCCGAGCACAGAGACGTTCCTGACTCGCTTTACGATTCGAAGATTACGTTTTGCCATGCGGACAGTTTCCCACAGGCCGGTTCCGAACGCTAGCCTGTGGAAATTCAAACTGCACCACTACCGCCAGGTCCAAACAGTGCAGAAATTACCGGCGCGGCTGCTACACTTTGTGCGTGCGAAGATTGATCGTCAACGCCGATGATTTCGGTCTGACCGGAGGAGTGAATCGGGCCATTGTGGAAACCCACATCGGTGGGGTCGTGTCGTCGGCGACATTGATGGCCAACGGCGCTCGGTTCGAGGACGCAGTGACGGCGGCGCGCTCGGCGCCGAATCTCTCCGTGGGATGCCACGTCGTGTTGGTGGACGGAACCCCGGTGTCACCGCCGGGGGCGCTGGATACGTTGGTGGCGATTCGCTCGGCCGAGCCGGACAAGTTCTACTCCAGCCTTTCGGCCTTCGCCGCGCGCGCCATGTTGGGAGGCTTCGATCGCGATCAACTGGTGGCAGAGATCACGGCGCAAATCAGGAAAATTCAAGCGACTGGTCTCCCGGTGACTCACCTCGACACCCACAAACACGCCCACATCTTTCCCGAGATTCTGACAGCGCTGCTGCGGGCAGCGCGGATTTGCGGGGTGCGCGCCATTCGCAATCCGATCGTTCCGGTCGAAGCGCTGCCCGCGCGCCTCTTCAAAGGCAAGCCGCATCTCTGGAAACGCTATGGCCAGGTGCGCGTTCTGCATACTTTCTCCGGGCAATTCCGTCAGCGGACCAAGAGCGCTGGACTGGTTACGCCCGACGGCGTGCTGGGAGTGATCGAAACCGGCTCGGTTGGCATTTCCCTGCTGCGGCAGACGCTCGCGAACCTGCCGGAGGGAACATGGGAGTTGGTCTGCCATCCCGGCTATAACGATGCCGACCTACGCGCCGCCCACACGCGATTGCTCGATGCTCGCGAGGAGGAGCGGCGTCTGCTGACTTCGGCGGAACTGCGGCAGTTTCTGGACGAGCAAAAGATCCGGGTCATCAGTTATCGTGAGCTCGTGGAAACGTTCCCAGAAAACCGCCCCTGAATGATGATTGGAAGGTGCCGAAAGTCGTGCTGCGCTCGTCACTGTGCTCGTAAACTTTGTAATACCGCGGCGACTCAGGGGACGGTATCATCTCATGAACAGACACAAGGATAAGGCATGGCTGACCAACAAACCGAACCTCGCCTGAGTGTAGACCTGCCCGTGCGGATATGGGGCATGAGCGCCGAGGGACGCCCTTTTTCGCAATACGCTCATGCTACTAACATTAGTTCGGAGGGGGCGCTGATTTCCGGCGTGGAGACCGAACTGAAAGTGGGCGACGTGATCGGAGTCCAGTGCGCCGAGAAAAAAACCCGCTGCACGGTGATCTGGGCGATGAACACCGGCCCGGTCAAGAAAAATCAAGTGGGCGTGAAGTTGGTCGCCGATCAGGATTGCCCGTGGAAAAGTTTTCTACCACTCGACGGCGCGACGGTAGCCATTGCGGACTGCAACCGGCGGCGCTGGCACCGGCATAAAATTTCGCTGCCTCTGGAGCTTCGCGACGAGCGCGTCAACGCGCCGTTCCGCATCAATGCCACCGACGTGAGCGGCAATGGATGCTATGTCGAGAGCATGCTGCCTTTGCCGCTCGGAACCATGCTGCGGGTGGATTTCTGGCTGGACTCGGAACGCATCAAGATCACGGCGGTGGTGCGCACCTGCGATCCGGGGGTGGGCAATGGCATTGAGTTCACCGGTATGCCTCCCGAGACCAAGGAACGCATGCAGACCTACCTGGACGCGATTGACCCGCAGATGGGAGTCTCAGCCCCGAAGCCGGAGTAAAGTCATTGAATCACTTCGTCATTGAGTCATTTGAAAACCGCTGGGAGGTGGATTGTCAATGATTCAATCACTAAATGATTCAATGACTCAATATTTACCGGCTTCTGCGTAGCGGGCTAGCACGATCGCGCGAATCAGTCCACCCATCGTGAATTCGCGGGCCTCGATTGCGACCGGCATCTGCAATTCGCGCAGCGTCGCTGAAGTCACCGGACCAATCGACGCAAACTGAACATGACTGATCGAATCTGCCTTGGTCGAACCTGCCTTCGTTGAACCTGGGTTGTGTGAACCTGCCTGGAAGTTGCCGAGCAGTTCGGCAAAGTTCCTCGCCGTGGAAGAACTGGTGAAGGTCACGATGTGCGGGCGGCGAGCTGCATTCTTCATCAGCGCGCGCAGGCGAGTGCGCGACTTCTCGGGCGCTACGGTTTCGTAGGCTTCGACCACATCGACTTCGGCTCCGGCTGCACGCAGCTCTTCTGGAATCACGTCGCGCGCGACTTTGGCTCGTATGAGTACGACGCGCTTGCCATTGACCTTGTCGCGCAGCCCCTTCACGACCGACTCGGCGACGTACTCCTCCGGAACCATCTTGACCTGGAGGCCATGCTTCACGATCGCCTTCTTGGTAGCCGGCCCGATGGCAGCGATCTGGAGATGCTGGAGAGTCTGGCGCGTGATGCGAAGTTTCCGGACGCGCTCCCACATCGCTTCGACACCATTGGCGCTGGTCAGAATGAGCCAGTCATAGTTCCGGATATTCTTCAGGGCGTCGTCGAGGGGCCGGTACGATTGCGGCTTCCGGATCTCAATGAAAGGGATTTCGATTACAGTTGCGCCCAGGCTGCGCAAGCTGGCGGACAGGCTGCCGGCCTGATGCCGGGCACGTCCGACAAGAATCCGGGTTCCGGCGAGGGGGTGTTTTTCGTTGGGCTTGCGCATTGGATCAGGTTTCAGGTCTCAGCTATCAGGTCTCAGGTGTTAACCGAGGTTCCTGAGACCTAAGACCTGACACCTGAGACCTGATTCTACGGTTGCTGTGGTAGAGCAAAGCCTTCGCCGTAAACTTCCTCGAGAATAACATCGCCGCCTCGACGGAGAAGAGTTTCACCGACTTCTTCGCCCAAGCGCACGGGATCGTCGCCCTCGCGGGTTTCGCGCAGAACTTTGGTGCCATCGGGATGGGCCACTAACGCGTTCAGACGAATGCGACCTCCTTTTATTTCGGCGAAGGCGCCTATGGGAACCTGGCAGCCGCCGCCTAGTTTGTTGAGCAGAGCGCGCTCGCAGGTGGTGGTGGCGCGGGCGGCAGCGTCATCGAGAAATGCCAGCAGAGTCCGCGTCGCCTTGTCGCCGTTGCGAATTTCAATTCCCAAGGCGCCTTGTCCGGCAGCGGGGGTCATCACTTCCGCGGGGATCACCTGGCGGACCAGTTGCGTTTTGCCGAGCCGGTTCAGACCGGCGGCGGCCAGAATAATGGCATCGTAGTCGCCGGATTCGAGCTTGCGCAGGCGCGTATCCACATTGCCGCGAAGCGGGTGAATCTTGAGATCGGGACGCAGCGCCATCAACTGGGCCTGACGGCGCAGGCTACTGGTGCCAATGTTCGCCCGCTGCGGCAGCGCATCGATGGCTGCGAACTTCACCGAGCAAAAAACGTCGCGCGCATTTTCGCGGGTGGTGATGGCGGCAATTTCGAAATCGGCGGCCAGCTCCGTCGGCAAATCTTTCAAGCTGTGCACGGCGAGATCAACCCGGTTTTCGACGAGGGCCTCCTCGATTTCCTTGGTGAACATGCCCTTGGTGCCGACCTTGGCGAGGGCAACGTCGGTGATTTTATCGCCCGTGGTCTTGATGATTTCGAGTTCCACGGTGTGACCCTGCGCGCGCAATAGGTCGGAGATGTGATGGGCCTGCCAGAGAGCGAGTTGCGAGCCGCGGGAGCCGATGCGCAGACGGGCCATCAGTCTTCCGCTTCCGGGCGACGGGCAGATCTCGAAGCGGTCGCCTCTTTTTCTTCATCTTCATTATGCAGGTTGAAAAGCCGGCGCACGAGGTCGATGACGGTGGTGGACTCGGGATCGCGCGCCGCCGTTTTCAGGGTGCTGATGGGAGTGTGCATGATCTTGTTGACGATGCCACGCGTGAGCGCTTCGACGGCAAGTTCCTGGTCGGTGGTCATGGAACCGAGGCGGCCGCGAACACGATCAATCTCGGCCTGGCGAATGGTTTCGAGATGGTCTTGCAAGTTGACGATGGTGGGAACCACGTCGNNTGCTGCAGATCGTCGATGTCATAGACGAAAATGCCATCGATCTTGTTCATCTCCGGATCGACGTCGCGGGGAACGGCGATATCGATGAAGAACATGGGCTTGTTCTTGCGCAGCGCCATGAGCCTTTCGCCGTGTTCGGGGCGAAAGATAAAGTGGGGCGAGCCGGTCGAGGTAATCACGATATCGGCGCGCTCGCAGGTGTCATAAAGCCGACTGAACTCGATCGCCTGTCCGTGAAATTTGTGCGCCAGTCGGATGGCACGGTCATAGGTGCGATTGGCGACAAAGAGAGAGGCGGCGCCGTGCGCAAGCAGATGCCGGGCCGCTAACTCGCTCATCTTCCCCGCACCCACGAGGTAGACGCTCTTGCCGTTCAGGCTCCCGAAGATTTTCTCCGCCAGTTCGACCGCCACCGACGCAATCGAAACCGACGAAGATCCGACGGCGGTTTCGGTACGGACGCGCTTGGCCACGGCAAACGCCCGGGTAAGCAACTGATCCAGTTGCGCGCGCACGGCTCCCACGGCGCGGGCGGTGGCGTATGCTTCCTTGACCTGTCCCAGGATCTGGGGCTCGCCAACGACCATGGAGTCGAGGCTGGCGGCAACGCGAAAGATGTGGCGGACGGCGTCATCTTCACGGAATTCGTAGAGATGACTTTCAAACTGGCTGGGATCGATTTCGAAATACTCGCGCAGGAATTCGCGCAGGTCGCCGGCGCCGTTCTTCATGTTGGCGATGAATTCGACGCGGTTGCAGGTGGAGACAATCATGCCCTCGGCAACGGCGGGATGCTCGGCCAGTCGCTTGCAGGCCTCCGGCAAGCGCGATTCCGGAATGGCCAGGCGCTCGCGCACCTCGACCGGCGCGGTCTTGTGATTGACGCCGATGAGCTGGAATCTCATGAGGCAATAAACCTGTGCATTCCGCTGAAGTAGTTGGAGATCCAGGCGACGATGGCGGCGACGAAGGCAACACTGGCGAGCAGGGCGGCGCGGCGCCCGCGCCAGCCGGCATTCAGGCGCGTAAAGACCATCAGCAGGTACACGGCCCACATCAGCACGGATAGCAGAATCTTGGGATCGAAGAAATTAATGCGGCCGTAAGTGGATTCGGCGACCACGGAGCCCGCGATCAGGCCCAGAGTCATGAAGGGAAATCCAACCATAAGGGAGCGGTAGCCGATGTCGTCAATTACCTGGAGAGCGGGCAGTCGCGAGAACATCCCACTCGCGCCCTTGGATTTCAGGGCGCGTTCTTGCATGAGGTACAGGATGCTGGCGCCAAAGCTGAGGAACAGCGCCGCGTATCCGGTAAAGATCATCAGTATATGCACGAAGAGCCAACCGTGCTTGACGGCAACCGAGGCGAAGACGAGCGGTTGCTGACCGGTGGCGGCCACGAAGGTCAGCAGAAAAACCAGGGGAAAAATCACGATGCCCGGGGTGGTCGTCTTATACACCATGTAGGCAATCATGAAGACGACCATGATCAGGAAAGCCAGCAGCGATTCCGAGTTGTGAACCGAGGCCGAAGCGAACTGGCCGGTCTGCACGACGGCCTCGGTCAGCGAAACGAAATGAAACACCATGCCGAGGTAGGAGGCATGGAGCGCCACTTTGCTGAGGATTTCCGAGGTGCGAGTGAGCGCCACCAGGGCATAGAGCAATCCCGCAGCGTAACAAACGAGCGCGACGCGCAGCCAAATCAGGGTCATCATTCTTTGTTCTTTATTTCCTGGTGCTTCCGCAGGCCTGTTTGATAGCTCCCCACCCCGCCTGGGTGATTATAGTTTGCCGGGAGGAGAGTGCGAGAGGAAACGTGCGCTGTCACAAGGGTGTGTGACGTGGGTCACGGGGGCGGCGAACCTACCACGGAGGCACGGAGATTGGCCAGACAATGGACGGTGGCGAAGCGGGGATTTTGCGACAAAATTTGCGGCCCTTCCGTCGAGTTCGCACGGGCCCATTATTTCGGAGTGAAGGTTATACTCGACAACGACGGATTTGCGTTTAGAGTCTCAGATGCTGAGCAAGGGAACGAAAGCCGGTTCGCTAGTCATATCGATCACGTTGATCCTGTTGTCAGTGGTGCTCGGGACAGCCCCTCCAGCGTTTGCCGATGCTGGAGTGTTTACCGGGAATGGGCAAAACCTGCACCAGATTACATCGAAGACGGTCCAGCTCGTTCGCATTGATGTAACGATCATTCTCGGCCGTGGTCCGTTTCTCTTCAATGGGACTGTGCCGGGGATGGACAGGGCAGAGTACGAATGCACTTTTGTCCTTCAGAATCTATCTGACAGGCAGGAGGAAATACAGGTTGGATTTCCAGTGGACTCCCAATTTGCCCGACGTAATGAGCCCGACTCTCCTCAGGAATCGAAGAACTGGATATTAGATTACGGCTTCATCGCACGAGATGAGAAGACAACTTAACATGTCGAATTTGTTCACCGGAAGCCGCAGAGCGGCCCAGGGGAATTTGGCTCGGTCTTCATCTGGAATATGCACTTTGCCCCAAAGGAAAACAAGACCCTCAGCGTGCAGTATCGCATTCCGATGTCGATGGGTCTGGTGGACACTTTCAAGGACGTGAGCGCCGCCGGTGCGGGAGTCGGAGCTCTCTCACAGGAGCTACTGGATATCGCCCAGCTTGAGATGGCAGGATACGTAACCTCCACCGGATCTTCGTGGGCCGGAAATGTCGAGAGCGCGACTTTCACCGTAATCACGGAGCCTTTTGAACGGTACTTCGATCGTCGCGGGATAACGGAAGAGGAATTGAAAAACAGCCCCAAGGAAACTTCACAATTTGAGTCGTCATTCCCAGTGGGCCACCCTTGGTGGTTCCGTGAGATCAAACCCGACGGATGGCAAGCGGTCGAAGGTGGCGTGCAATGGCGTCACAAGGACTTCAAGCCGAAGGATCCGATCGAAGTGCGCTACTACATGACCCAATTATCCCGACTGCCAGAAGAGGTCGACGCATTCGTGGATAGATTCTTGAAGGGCTTAGGCCCGAACGAGTCAGCGGCAACTGAGCTCGGACAATTGAAGCAGGTTGTGTTGGCAACCTATGGGAAGGAACCAGAGGATCACGTAGTAAAGGCGTTTGCCTCACAGCAGTTGTGGTACGCACCGCGGAAGGACTTCTCAATGGCAGGCCTAAACGAAGCGGAACGGGCAGTTCTGAAAAGGATCGATGCGAGAATTGGAGCTGCCAAGAGTTCCCAGTGATCGGAGATTGCTTGCGAACGTAATCAGAGTTTCTAGCCAGTGATCGAGGGCTGACAACGCGACATCCCGCCGACTCTATTCCACTCCCAGCGACACCAGCGATTCTTCCAAAGATTGCAGGTCGATCTGCAGTTGGCGGCCGTGCGCCTGCATGTCTTCCAATTCGTCGAAGGCGCGGAACAAACGCATCTTGACGGCGGCGTACTGCTCGGAATCGGCGAGGGGGCGTCCGTGGGATTCGGCCCAGGCGGCGACGACCTGGTGCGGGAGGAAAACACTGACCGCGTAGGTCAGCTTGCGGTCGGAGGTGACGTCGAAAATGTACTCACTGGCGTCAGACTCATGGGCGTTGGATGTCGCGGCGAGACGCTTTCCGACGAAGTAGTACTGGTAAACGTAGCCTTGGGATCCGGCATAGGTTTTGATGCGACGGATGGTCATGGGGGCTCACGCTTTTCGTCGTTCGTTTTTCGCTATTGGCCGGTCGCGCCTGTGTGCGAAAAGCGAACAGCGAACGACGGCTGTTTCGCGCGTTAGATCTTCGCCTCCCGCAGACGTTTCACGGCGGTCTCGGAGGCGACAGGAGAATAATAAATCTCTTTGAAAGTGTACGACCTAGCCTTGGCCTCAAGAATGGGCAAAATTTCGATGTGCCAGTGGTAATCGTCATCGAGGGTTTTCCAATATCCGAGGGTTGCCGACGGATGTTGGCTGTTGGGCGAGGTGTGGAGCACGAGGTGGAAGGCTTCCGTGACGGTGCGGATACGTTGCAGCGTCCGCCGCAGGAGCGCGGCAAGATCGGTCACGCTGCCCACGCGCGAGGCACCGGTGCGCTCAAAAGAAGATTCATGGCTGCGGGGCAGAATCCAGGTTTCGTACGGGACGCGCGGAGCATAGGGGCAGAAGGCCACGTAGTCCCCGCGAATTTCTACGACGCGCACATTCTGACGCTCCTCCTGCGCCAGAATGTCGCAGAAGACGCAGCGCTCTTTCGTCTCGAAATAGTCGCGTCCGGCGCGGAGTTCGTAGAGGACGCGGCGCGGCACGAAGGTGGTTGCGGTGAGCTGGGAAGTGGGGTGCTCAAATTCCTGCCCCGCTCCTTCGCCGTGATTCTTGAAAATGCTGATGTACTTGAAGCGGCTGTCGCGCTTCAGATCCTGAATCCGCAGCGCGGCCAAACGCAGAAACTGTTCGACCTCGATGTCGCTGACATTCCAGAGGTCGCCATCGTGGCGGGGATTCTCGATCAGAACTTCATGAGCGCCGACCGATCCCATACGGTCGTAGAGGCCGTCGGCACGGCGGGCCGGCTCGCCTTCGATGTGGTAGAGGGCATGCGGATGGACGACGGAGCGCGCCGACCAGGCACTGCCATCCACGCCGGGCAGGTTGGCAATGACTTGCGCGGGCTCGGCGGAGACACCGCAAAACCGGCAGGCTTGGGAGCGTGGAGCGGCCTCCATGACATCGTCACCGGTGATCACCCAGGAACGAGTGATGGGATCTTTTCGGAGTTCCATGAAGTTAGAAGAGCAAAATCGACGCAGCGAGTCAAATGGAGAATTTTGTAATTTGGTAGATTTGTAATTTTGTAATCTGAAAACCTTCCAGCAGGCTAGAGTAGTGGGGACCGGAAATTACCAAATTAGAGATTACACAATTACCAATTCCCCCATGTCCGAGCCCTCGACGCCGCTGATGCGGCAATACGCCGCCATTAAGAAAGAGCATCCCAACGCTCTGCTCTTCTTCCGGCTGGGGGACTTCTACGAGCTTTTCTTCGACGACGCGGTGCTGGCCGCGCGCGAGTTGCAGATCACGCTCACTTCGCGCAACAAGGAAAAGGGCGTGGCCATCCCCATGTGTGGCGTACCTTACCACGCCGCCGAGAGCTACATCTCAAAACTGATCCGGCGGGGGTTCAGGGTCGCGGTCTGCGAGCAGGTCGAAGACCCGCGCCTGGCGAAGACGTTGGTGCGACGCGAGGTGACGCGCGTCGTCACGCCGGGAACGGCCGCGGATTCTTCGCTGGGCGCCGAGGAGAACAACTTTCTGGCGGCGGTGGCAACGGTCGCGGATCGCGTGGGTTTTGCGGCGCTGGATCTTTCGACCGGGGAGTTTCGGGCGACGGAGTTCGGGGGGGAGTCGGGTGGGCGCCGCATTCAAGAAGAACTTGAACAATTGCGGCCAAAAGAAATGCTATATGGGTCTTCGGCGCCGCTGTTGGAGCGAGCTGCTGGCGTGCAGATGCGGAGCTTCGCTCCGCTCGACGGGCCAGAGGCCCGTCACCACACGGGCACCGCACCTCTTGCTCGACTTTCCGGCTCTGGCTGGGCTGAGACTCCTTTGGACGACTGGATCTTTGCTCCCGACCACGCGATTCCTCTGCTGGAGAATCACTTCGGCGTGCTCTCGCTGGAAGGCTTCGGACTCGCGGGCAAACGAGCGGCGGCTTCGGCGGCGGGAGCGATTTTGTATTACATACGGTCAACGCAGCGCGGCACGCTCGATCATGTGGACCGCATCGGCTTCTACGAGCGGCAGAATTGCCTGGTACTCGATGCGGTCACGGTGCGCAACCTGGAGTTGATCGAGCCCCTATTCGCGGGAACCGATGCCGGCGTGACTCTGTTCCGCTGCCTGGATGCGACCGTAACGCCGATGGGCAAGCGGCTGCTGCGCACATGGATGCTGCGTCCGTCTCTGGACCGGGAGGAGATTAACGGCAGACTGGATGCAGTTGAGGTGCAGGTCAAAGATACCGTCCGGCGCGAAGAATTGCGGCGGTCGCTCGACGGAATTCTGGATCTCGAGCGTCTGCTGAGCCGGGTCACGCTGGAAACAGCCAATCCACGGGACGTGCTGGCGCTGGCGGCATCGCTTGGACGAATTCCCAAGGTGCGCGCGGTGTTGGTGGGCCTGTCTGCGTCGCGACTCGGCACGCTGCATACCGCAATTGACGAACTGGGCGATCTGCGGGAGAAGATCGACGGCACAGTGGTTCCAGAGCCTCCGCTCACGCTGGGCGATGGCGGAGTGATCGCCGCGGGTGTCGACCAAGATCTGGATGAACTGCGCGACCTAAGCCGGAACTCGAAACAATACCTGGCACAAGTGGAGACGCGCGAACGGGAACGGACGGGGATCGGGTCGCTGAAGGTAAAGTTCAACTCCATCTTTGGCTACTACATTGAGATTTCAAAGGCGAACCTGCACCTCTCGCCCGCCGACTACGAACGCAAGCAGACGCTGGTGAATGCCGAGCGTTTCACGACTCCGGAACTGAAAGAGTATGAGTCCAAGATTCTGGACGCCCAGGAGAAGATCGTCGAAATCGAGCGGCGGCTGTTTGCCGACTTGCGTTCCGCCATTGCTGCCGAGGCCAAGCGCATCCGGCAAACCGCGCTGGCACTGGCTGAAGTGGATGTACTCGGCTGCTTGGCACACATTGCGGCGCTGCGGAATTACTGCCGGCCAAAGTTCGAGCAAAAGTTTGAGACAAATCTAGATGAAGCTGAGAAGGCCGACGTCCTCGATCTGGAGATTGTCGAAGGCCGTCATCCGGTGATCGAACTGCAAGAACTGGCGGCAGGCAGCGAGCGCTTTGTCCCGAACGATCTGTTTCTGGATGCCTCGACGCACAACATCATTGTGCTGACGGGGCCGAACATGGGAGGCAAGAGCACCTATCTGCGGCAGGCGGCTCTGATCGTGATCATGGCGCAGATGGGCTCGTTTGTTCCCGCGCGCGCCGTGCGGTTGGGCATCGTCGATCGCGTGTTCACCCGCATCGGCGCGAGCGACAACGTGGCCCGAGGGCGGTCGACGTTTATGGTCGAGATGACGGAGACAGCCGCGATTCTGCACACGGCGACGGCGCGCTCCTTGATCTTGTTAGACGAAGTCGGGCGCGGCACCTCGACCTATGACGGACTGGCGATCGCCTGGGCCGCCATCGAGTATCTCCATGCGCGCGTGCGAGCCAAGACGTTATTTGCCACGCACTATTTCGAGCTGACCGAATTGGCGGAGCAATTGAGTGGCGTGAAGAATTATCACGTGTCCGTCAAAGAGACCGGCGGAAGCGTAGTTTTTCTGCGCCGCGTCGAACCGGGCGCGGCCGACCGCAGCTACGGGATCGAAGTCGCCAAGCTGGCGGGATTGCCGAACGAAGTCGTGGTGCGTGCGCGCGAGGTGCTGGCAGAGCACGAATCGTCCGAGCACCGGCTTTCGGGACATCTGACGCCGGGCAGTTCCACAGAACCGGAGCGTCCGACGCAGTTGACCATCTTCACGCCACTGTCGCAGCCGGTGCTGGAAAAGCTGCGCGAAGTAGATTTGAACCGGATAACGCCGCTAGAGGCGCTAAACTTGCTGGCGGAGTTAAAGAAGGAAATCTAACCGCCGAGACGCGGAACAAGTACAGAAAATATCCCGTTTGTCCTCGAGTTTCGAGCATCGGAAAGGAGCTAAGCAACATGTCCGACGACAAATCAATAAAGACAATTCTGGATATCCAGAAGTCACTCGGCACATCTCGTTACGCCGAGATGATCGAGGCGGCAAGGCACCCGGCGTCGGAAGCACTCCGACACCTTTACGAGAATCCGGGAATTGAAAGGATGCTGGAAAGTATCAGGGTAAATGAGGCTGCGATGCGCGCGGCTTTGGGACCTTTAGACGAAATACGCAGGCAGCATGAGTCTCTGATGCGCACTTCCTTGGGACCACTGGAAGATCTGCGTCGAGCCAGCATCATTGACATCCACTCGCCGCTACGCCGCGAGATTGAAGCGGCACAGCAGATGCTCGCGAGCTATACAGAGCGTTTTCACCTGCCGAACGCTACGGAAACGGCACGACTGCTGGAACAGCTTCGGACAGACCCGATGAAGGATATGCTCGCGCGCTACGCGCAAGAGGAATCCAGCCTGCGGCGGGCCATGGAAAGGATGCGAACGCCCTGGCTTGACATGCAGGAGACGTGGCGTTCTCTCAAGGGCTTTGCGGAACTACAGAGTATCGGAAGCGCAGTGCAAAGCATGCCCGCATTCGATGAAAACTTGTCGACCGCGCTACGCGTTGGCCTCGGGGACTGGCGGGATGCGATCACCTGGCCAACGGATGTTTTCACGAATCTGACAGCGCGATCAGAGTTCTATGCAAGTCTCGGCTTTAACCCTGCATTGACCGATTTCCCCGCACCGGCCTTTGAGCAGAGTCTGGATATCGCTGGGCTGCGGCGCGATCCGCCACCATTGATCACTCTTTACGGTACCCCCGTCGAGTTATCGGATGATGAAGCGGAGGAGGAAGGCCTCGCGCGGACGAACGCGGCCCACGATTGGCTGCAACGGCTGGAAACCCAGCTGCGGAACTTTATTGAGGAAAAGATGACGCACGCTTTCGGCGCGGACTGGCATAAGCGGCGCCTTCCAACCGGCCTTTATGATCTATGGCAGGAAAAGAAACTGAAAGCCAAGCAGTCAGGCGGTACGGATTGGCCTTTAATCGCCTATGCAGATTTTACAGACTACGAGCGTGTGATCTGCAAGAGCGATAACTGGCGCGAAGTCTTTGCAGTATCTTTCATGCGCATCGAGAGCGTACGCGAATCTTTCCAGAGGCTGTATCCAATCCGCCTGGATACAATGCATGCCCGTCCGATCACCCAGGACGACGAGTTGCTACTCTTTGTTGAGACGCGGCGGTTGGTAAGAGTAATCAGAAAATCGTGAAACTCGGGACAGACGGAACGTTGCCTTCTAAGTCAGATATAAATGATGCGCGACTTAAAATTGAATATCGGCCAACTCCTCATCGTCGGTTTCGACGGGACCAAGATGTCCCCGCGTCTCGCTTCCCTGCTCACGAAGATTCAGCCGGCGGGCGTGATCCTGTTTGCCCGCAACATTACCGGAGCCGCGCAGACGCACGCTCTTCTGCGTGAGTGCCAGAAGTGCGTGGCCACGCCGCTTTTCACTTGCGTGGACCTTGAAGGCGGCACGGTGGACCGTTTCCGCAACGTGGTCGGTTCGGCGCCTTCTGCGGCGGAGGTTTTTGCCACGGGCAACCGCGCCCTCTATCGCAAGCATGGACGCGTGATCGGCGAGAACTGCCGCGCGCTGGGCTTCAACGTCGATTTCGCTCCGGTGCTCGACCTGGCCTGCGAGGCCTCGCGTTCTGTGCTAAGTTCGCGTGCGGTCTCGGACGATCCGAAGCAGGTGGTCATCTACGCGCGCGAGTTTCTGCGCGGGTTGGGCGATGCCGGCGTGCTCGGCTGCGGCAAACATTTCCCCGGACTGGGCGAGGCCACGCTCGATACGCATCACGACCTCCCCAGCGTCGAAAAATCGCTGCGCAAATTGTGGGACGAGGATCTGGTTCCCTATCGGTCGTTATCGTTGCGGCGCGAATTGCCGTTCGTCATGGTTTCGCACGCGGCATTTCCTAGAGTGACTCCGGCGGTCACAAAGGCGAGCACGCCCGCATCGCTCTCCAAGAAGTGGATCACCGATATTCTGCGCAAAAAGATTGGCTACCGCGGCCTGATCTGTTCCGACGATCTGGAGATGGGCGCCGTGCTGGCGGCGGGCCCGATTGAACAGGCGATCATCGGGCACATCCGCGCCGGAGGCGATCTTGGCCTCATCTGCCANNCATCGGGAAGATTTCATTCTGCGGGCGCACGCGGCCATGATCCGCGAAGCGGAGCGCGACCGCAAGTTTGCCCGGCGCGTGCGGGAATCGGTGCGGCGGGTGCTGGCATTCAAATCGAAAGAGGCACGCGGGCGAGGGCGCCCGCGCCACACCGTTCCCACTTCCGCGCGAGTCGAGAAGCTGACGCGGCAGCTTTGGGAGTTCGGGGAAGAGATTCGGCTGGCTACGCTTGCTCGCGAGGAACGCGCATGAGCATGATCGTTGCCGGCGTGATGAGCGGCACTTCGGCGGACGGCATCAATGTGGCGCTGGTGCGCTTTTCAGCGCCCACCGGACGGGCGAGCCGCCCGTCCCCACACAAGAATCACCACTCAGACTTCACACTTCTTGCTCACGCGGAGTATCCGTTCCCTGCCCCGGTGCGGCGCGCGATCCTGGAAATGATGAACGCCGAATTGGCCCATGTTGCGGATCTGGCCCGGCTTAACTTTCTTCTCGGCGAACTGTACGCCGAGGCGGTGGCGAAGACAGCGCGCCAGCATCGCTTGAAGCTTGACCTGGTTGGCTGCCATGGACAGACGCTGTATCACCAGGGAACGCCAGAGCGATTTCTCGGGCGACGATTGGCGGTGACTTGGCAAACGGGTGAAGGCGCGGTGATCGCGGCGCGACTGGGCGTGCCGGTGGTTTCCGATTTTCGTCCGGCGGATATCGCGGCCGGAGGAAAAGGCGCGCCGCTGGTACCGTTCCTGGACTTCCTTCTTTATCGCGATGCGCGAGTGGGACGCATGGCGCACGATCGCATTGCGCAGAATATTGGCGGAATTGCGAATCTGACGGCGATTCCAGCGGGCGCGGCGCTACGCCAGGTTTTTGCTTTTGACACCGGACCCGGCAACATGGTGATTGATGCGGTGATGGAGGAGCTATTCGCACGGCGCTATGATCGCGATGGCAAAGTCGCGGCCTCGGGACGCGTACTGGATGGCGCGATCGCGCAGTTGTTGCGTGCGCACTTTTTCCGGCAGAAGCCCCCGCGAACGGCGGGCCGCGAGGAATTCGGCCGGGAATACGTGGGCCATTTTCTTCAACTCTGCCACGGCGCCAGCAAGCCCGACGTGGTGGCGACGGCAACGGCGTTGACGGCGCGATCGATTGCCGAAGCAGTGCGGCGATTCGTGGAGCCGCGATTCGTGAATTCGGGAGCCGCTCTTCCACGAACTGCAGAGCGCCGCAAGCACGAGATGATCGTCTCGGGCGGAGGCGCGAAGAATCCGACGCTGATGGCCATGTTGCGCGATGAAATCGCACCCTTGGGGATCGGGCTGCATTTCTCGGACGAGTTCGGCCTTCCGGCGGAAGCGAAGGAGGCGGTGGCTTTTGCTCTGCTCGCGCATGAAACGTGGCATCGGCGGCCAAGCAATGTGCCGTCGGCTACGGGAGCGAAGCGGGCGGCGATCCTGGGAAAGATCTCGTATGCATGAGGCTGGCAGTGGGGGCGCGAGCAAAAAGCAGGTCCTTCGCTTCGCTCAGGATGACAATCCCGTTCAGGTAACAATTCTCTTCAGGATGACAATTCTTTTGGGATTGGTTGGCGCCTGCGTGTTGCCTCTCCTCTCCTGCTCACAAGCTCCCGATCCCAATACGCTGGTGATGATTATTGAAAGCAGCCCCACCGATCTCGATCCCCGAGTCGGGATCGACGCGCAGTCGGAGCGCATTGGCGAACTCCTTTTTGACGCGCTGCTGACGCGCGACGAGCACCTAAATGTTCAGCCCGGCCTGGCCGAGCGTTGGGAGATTCCGGATCCCTTGACCTACATCTTCCACCTGCATCGCGGCGCAACGTTTCACGATGGGCGGCCGCTTACTTCGCGCGACGTCAAGTGGACTTTCGACTCGCTGCTCGAGGGGAAGATTCGCAGTACGAAGTCGGCGGCATACCGTTTCGTGGATCACATCGAGGCGCCCGACGACTTCACCGTGGTATTTCATCTGAAGGAGCCGAACGCGACCTTGCTCTGGAATCTCTCGGAAGGGGCGAGTGGGATTGTGCCTTATGGGGCGCTCGACGAGATCACGCGGAATCCGATGGGCTCGGGACCGTTCAGGTTTGTCAGCGCCGAGCAAGACAAGGAGATCGTCGTCGAGCGCAACGACAACTACTGGGGCGCAAAGGCGCGCCTGGCCAGGGTGCGCTTCACCGTCGTGCCCGACGCGACTACGCGGGCGCTTGAATTGCGCAAGGGCAGCGCCGATGTCGCGATCAATGCACTTACTTCCGACACCATTGTGGCGCTGGAGCGCGAGCCGAATTTGCAGATTGAACGTGCTCCGGGCACGGTGCTTTCCTATCTCGCGTTTAACCTGCGCGACCGGACCTTGCAGGATGTGCGGGTTCGCCAGGCGATCGCGTATGCCATCGACCGCGGTCCTCTTCTTGAATACATCTGGCGCGGCTTCGCGCAACCGGCACTGAGTGTGCTCCCGCCGCAAAGCTGGGCGTATGACCCGGACGTAGCGACCTATCCACACAATCCAGAGAAAGCCCGCCAGATGCTCGATGCCGCTGGCTACGGGGCTCGCGGCGGCGTTCGCTTTCACCTGACAATGAAGACGTCCGCGGAGGAGTCCACGCGGCTGCTGGCTGCGGTGTTGCAGCAGCAGTTGCGAGATGTGGGCATTGCGCTCGACATCCGCACGTTCGAGTTCGCCACATTTTTTGCCGACGTCACGAGCGGTGCTTTCCAAGTTTATTCATTGCGCTGGATCGGCGGCAACGAAGATCCGGATATTTTTGAGTACTCCTTTCACTCCAACCGATTCCCGCCCCAGGGCGCTAACCGCGGTTTCTATTCCAATCCTCGGATCGACAGCCTGATCGATGAGGCGCGCCGCCAGACCGATCAGAATGTCCGCAAGCGGCTGTACGGGGAAGTTCAAGAAGTGCTGGCGCAAGATGTTCCGTATATCGACCTGTGGTACTTCGATAACGTGCTCGTACACACGCGGCGCGTGCGGAACTTGACCCTGAATCCGTCGGGAAATTACGACTTTCTGAAGACGGCGGAGATCAGCAGCCAGTAACCAGTTGCCAGTTGCCAGTACTCAAAGAATCTGCAATTTTCAGCGTGTTACCATCATCTCTTGAAAATTCTTTTTATCGGTGACATTTTTGGCCGCCCCGGGCGGACGATCGTAAAAGATCGCCTGCCAGAATTGCGCCAGCAGCACGCCGTGGATCTGGTCGTCGCCAACTGTGAAAATGCCGCGGCGGGCTTCGGAATCACGCCTCCGCTGGCGGAAGAGCTTTTCGATCTGGGCATTGAGGTGATGACCACTGGAAATCATGTCTGGGACAAACGCGAAATCATCGACTACTTCAAGATGGCGGACGGCAATCCACACAGTCCGGCACGCCGGTTGCTGCGGCCGGCAAATTTTCCGCAGAACCTGCCCGGTTGGGGAGTGTACGAAGGCCAAAAAAACGGCGTCGGTTATGCCGTCGTGGACCTTCAGGGACGTGTGTTCATGGGGTCGAGCGACGATCCCTTTCGCCACGCCGATCGGCTTCTGGAACAGATCAAGTCGAAGGTCGTGCTGGTGGATTTCCATGCCGAGGCCAGTTCCGAAAAAGTCGCTTTCGGATGGTATCTCGACGGGCGAGTCACCGCCGTGGTGGGCACGCACACGCACATTCCCACCGCGGATGAGACCGTCCTGCCGAAGGGCACCGCCTACATCACGGACGTCGGCATGACCGGGCCGTACGACAGCGTCATTGGGGTCAGGAAAGAGTTAGTGATTGAGAAGTTTCTCAGCGGGATGCCGGCGCGCTTCGAAGCGGCCAACGGCGACGTCCGACTGTGCGCCGTGCTGGTCGAGTGCGATGACCGGACCGGGCGCGCCACACGGATGGAACGGCTGATGCTGCGGTGAGTCTCTCTTCCCTCACGTTCCGGCTTCTCCGGTTACGACCGAAGTTCCCAAGCCCGGATTTCTCTTGCAAGACAGCAGCAGCCGGGCATTCTATAGTAAGTAATATGCGATGGTTGCCAGCAGGCATTGTTTTGGTGCTTGCCGGAATGTGTCTGGCCACAGACACTCCCCCGGCCGCAGCGCCATCGCTCTGCTCCAATTCCTCCGGCGCGCCCAAGTGCCAGGGTCCGGTCAAAGACCTGAAGGCCGCTCGCCAAGCTTTCGCGCGCGGGCTGAAACTCGAGAAATCGANNAACGCGGAAACAGCGACCTGCTCGATGGCCGGCAAGTGGAGGCGCTGGCGGAGTTCCGAACAGCGCTCAACCTCGATCCGCAGAACGAATTCGCGCAGCAGCGAATAAACGACGCCCTGGGGGCCGCACCGGTGCGCGTTGCAAGCCCGCCGCAAATGGTCGCCAGCACCGACGCGATCACCGCTAAACCGATCGACGGACACCATGACTTCCACTACCGCGGCGATTCGCGCGGTCTGCTCACCGCCGTCGCTGCGAGCTATGGGCTGACCGTGATTTTCGACGATAGCTTCGCCAGCCGCCGCGTGCGATTCGATATTGAGAATGCCGATTTCGCAACCGCCATGCAGGCGGTCTCCGCGGTCACGAAGACCTTCAGCGTGGCACTGGAAGACACCATTCTTTTTGCTAGCGCTGACACCCCCGACAACCACCGCTCCTACGACCGCATGGGCATGCGCTCGTTCTATATCCCGGGCAGCAATTCGCCCCAGGACTTGACCGACCTGCTGAACACGCTCAAGACGATCTTTGAGTTCAAGTTCGCTAACATCAACGCCGCATCGAGCACGATCACGGTGCGCGGACCGCAGGCGCCACTGGAAGCCGCCACCCAGTTTCTCGAACAGTTCAATAGTCCCCGTCCGGAAGTAATGCTCGATCTGAAAGTCTTCCAGGTGAGCCACACCTACATGCGTATGATCGGGCTGCACGTCCCGGATAATTTCAATCTTTTCAATATTCCGGTGGCCGCACTCGCGGCTCTTGGCGGACAAAACATTCAGAGCCTGATCAACCAACTTATTTCCTCTGGCGGTATCAACCAAGCAGGCAATCAGACCATTTCCGCCCTGCTCGCGCAATTGCAAAGCCAGCAGAATTCCATCTTTAGCCAGCCGCTCGCGACCTTTGGCGGCGGGCTCACGCTGATGGGACTTAGCCTGGACAAGTTGTCCGCCGCGCTTACCATGAATGAGAGTTCCGTCCAGGAGCTCGATCACGTCCACCTGCGTGCCTCCCAACAAAAGGACGCCACTTTTAAGCTGGGAGAGCGCTATCCCATCCTCAACGCCAGCTTTGCGCCGATTTATAACAGTGCCGCCATCGCGCAGGTCGTCGGGAATCAGTCGTTCACCGCGCCCTTTCCTTCCGTCAATTATGAGGACATTGGGCTCACGCTCAAGGCGAAACCGCTGGTTCACAACAATTCCGACATCGCGCTCGAGCTGGAGCTGCAATTCCGCACTTTGGGCGCTACAAACTCAAATGGCATTCCGATAATTTCCAACCGTGAGTACAAGGGGGGAATCATGCTCAAGGAAGGCGAACCGGCCGTCGTAGCGGGAATGATCACCGCGTCCGAGGAGAGGAGCCTGAGCGGTCTGCCCGGGTTTTCCAAAATCCCGGGCTTCGGCCTGCTCACCTCGCAGAGCACCAAACAGGAAGAGAACGATGAGCTACTGATCCTGATTACGCCCTACGTCGTCCGCAGCCCGGAGCGCACCGAACCGCCGGAAATCTGGATAGGCAAGTAAATCGGGCCATCGGGTGATTTCAGCGCGCGCCGTTCGCTTTCGTCGTTCGCCGCTCGCAGAACAGAAAGGCGAACGACGAACAGCGAAGGACGACGCCTCAGATCTCCCGATTTTACTTGTCGCCTTTCTCCTGGCGCGCCTGGAAGTCTACAATCTTCTTCAACAGATCGACGGGGGCACCGCCGGGTACGTTCCGTCCATTGATGAACAGAGTCGGCGTGGCATTCACGCCCACCGACTTGCCCAGCGCAATAGAGGCTTCGATTCTGGCCTTCGTATCCGGCTTGGCGGCGCAGGCGGCGATCTCTTCGGCATTCGCGCCCGATGCGGTCGCGATGGCCTTCAGCTTTTCGTCGGCGTTGGCCTCAGTGATATTGGCCTGCTCGTCAAACGTCTTCTGGATAAATTTCCAGACTGCATCATTCGAAGCGCGACCTACGCAATCGACATAGCCGGCGGCTTTCTCCGCCCAGTCGTGCATGGGCAGCGGGAAATTCTGAAAAATGAAGTGGACCTCGGTCTCCTGCGCGAGCAGTTGATCAATCCCGGGCGCGACCTTCGCACAGTGCGGGCACTGCATATCGCTAAATTCGACAATCGTCACCGGAGCCTTTGCCGGTCCCTTGGCGGGGCCGTTCACGCCTTTTTCCAGCTTGGCGCGGGCATCGTCAAAGGGCCTCGCACCAAAGGGCAAAATGTCGCCCGTAATGGCATGCTTGCCGTCCGCGCTGACCAGCAACCGATTCTGGTTCGAGCCCTGCGGGTTGGTAATAACAACCGTGACCTCCGCCAGTCCCGGCACTTCGGAGGGACGAATATCAGCCACCTTCCAGGTCACCGTGGGATCGTAGCCAAACATTTGGGACAGGAACGAGTCGACCGTCTCTTCGGTGGGCAGAGCCATCGAGCTTCCCCCGGCGGGTGAAGCGGCCGCTGGTTTGGCTGCCGACTTTGCCGGGGGAGCCGATTGGGTTTGAGCAATGGCGATGCCGGACAACAAAAGAGCCGCGAGAAGTGTGCGATGCATGCTTGTCATATTTTGAAATTCGATTGGAATTCGATTGTTACAAAAAGCGGCTGAGTTGTCATTTCCGAAGCTTTGCCAGTGGAGAGCCGGGCGAGACGCCCGTCCCTCCACCGAACATCTCATCAGGCGGTCGCGGTGCTAAACCTCCGACTTGGCCGCGATTGGGAATCTGCGCCCGTAGCCGAATGCCTTGGCGGAGATCTTGATTCCGGGCGCCGCTTGTTGCCGCTTGTATTCGCTGCGCTCCACCATGCGGATCACCCGCCGCACCAGATCCAGATCGAAATTGTGAGCATGGGCAATCTGTTCGGCCGAGCACGATTCTTCGACGTAGTCTTCGAGAATCGCATCGAGCACATCGTAGGGCGGGAGTGAGTCCGAATCTTTCTGCTCCGGACGCAATTCGGCAGACGGCGGCTTCTCGATGGTCGCTTCCGGAATTACTTTGCGCCGTGAGTTCACGTAGGCGCTCAGGCGGTACACCAGCGTCTTCGGCACATCCGATATCACGGCCAGCCCGCCCACCATATCGCCGTAAAGAGTGCAATAGCCGACGGCCAATTCGCTCTTGTTGCCGGTCGAAAGCACGAGCGCGCCGAACTTGTTCGACATGGACATCAGCAGCAATCCGCGGGCGCGGGACTGAATGTTTTCTTCGGTGACGTCCTGCGGCAGCTCGTCAAACACTGGCGCAAGCGACTGGCGCGCGGCTTCATAGATTTCCTGGATCGAGATCAGTTCGAAGCGAATCTTCAGGTTGCTGGCGAGTTCCCGCGCATCGTCAATCGAACCTCGCGAGGAGTATGGTCCGGGCATGCCGACTCCGATTACGTTCCCGGAGCCTAGCGCACCGGCCGCAATCGACGCGGTGAGCGCGGAATCGATGCCGCCGCTGAGCCCGACGATCGCCTGCTGGAAGCCGCATTTGTGAACGTAATCTCGCGTCCCCAGAACCAGCGCTTCGTACGCGCTGGCTTCTTCACCCACAACCTGTGAGTGCATGTCTCCACTGATGTTCGGGGAATCGATCTTCTGGGAGTCGAAATAGATCAGGTCCTCCTCGAACGACTTCGCTTGCGCGATTACCTGTCCATCGGGCGCAATCACCAGGCTCGATCCGTCGAAAACCAGNNAGCATGTCGCGGCGCAGTTCGCGCTTACCCAGCCAAAATGGCGAGGCGGAAATGTTGAGCACGAAGTTGCCGCCGGCTCGAACCAGTTCTTCGACCGGGTCGACGCCATACAGACGCTGGTTCCAGAAACGCTTGTCGTTCCAGGCATCCTCACAGATAGTCAAAGCCATCTGGTTGCCGCAAAAGCTGAACAGTTGCTGGCTCTTGGCGGGAGCGAAGTTGCGCATCTCATCGAAGACGTCATAGGTGGGCAAGAGCATTTTCGACTGGATGAATTCGATGCGCCCGTCGCGCAGCAGGGCGGCAGAGTTCATCGCCTTCTTGCCGGAGTCCGCATCGGCCGGGGTTACCGTCCCGCAGATCACGGCAATGCCCTGCGTTTCGGCGGCGATCCTCTCGACGGTCGTGCGGCTGCGCGCCACAAACCACGGCCTCTCGACCAGATCGCGCGGCGGGTAACCGCAGACGGCGAGTTCCGGAAACAGAATCAGGCCGGCGCCAGCGCTCTGCGCCCGAAGCGCAAACCGGATGATCTTGGCAGCGTTGCCGGAAAAATCCCCCACAGTGGGGTTGATCTGGCCGAGGGCAATCTTCACAGTCTTAGTGTAGAGGGTCGAGGTGTAGAGGGTCGAGGTGCCGGTGGTCGAGGTGGGCGGAATAAGGACTTAGGTTGTCAAAGAGCGCTGAAACGCTAAAGCGATGCCCTGATACGAAACCGGAGTTTCTGATGCAATTTTCCGCAGCCTGCTAGTTGGGGCCTGGGTCGGTACCGGGGCTGGGCGATGGCGGCGCTCCTGTCGGCGTGCCCAACGGTGGCGGAGTGCGCGAGTTTGCCGGATTAGACTCCGGCATTTCTTCCCCGGGACGCCTCAACGTGGGCGCGGTCGCTGGGCGATCTTCCTGTTTCCTGGCAACGGTTGGTGTACCCAGATCGACTTCCTTTTCCACGCGCACGATTTTCTGGCCATCCACTTTCATGGTCTCGACGCGCACGACTTCGTCGCCGACGAAGCGCACAAAATCCACATCCTGAGGGGGCGTGCCGTAGATCCATTCTTCGTACTCGGCTTCGTTCTGAACTCCGCCCTGAACTCCGGCCTCATGCTCGCGTACTTTCCTTGGCGGACGCCCCTTGGCATAGATCACCATGTCGTGATTCATTCCCACCAGCACGTGGTGATTCTCGATGGCCTCTTTGACCTTCGGAGAAACGGTTTCCAGGTAGGCCTCGAGCGCCGACTTGGCATCGAAATCAAACACCGGGCGCAGCAAATGCTTCAGCTCTGGCCCGGTCAGTTCCGGAACATACTTGTCGAAATAGAGATCGACGAAAGAGCCGCGGGCGTTGGCGGAGGAATCGGAGGGCGAAAGCGGCCCGCCTCCGTTCGCACCTGCAACCTCGAGGCGCTGGTACCACTTCTGCCTCTTGATGGGACCGCCGTTGATCTCGAAGCGGATGTGGTCGTCTTTGATGACAACGTCGCTGATGCGGGCCTTGTCGCCGGGCTTCGCGGCTGGTCCCCAGAGCGCCATCAACTGTTGCAGTTCCGGGCCAGTGGGGGTTAGAGCGCCGTTCTTGAGTTTCAGTCCAATCTTCCCCATGGGAAAATTTGTACGGATATAGACCAGTTCTGCATTGAACGTGTGAATAATTTCTGCGCGGGTTTCCCCGGAAATCCTGGGGGGCGGAGTGTTTTCGGCGAGCGTTAGGGCGGAGAACACCAGAAGGATTGCCAACGAACGATAACAAACGCAGTCAACGTGGAAGTACCGCATGGAGCACCCCGGGCCCACTGGCTTAATTATAGACCGCCTGAATCAGTTCCCGGTTCTCAGTTCTCAGTTTTAGTTCTCAGTAACCCCGCCTTTCTCAATGAGGACTGAGAACTGGGAACTTAGAACTACCCAGCGGTCACCGGTTACCTGAGTACTTCCGTAACGGTGAGTTGTACTTTAAGCACCTGAGGTCACCAGTCGAAATCAACCTAGAATGGATGCAACACCGGCCAGCTCATCCCCGGGCTCGGGCCGACAGGATTGCCTTTTGCCGTTGAAGCTGCCCATTCCCGCGCGTATCCCACTGCTCTACGTCATCCTGGGAGTGCTGTTGGCGCTCAGCGTCCTTCCGATGTACTTCTACTCGGCGCAGATCGAGAGCATGAATCGGGAGCGCCTGAAAACCAACGAAATGCTGCTGCAAAACACGGTCACGCGTTCGCTGGCCGACGACATTTCCCAGCACCAGGAAACGTTGCGCATGATGCTGGCCAATTTGTCGTCGTCGATTCAGGTAATGATGCTGGCCGGTCCGAGCGGGAGCGACCTAAGCGCGCAGAAATTTCTGACGCCAGAACTGCGGGCCATGCTGGAGAATTTTGTTTCTTCGTCGAAAGACATTGCCTATGCCACGGTGCTGAATGCCGATGCCCGAGGAGTTTCCGCCGGGCGCATGGAGCCCGACGCTTTTCTGCAACGGGAGCTGGAGCGAGCCTATCAAGCCGCGCGCGAAGGCCGCGTCTACAGCGGACAGCCGTTGATGGTGGGCAGCGGGAAATCGGGGCGGACTGTCATGCTGGTCAGTTCGCCGATCATGTATGACGGACGTTTTCTCGGGATGATCGCGTCGGTGGTAGACATGGACTACCTGATCCGGCGGTTGCAGCAAGTCAGTCTGAGCGGATTGATGCCGTACGTGGTGGACAGCCAGGGAAGGCTGGTGGCGGCGGCCACTGCCCAATATGCTACCGGGCAGGACATGAGCCACTTCGAGATCGTCCGCAGCTTTGTGGGCGAGGGCGCGAAAGCCCAGTTGGCGGCGACCCGCGAGTTCACGGTTCGCGATGGCAAACAGACGACCGAGATGCTGGGGACGTACAGTCCAGTGACCTCGCTGGAATGGGCGGTGGTGGTGCAGAAGCCGCGCGAAGACGCGTATCGCGGAATCTACGAGATGCAGCGCACGGGGCGCTTGCTGGCGTGGCTGGCGGTGTTTGTGAGTGTGGGTCTGAGTATTCTGTCGGCGCGGCGGATCACCAGCCCGTTGCAGGTGCTGGCGCAGTCCAGCCGGGCGATTGCGCGCGGCGATTTCTCACAGCGCGTGCACCTGAAAACGCGCACCGAAATCGGCGAACTGGCGACGACGTTCAACACGATGTCGGAAGAACTGGAACAGTTCGTCGAGGATCTGAAGCGCGCCGCGGAAGAAAACAAGGCGCTGTTCATGGGGTCGATCCAGATGCTGGCCGGCGCGGTCGACGAAAAAGATCCTTACACGCGCGGCCATTCCGACCGGGTAACGAAATACTCGCTGATGATCGCGAGCGAGATGGGGCTGGATCCGGGATTTCTGGAGATCCTGCGGGTGTCGGCGCAGTTGCACGATGTCGGCAAAATCGGCATAGAAGACCGCATCCTGAAAAAACCGGGCGCGTTGACGCCGGAAGAATTCGAGATCATGAAGACGCACACCACCAAGGGGGCGAACATCCTGCGTCCGGTGCCGCAATTGCGCGAGATGCTGCCCGGCATCGAACTGCATCATGAAGCCCTCGACGGGCGCGGATATCCTTACGGTCTAAAAGGCGACGAAATCCCTCTGCTGGCACGCGTGATTGCAGTGGCAGACACCTTCGACGCCCTGACCACGAACCGTCCTTACCAGAAGGCGCACGATTCTGAAGAAGCCTTGCGCATTATTCAGAGCGTCTCGGGAAAGCGCCTTGACCCCAAGGCCGTGGCCGCGCTGCTGGCGGTGTTTGAGCGCGGAGAAATTCGTATTCAGAAACCACCGACGCAGACGATGGCGCTCGAAGCGGCCGTCGGCGTTCCGTTGCTTATCGAGGCCGGCGATCCTCTGGTCGAAACCACGCGCACCTGAGGTCATTTGTAATTGGCAATTTCAAACCCAAGGCCGATCTCGGGTTTCAAATTGCCTATTACAAATTACAAATTACCAATTTCTCCGCCGCCGATTCTCCTATAATCGTTACACCTCATGATTCAAACTCTTTTTGGCAGTCTGGACGAAGAGAAGAAACCAAGTTTTATTGAGCGCATGAAGGAGGCCGTCTCGCGCACGCGCGAGAATCTGGCCGAGCGCATCGACGATGTGGTTTCGATCGGCAAGGAAATCGACCGCTCCACGCTCGACGATCTGGAAGCAACCCTCATCGGCGCCGACCTGGGCACGACCACCACGCAGGAGGTTCTCGACAAGCTCCGGGAGAAAGCCGATCGCAAACAGATCAAGGATGTCAACGAACTGAAGCGGCTGCTGAAAGAAGAGCTGCTGGCGATCCTGACCTCGACGCCGGAGCGGCCGGTGGCGCGCGTGGAGGGGGTGCCGGAAGTGATCATCGTGGTGGGTGTAAACGGCACCGGCAAAACGACCACCATCGGCAAGCTGGCGCAAGTATTTCGCGGACGGGGAAAGTCTGTACTGATGTGCGCCGCCGATACGTTCCGCGCCGCCGCCATCGAACAGCTCGAAATCTGGGGCCAGCGCACGGGAACCGAAGTAGTCAAGATCAAAGCTGGAGGCGATCCATCGGCGGTGCTTTTCGATGCCTTGCAAAAAGCGACTGCGCACAAGACGGATTACGTGATCGTCGATACCGCCGGCCGCTTGCACACCAAGCAGAACCTGATGCAGGAATTGGAGAAGATGCGGCGTACCGCGCAGCGCATCGTGCCCGGCGCTCCGCATGAAACTTTGCTGGTGATGGATGCAACCACGGGCCAGAATGGCTTGCAGCAGGCGCGGCAGTTTACGCAATCCGCCGGAGTAACGGGCATTGTGCTAACCAAACTCGATGGCACAGCCAAAGGCGGCGTGGTCGTGGCAATTTCGCGCGAATTGGGCTTGCCGGTGCGCTTCGTCGGCGTAGGCGAGAAGGCGACCGATCTACTGCCGTTTGATGCGAAGGAATTTGTGGAATCGCTGTTCGCGTAGGAGCAGTGGTTAGTGATTAGTGGTTAGCGACCCTGCTTTTCTCTCTGCGCCTCTGTGCCTCCGCGCCCCTCTGCTGGATTTGCCCCTTCGCGGTGAGTTAGTCTTTAGGGTTCCATGACAACCGACGAACAATTCATGCGGCGTGCCCTTGATCTGGCGCGTGCCGGAATCGGGCTCGTATCGCCGAATCCGGCAGGCGGCGCGGTCGTTGTCGATTCGTCCGCCAAAGAAGTTGGGACGGGCACCCACACTTACGATGGCGTCAAGCACGCCGAGGTGCTCGCGCTCGAGCAGGCTGGCCCGCGCGCGCGCGGCGGAACGCTCTACCTCAACCTGGAACCATGTTCGCACCAGGGACGAACCGGGCCGTGTGCCGATGCCGTAATTGCCGCTGGCATCAAACGCGTCGTTTGCTCCATGCAAGACCCAAATCCCCAGGTCGCCGGACAAGGGTTCGCCAAACTGCGAGCGGCCGGAATCCAGGTCGATGTCGGCCTGCTCGAGGCCGAGGCCAGAAGGCTGAACGAAGCCTTCGCAAAGTTCATTCGCCACCGGATTCCCTTTGTCACGCTGAAGGCCGCAATGACGCTCGACGGCAAAATCGCGCCGCCGCCAGCAGGGTCGCCCGTTCCGAAAGAAGTTGCAGCCGGAGGCTCGACCGGCGGCTGGATCACCGGCGAGATCGCGCGCAAATACGTCCACGAATTGCGCCACGAGCACGATGCGATTATGGCCGGTGTGGGCACGGTGATTGCCGACGATCCTCTGCTCACCGACCGCAGCGACCGCGCGCGCCGTCGTCCATTGTTGCGTGTCATTCTCGATTCCTTTCTGCGGCTGCCTGATGCTTCTCGCCTGGTGAAAACCGTGCAAGGCGACGTGCTCATTCTCTATTCGCAAGCCGACGACAACCGCAAGCACGAACTGGAAAAGCTCGGCCTTCGAGTCGAACAAGTGCCCAGCCAGCCAGACGGACGGCCAAATCTCCAGGAAGTAATGCGTCACCTTGCGAAATACGACATCACCAGCGTGCTGATTGAGGGCGGAGCGACGGTGAATTGGACAGCGTTGTCCTCCGGAGTTGTCGATAAGCTGTTTCTGTTTTATGCGCCAAAGATTCTGGGCGAGGGAGCGGTGCCCTTCGTGGCCAGCCCGGGGCCGGGACATTCACACGTCGTCTTGTCGGCGCGCCACCTTTGCCTGCATCGGTTTGGAGAAGATTTCGCGGTCGAAGGCTATCTGCGCGACCCTTATCGCGATTAATAACGCAGCATTTTTTGGGGAGGTCATCTTGTTTACTGGAATCGTCGAAGAAGTCGGGAAAGTTACTAGGATTACGCAGCGCGGCGAAAATCGCCGCATTACCGTCGAGGCGAAGAACACTCCCAGGGAATTGGGCACCGGCCAAAGCGTCTCGGTCAGCGGTGTCTGCCTGACCGCGCTCGATATTAAGCCGAATTCTTTCTGCGCCGACCTGGCGCCAGAAACCTGGACGCGCACGTCGCTCTCGCGCATTCACGAAGGCGCGCTCGTCAATCTCGAATTGCCGATGAAGGCCGACGGCCGCTTTGGAGGCCACATCGTCCAAGGCCATGTGGATGGCGTTGGCAAGCTGATCGCCTTCGAGCGCATCCTGGATTCGGAAGGCCGCGAGTCGGAGAACTGGTGGCTGCACATCGAAATTCCATCCGACGTCGAAAAATACACCGTGTTCAAGGGATCGATTTCAATCGAAGGCATCAGCCTGACGGTTGCCAAGCTGGAGAAAAATCGCTGCACGATCGCCATCATTCCTCACACCGTCGAACTCACGAACCTGGGCTCACTCAAGCCCGGAGACCCGGTGAATCTCGAAGCCGACGTGATCGCGAAGTACGTCGAGAAGATGATGAAAGGCGAGCCGTCGCAGAATTCGCTCACCGTCGAGGAGTTGGTTCAGCAGGGATTCTAGGCAGTGGTGTTTGGTAACTGTGCTCCTACGCTTCCAGCTTCAGCTCATCCAACTCTAGAAACTCCTGAATGATCGGGTGGTTGGACTTCTCCATGTCCTTGTAAGAGCCGAAGAAGATCGCCCGAGCTTCGTGCAGGAACACGATGCGGTCGGCGAGTTTCTTGGCCAGGCGCATGTCGTGCGTTACGACAACCGACGTCAAGTGCAACTGCAGCTTCAAACGCGCAATCAGGTCGCCAAGCAAATTCCCCATCAGCGGATCGACCATGGTAGTTGGCTCGTCGTAGAGCACGCACTCGGGCTGAGCCGCTAAAGCACGCGCGATGGCCACCGAGCGCTTCATGCCGGTCGAAAGATCCGAGGGCAACTGTTCGCGCATTGGCTTGACCCCAACCATTTCGAGCAAGCCGTCAACGACCTGGTAGATCTGATCTTCCGACAGCTCTCCCTTTTCGCGCAGCGGGAAAGCCACGTTCTCGCCGACGGTCAAAGAATCGAACAGCGCGCCATTCTGAAACACCATCGTGACTTTCTTGCGAATTCCTTCGAGCCGCACTTCGTCATAGTCTGTGATGTCTTCGCCCGCGACGATAACGCGCCCGGAGTCCGGCTTGAGGAAACCCATGATGTGATGCAGAGCCACCGATTTACCCACGCCGCTGCGGCCCAGGATGCAGACCATTTCCCCGGGCAAAACGTCAAAGCTGACGTCCTTCAGAACTTCGAGCTTGCCGAATGCCTTGGAGACATCCTTGAATTCGATATAAGGAGCGATCCCATTTGCCGGCACTGATCCCGCCACGCCCATAGCTTTCAGAATTACATGAGACGAGGCTTGGACTCAAGGCTGGAAGTGCGCGAACTGCCTTACGGGCGCGCAGCCAGATCGGCAGCGTGGCGGTCTTCAGGAGTATTGATGTTAAGAAAATTCTTCTCCGAGAAACCAGCCGCGGCCAATTCCGGCTCTTCGACAATTCGCAGCCGCACCCCGGCAAACGCCGCGTCAATCTTGTAGTTGCCTGCTCGCAAAGCCTGTTCGGCGGTGGAAGCAAAGTCGCGGCGGTAGACGGCACAGAGCGGCTGAAAACCCGCTCGCGTGCGGGGAACGGTGACGACCGCGCCGCTATCCTCGGCCGCCGCGAGGAGAAAGCTAACGAGTTCTCCCGAGACGAACGGCATATCAACCGCAAGGATCGCATTCAATTCTGACTGCGAAGCCCCCAGCGCCGCATGGATGCCGGCGAGCGGTCCGCAGCCGGGGAACGCATCCGCAATCACGGGCCCGGCGCTGGTGAACTTGGCTGGATCGCCGATTATCTTTACCGAGCCGCAAGCAGTCTTCAGCACCCCCAGCGCGCGGCGAAGCAGCGTCTCGCCCCCAAAATCCAGGAAGGCTTTATCCGCGCCCATGCGAGAGCTCTTACCGCCCGCGAGCAGAAAGCCTGCGTGGGATATCTGAGACTTATTGCGCGTGTACTTTGACTTCGCCACTCAATCCTTCGCCTCCTGCTATGGAAAAGCATAAGTCCTAGCCTGCCATACACGGAAGTAACCTGTTCAGAAAAGCCCGGCGGGCGGAAGATGAGGTGTTGGCCGCCCTGTTTGGGCATAGCCATTTATGACGCAGAAGCTCATGGATGTTCTCATGCTGGGACGCTGTTCGCACGAGTTTTCCTGGCCGCGCCGCGCGGCTAGCGGAGAGTACTACCAGGTCTGCATGCTGTGCGCGACCGCCTACCAGTATGACTGGAAAACGATGCGGCGCGGAAGCCGGGTTGAGGAGCCAGTCTCCGAAACCACCCCCGTGCGGCGCCGCTCCGGACAACGGCAACCAACCTGGACGCCGCGCGCCCGGCGCGTCAAGTTAACCGGTCCTGTGCGCTATCGCGGAAAGAATCTGAGCACGTGGTATGAGGGCTCGATCCAGAACATCAGCCAGTCGGGCGTAATGTTTCACGGGCCGCAGCAGTTGCCCGTGAATGCTCTGATCGAAATGATCTTCGAGATGCCGGAAGAAATCTCCGGCCAGAAGAACAGCAACGTCCTCTGCCAGGGTAGGCTGATCCGCGTCAAGGACGCGGTGGACAACACCGAAGACGCCTTCGGCCTGGCCGCTTCGATCCTCGATTACAAGTTTCTGCGCCACCACTAAACGGCTGCGCCATGGCCGCGTTTGGCAGCACCGAATCCAACCGTCTGCGATTCCTCGCCGTTACTTTCCCCGTTCGATTTTCCCTGCACTGGTAAGCTCGTTGCATCTAAACTAGTCATAATCTTCAGGAGCATCTATGACGTTCCTACGAGATCGATCGGTCATCGCCGTGTTGATTGTCGTTCTATCCCTGGGACTCGGCTGTGCAAAGGCGCCCGATGACGGCCAGCTGACCCGGCAGATTCAATCGAAGTTCAGCCAGGATTCCGGCTTGCAGCAGAAACCGATCGCCGTCCACACGTCGGCCGGTGTGGTTACCCTTTCCGGCACGGTCGATAACGATGCGCAGCGCGCGGCGGCGGCCCGTTACGCTTCTGCCACTCTGGGAATCAAGCAGGTTGTGAATAATCTCGAGGTCGGAGCAGCGCCCGCAACGCCAACAGCCACACAATCCGCCGAAGCGCTACCTCCAACCAAGCCGCAACCAGTGACTAAGCCACAAGCCGGGATTCCACGCCGCCAGAACAGCCGCACTTCTTCAGCACGAGACCCGTCAGAATGGGATTCACCCCCGGCAGACTCTTCCGATGCCGGCAGCGGGACAACGGGCAACCAATCGGCCAGTGCCGATTCCGGCGCCTCTCAGCCGGCTCCGGCCGAGCCTGCTGCCCCACCTCCACCTCCGGCGCCCAAGATGCTGACGATCGAGTCGGGCACGTTCGCGACAATCCGCTTGGTGGATGCGATCAACTCCGACACCGCGCAACCGGGAGAATCTTTTCGCGCGACCCTTGACTCGCCACTATCTTCAAATGGCGAAGTAGCGATTCCAGCCGGTTACACCGTGGAAGGGCATGTCGTCGATGTGAAGAGCGCGGGTAAGTTCGCTGGGCAATCCCTTCTCGTCCTCCAGCTCGACCGGCTCTCCGTCGGCAGCAAATCTTATATTCTTCAGACTGATCGATTTCGGCGCCAGGGCAGTAACCGCTCCACCAATACCGCCGAGAAGGTCGGAGGCGGGGCAGCCATCGGAGCCATCCTGGGCGGCATTCTCGGCGGCGGCAAAGGCGCCGGAATCGGAGCCGCTGCCGGTGGCGGAGTGGGCGGCGGCGTCCAGGCAGCCGGCAAAGGCGAGCAAGTCAAGTTGGCAAGCGAAACGGTGCTGAAATTCACGCTCCAATCACCACTGACCGTAACGCAAGTGGACAAAGGCGCCGAGGAGCAGCGTCCTAAGCTGGATAGTCCTCAGTGACCTTAGCCGGACCATGAAGCGAGGGCGGCTGCGGAGCTTTTGTTTTTGCATTTTTTCGGGTTCTGCACTGCCGGTCATAGTTGCGTTTTTCATCACCTGACATTGTGATGCCTCTCACCGTCCCGCATGCCACCCTGCAATAGACTTAACTTGTTTTACCGCATTTGCTACCAAGGGAGTTTCGATCTCCCGAAGGGGGAATTCTATGCGTTCACTTAGAAACTGCTGGATCGTTCCGGCCATAATTCTCGCCCTGATGACGTTGGCATCGGCACAGGATCAGGCCAAGCCCGAGATCAAGCACGTGCCCATCAAGCAGACATCGCCAGCATCAGGTTCGGAGATGTACAAAACCTATTGCGCGGTCTGTCACGGGACCGATGGCAAAGGAAATGGCCCGGCAGCCGAGGCTCTCAAGGTGCCGCCCTCTGACCTGACCGCTTTGGCCACCAGGAATGGCGGCAAGTATCCGGCCATGAAAGTTACGGCGATGCTCCACGGCGAGGAAGTGCTTGCAGCCCATGGCACCAAGGACATGCCAATCTGGGGCAACTTGTTCCATAGCATGAGTGGAGGGAACGAGCCCGAGGTCCAGCAACGGGTCACCAACCTGAATAAGTACCTCGAATCCATGCAGAAAAAGTAAACCTTGTTTTATTAGCCTCCATCCATGAGGCGGGAACGCCCCGGAAGAATGCGTTCCCGCTCCGCATTTACGCCGTTGCCCTCCGTTCCGGCTGCTGGTAAAGTTCTTTCCGTACCGTTTGATAGCCGACAGATCTGCCTGGGCTGAGCCAAGGCGTTCCGTCCCACTCGCCCGACCGCGTTAAGCCGATGCTTAAAGTTTTCGTTCATCGAAGGAATTGGATCGCGCGAAATCTCCACTCCCCTCAGGTGCGCTATGGCGGCGCCGCGCTCGCGGTCTGGGTCGCTCTGAGTCTTTGGACCTTCTCTTCCCTACTCCATCGCCATCCCTCTGCCTTGTTCCTCGCCGCCGTTCTCCTTACCGCCCGTTATCTCGGTTTTGGGCCGGCGATTTTCAGTTCGTTTCTTTCCGCGGCTTGCCTTGACTTCTTTGTGCTTCCCCCGGTTTTCTCGTTTGGCATCAGGCGCCCCATCGATGTTGAGCAGCTTCTGGTATTCCTTGC
The DNA here is from genome assembly GCA_003138955.1 of Acidobacteriaceae bacterium. Classification (GTDB taxonomy): domain Bacteria; phylum Acidobacteriota; class Terriglobia; order Terriglobales; family Acidobacteriaceae; genus Acidiflorens. The sequence goes on along the minus strand of PLHP01000387.1, from coordinate 1,296 downwards.
CATATCCGTTTTCGCCGGCAGTATGACGAGGCAGAAAACGCTGGCCGAATCGCGGGCCGACCGCGCAGTTCGCGAGATGGCCGCCATCGTTACGTCCTCCCGCGACGCCATCTTCTCCACCACTCCACAAGGCAATATCACCAGCTGGAATCGAGCCGCTGAGCGTCTGTACGGCTACAGCGCAGAGGAAGCCTTGGGAATGCCGGTCGCCCGTCTCGCTCCTCCGGAGCGGCGCGACGAGGTCGAGTGCAACCTCGAAACTCTCAACGCGGGCGGGCACGTCGATCCCTACCAGACCGAGCGTTGCCGCAAAGACGGAACCCAATGGCCCGCTCTCTTGTCGGTCTCGCCGCTGCTCGATGCACACGGCCAGATTGTAGGCACTTGCGCCATTGCCCGCGATATCTCGGCCGAGAAGCGGTCGGAAGAAGCCATCCGCCACCGAGAAAAGCTCGCCACCGCCGGCCGCCTCGCTGCTTCGATCGCCCATGAAATCAACAATCCCCTCGAGGCCGTCATCAACCTTCTCTACCTCGTCCGCCACGATCCCGCCCACGCCAACCAGCATTTGACCATGGCCGAGCAGGAAATTGGCCGCCTCGCACGCATTGCCCAGCAGACCCTCGGCTTTGTCCGTGACACCAGTTCCCCAGGTTTAGCGGAACCGTCCGCCATCATGGATGAAATCCTCCAGTTGTATTCGCATAAACTGCTGGCCCGGAAGATTCGCGTGGCACGCCGTTATCGCGAGACTGGCAAAATCCCCGCCAACGCTGGCGAATTGAGGCAGCTGTTTTCCAACCTGATTGTGAATGCCACCGATGCCATAGCCAAGGAGGGGTGCCTCTATGTGCGCGTGGCGCCCAGCCATGACTGGTCCGATGACCGCGCAGGTGTCCGGATCACGGTCGCTGACACTGGCAGCGGAATTCCACAGGAGAACCTGGACCGCATCTTCGAGCCTTTCTACACCACAAAGAAAGACACCGGGACAGGTCTTGGTCTGTGGATTTCAAGCGGGATCGTGCGTGAATACGGCGGATCGATCAACGTCCGCAGCCGGGTTCATGGAGGAACAACAGGGACGGTGTTCTCCGTTTTTCTCCCCTGCCAGTATGAAATCAGCCAGGTTGCGTAACCGCGAGCAGGACGGCAACACAAATTCGGAGCGAGTCTACCCCCGGTCTGTCTACATGTAAATAATGCATGCCATTGCGGTTATGGTCGCCCTGTGTGCCCACTCAGAACAGCGGTCGGTTCAGCCCGAACAGCAGTACAGTGACCTTCGTACTTAGA
>PLHP01000395.1:2120-6330 GCA_003138955.1 Acidobacteriaceae bacterium | reverse complement strand
CACGATAAGCGAAGATGCCGGCAAGAGCTTCAGCGCTGCCATGTCCATGGGCGAAGGACCGGGAGACGCTCTGCACAGCGATCTTCACGCTCTCTGGATTGATCCGGAGAATCCCGACCAGATGCTGGTCGGGACGGATGGCGGCGTTTACAAATCACAAGATCAAGCAAACCACTGGCGCTTTCTTTCGAATCTGCCGATCTCGCAGTTCTATCACGTGAGCTATGACATGGCCGATCCTTACAACGTCTACGGCGGCCTGCANNGTGTCGATGGAATCCCTAACCGCTCGTGGCGCGTGATCGGCATGGGAGACGGCTTTTGGGCATTCTCCGATCCTTCCGATGCCGACTATGCCTATGTGGAATACCAGGGCGGAAGAATTTCGCGCTTCCGCAAGAGCACCGGGGAGGCGAGGGACATCAAGCCGCTGCCACGGGCTGGAGAACCGGACTTTCGCTTTAACTGGAATACGCCGATCCATACGAGCGCCAACCATCCGGGAACTATTTATCTGGGCGGGCAATTCCTGTTTCGGTCGCGCGATCACGGCGAGTCCTGGGAACGCATTTCGCCCGATCTCACCACCAACAATCCGGCGCGCCAGCATCAAGAGCTTTCGGGCGGTCTGACCATCGACAATTCTGATGCCGAGAAGTACGAGACGATTTATGCGATTGCCGAGTCTCCCAAGAATGGCGACGTAATTTGGGTTGGAACCGACGATGGCAACGTGCAAATCACACGCGACGACGGAAAGCGTTGGACCAATGTCGTCAAGAACATTCCCGGTTTGCCGCCAAACACATGGGTCTCCACGATCGAGGCCAGTCATTTCGATCCCGCCGTTGCGTACGCGACTCTTGATGGCCACGCCGCTGGCGACATGAAGACCTACGTCTACCGGACCAAAGACTACGGCAAGACCTGGACATCGCTTTCCACACAGGAGCTTTCCGGCTACGCGCACGTAGTGCGCGAGGATCTGGTTAATGCGAATCTGTTGTTTGTGGGCACCGAATTCGGGCTGTTCATTTCGATCGACAGCGGCGCGCATTGGGCGCAGTTCAAGGGAGGCCTGCCGAACGTGGCTGTGCGCGACATCGCCATCCAACCGCGCGAGTCGGACTTGATTGTTGCGACCCACGGACGCGGCATCTACATCCTCGATGACCTCACGCCAATCCGCGCTCTTACGCCAGAACTGCTTGCCAAGGATCTGGTCATGCTCCCGTCGCGGCCGTCAGTTCTGAATTTGCCGGCGAGTGAACAGAGATTCGATGGCGACGCGGAATTCAAAGGACGCACCTTGCCCGAAGCGGCTTCTATTGTTTACTACCAAAAGAGGCGGCACATCTTCGGCGATTTGAAGCTTGAGATTTATGACGAACACGGCAATCTTCTTACGTCGATACAGGGCGACAAACGCCGCGGCATGAACCGAATCGCTTGGCCGGAACGCGCCAAGCCCCCAAAGGTTCCGCCCGCGGCCGGCTTGGTGGAAAACGAATTCTTGTTTTTCGGGCCACAGGCGCAGGAAGGTACGTATACGGTCAAACTGACTAAGGGCAAGGAGACTTACACATCCGACGTCAAGCTGGTGCCCGATCCGCGGAGCAAGAGCACAGCCGCCGACCGCGCCCTGCAGCACAAAACCGTGACCGAACTTTATGACATGCTCGCGCAGTTAACCTACGTGGTGGATGCAACGAATGATCTGCGCGATCAGGCGCGCCAGCGCGCCGGGGCGGCGACCGACAATAAGCTGAAGGATCAGCTCAACGGCTTGAACCAGAAACTGGAAGACTTTCGCTCAACGCTGGTCTCGGTCAAGGAAGGTGGCATGATTACGGGAGAGTTGAAGCTTCGTGAGCACATGGGCGAGCTTTACGGGGCGATCAACGGCTTCTCCGGCCGTCCCACGCAATCGCAGATCGAGGAAACGGGCGTTCTCAAAAAGCAGTTGGCGGATGCGGGGGATAAGTTCCAATCGACTGCGACGTCAGAGCTACCGCTCGTCAATACTGCGCTTCAGGGCAAGAGTCTCGAGCCCCTTAAAGCGATGTCGCGTGCGGACTGGGACAAGAAGCAACAATAAGCGTTGTGATTCGAAGGGTGGCCCTGGGCCGCCCTTCTTTTTGTCGACCCTGAGTAGAACCATGTCTTCTCATGCTTCGACCGCCGAAACTCGGTGAAGCGAGAATTCACACCGAGGTTGGCACCCCGGCAAATGGGCGTACTGGCGATTTATCGCCATATTGTTGCCTTCACCCGAATACTGTTGCCTTCACCCGACAGAGCCAGGTGAAGCTGACCGAAACCGACGAACGGTCTCGGCCAGCGGAAATCACGTCTCAACTCGCAGATGCTTCTCAACGCTACTTATTGTCTTCTCTTGCTTCCGCGATGTGAGACTGGCGTCCGGCTTCGGACACAGCCTTCACAAACGCGTCCCCGCTTGCAGGGGTTGACGCCTTGCCCGAAAGAATGTTGCGGAACATCATATGGTGGCCATAAATGGCGCGCGTCGAGTCATTGTCCTGTTCCACTACCGCACCTTCCAATGTCAACCCGGCGAATATGCCCTTTGAGCGCGAGTAGGTTAACACTTCAGTGTTCATCAATATGTCCGTTCCGGCGGACGTGTGGCGTCCCACCGGGCCCGCCGCTACCGATCCTTCACCGGTGAGTTCGAACTTACTGGAAAGCAGATGCTGCAGACCGCGGTCGTTCATGACCAACATGACCAGGTCGATATCTTCGATTCCGATTTGCAATCCCCAACTTCCACCGCCAATGGTGATAAATGCGGGAGCGCTCCAACCTGCAGCCGTGCGGCACGTTGCCACTCCGCGGCCGTGTTTGGCGCCAAAGACGAAGCCACCTTTGATTAGGTCTGGCACGATGACGATGCACTTGGCACCGTTCAGCACTTCTTCAGGGATACCTTTATCCGGTGTCGACATGATGGATTGAAGAACATCCACGGACTTTTGCATGCGGTCGACCGTGTCTTCACGATTCGAGCCTGCCCACGCGAAGGTTCCAACCAAGCCGATCAAACTCATCAACAGCAGCGACATTATCTTTTTCATTTAATTGTCCTTTGGGATCTTCGCAACTAAGAGGAGAAGACTCCAGATGGGCTGACTTAGCTCAGAGAACCTGAAGGAGAGATAAGAAGTATTCGTCTCCATCATCATGATCGCTCAACGAGCAAGAGGATTGCTGGTCTACATTGCTCACTTTTCCACGAAGGCGAGGTGTCAGGTCTCAGTTCTCAGGTCTCAGGAAACCCGAATGCTCATCCCTGAGACCCGACACCCGGTCTCCCAGGTGTGAGCAATCTTGCACAGAATTACTAACCATGGCGTGTCATCGTCAGTTTGGCGGAGATGTGGAAAGGGAGACCTTCCTCAAGAGCGCTCCAGCCAGTTGCCTCATCACGAAACCATCCGTGCATGGGGAGAAAGAAAGAAAGAAAGAAGGTGGATGGCTGATGGAACGCGCTTTTCGTCGGTTGCGCGATCGTTTCCGCAGACGGCTTGCCTCAATCAAGGCATCCGTCTCCAGCCTGTTTGCATCCCTTACGCCACCGGTTCGCGGTTTCGCATCGCAAAGGATGTGCCCGTTTTGTGGGTTAATCACATCGCGGTCGAAGTCGTCGTGCCTGGAGTGCGGAAAGTCGCTCGCTCCAGCGACAAGATAGATGAGTTTTCTGGGGACGCTCATTGTTGGAAACGCTGTTGGAGACGCTCAAAATGAGCAAAGGAGATCAACATGCTTTGGACAATTTTCGTTGTGCTTCTGATTCTGTGGCTTCTTGGTTTCAGCCTCCACGTGGCTGGCAGTCTGATTCACCTGCTGCTGGTGGTTGCACTGGTGATACTGGTCATTAACCTGGTGAGCGGCCGGCGTGTGGCGTAAAGCCGTCGCTTGACCCGTCGGGGACCCAGGTGACTGTGCGGGCCCGTTCATAGCGGACTATCCCATTGCCAGCGGTCGCGTACTGGAGGACTATCACTGCGCCTATTTACGCTTGGACTTTTGCGCTTGGACTCCTGAGACAACTGCTGAGATGAGATACACCGAGGAGAGACCACCCTTGCAGCAACAAGAACGCGGGGGAAAAAGGTAAAGGCTGTGACATTGGTTGTGCTCTAGCCGCCAGCTCCTGCGAGGGAGCCAAACAGCGTGGAGGCACGTACCG
>PLHP01000395.1:0-2002 GCA_003138955.1 Acidobacteriaceae bacterium | reverse complement strand
AGTAACATTCACAGGTCCCCAAAAACGTGAGCAAGAACTTATAAGGAGCGTGCGCAGGAATCAGGTAAGCATCTTGACTCCGGAGGATGCGTAAGGCATGGTTGGTATCAGCTCACCACACAATGTCAGATCTCGTGGCCTACGTCGATGGCGGCTCACTCGGGAATCCGGGCCCGTCTGGTATTGGAGTGATAATCGACGGCTCCGCCGACGGCACAATCAGAATCGCCAAGTGGATCGGGCACCAGGACAATAATGTGGCCGAGTACGTTGCTCTGCTTGAGGCACTGCAATGCGCCCTGCGGCTCAACGCGGCTGCGCTTCACGTTTTTTCAGATTCCGAAGTAGTCGTCAGGCAGATGAAGGGCGAGTACAACTGCCGCAGCCCGCGGCTCTATTCTCTGAATTGGATCTGCCGGAAGTTGGCGCGGTCGCTCGATTTCTCTATAGCCCACGTTCGTCGTGAGGACAACGCTGAGGCCAATGATCTGGCCAGTTCGGCAGCGCGCAACGCGGAAGCTCCTGCTAATGTTAACTCCGAGGAGCAAGAACTTGCCGGTGTCGGGAACGTCCACGTCCGCCTCTGACATTCACCCGCCCTATCGTGAAGCAGACTCGACCGGGCCTTTGCCTCGCCTCGCCGTCGGCGTCCTGGTCGCGCTCTGCGCCGCCAAGCTCCTGCTGCACCTCTTCACCAGCGTCCGCCACTACGGCTACTTTCGCGACGAGCTTTATTACCTCGACATGGCCCGCCATCTCGATTGGGGCTACGTGGATGCCGCCCCGCTGATCGCCGTTTACGCCAAGATCGCGCTGTGGATGGGTGGTTCGCTGGCGGCGCTGCGCATCCTGCCGGCGCTGGCGGGCGCGGCACTCATTGCGCTCACCATGCTTATCGCTCGTGAATTCGGCGGCGGACGGTTCGCCCAGTTCCTTGCGGGTCTCTGCATACTTCTCTGCCCCGCCGTTCTGGAGGTCGATAGCCTTCTTACCATGAATGCCTTCGAGCCTCTGTTCTGGATGGGATGCATTTGGGTCATCGCTCGCATCTTGCGCACCGGGGACTCGCGCCTTTGGCTCTGGTTCGGGCTGCTTGCCGGTCTCGGTCTTGAGAACAAGCATTCCACGCTGTCTTTCGGGTTTGCGGTCACTGTCGCCCTGCTTCTGACCGGGCATCGCCGCGAGTTTGCGCGACGATGGATCTGGATCGCCGGCGCCATCGCGGTTGCGCTTTTCCTGCCCAACATCATCTGGCAGATCCGCCATCACTTCCCGACGATCGAAGACCTGGCCAACGTCCGCCGCGAAGGCAAGAACGTCGTGCTTGGCCCGCTCGCGTTCGTGAAGGAGCAGATCTTCGACCTCCGCCCAGTCTTGGCGCCGATCGGACTCTTGGGCCTGTTCTGGTTTCTCCGCGGGCGTCGTTGGCGCCTGCTTGGCCTGACCTTTGTCGTCTTCTTCGTATTAATGGAAGTCGCGCACGGCAAGAACTACTATGTGTTCCCGATTTATCCGATGATTTTGGCCGGCGGGGCGCTGTGGTCATCGAGCGATGGCTTGGAAATCGCGCTGCCTGGATGCGCACAACGATGCGCGCGGCCGTCGTCGCCATCGTCGTGCTCGGGACGCTTCCAGCTGTCCCGGTGTCAACGTGGTTTCTGCCGCCGGAGCGTCTCCTCGCTTATGAAGATGCTATTGGCATGAAACCCGCCAAGGCCGAGGTGCACCACGAGTCGCTGTTGCCACAACCGGTTGCCGACCAGTTCGGATGGCCCGAGATGGTGAGTGAGGTCGCCGCCATCTACAACTCGCTGCCGCCTGACGAGCGCGCCCAGACCGGCATCTGGGCCGGCAACTACGGCGAAGCCGGCGCGATTAATTTGTTTGGTCCTGCGTACGGACTGCCGCGCGCCTACTCTCGCCACCAGAACCATTGGTACTGGGGTCCGCCGCCACAGGTCTACAAAAACCTCATCGTGATCGAGTGGAGCCTCGACGACGT
>PLHP01000386.1:2523-3207 GCA_003138955.1 Acidobacteriaceae bacterium | reverse complement strand
GCCGACACGGCGCGACCCACGGCTCTGGCGAACGGAATCGAAAGAACCGTCGAGGCGACGAAGGATGTGCAGGTTGAGCACATATCCAGATCTCAGCCGGAGGTAAGCTTGCGCGCCGCATCATCTGCGGGGATGTCGAAATCGACGCGCGGAATGATGACACCGGCGTCTGCGAACCGTAGTGCTAAAACACGTGCGGCGTCGAGGCCGGGTGGGAACTTGCATACTGCGGCGCCGCCGAGGGTTCCGGCGGCGACTTCGACACACCGCTTGACAACGCTCGCAGCGGGATCTCGTGGAGCTGCGGTACATGCCGCACAGAGTTACATCGATTCGGCGAACCGACAGATGGACAAGGGCAATTACACGGCGGCGATTGCCAACTATAAACGGGCGTTGCAAGTCGACGGAAACAGCAGCGCTGCGAAAACTCGCCTGGGGCGCGCCCGCCGAGCGATGCAAGCGGAAAACGACATCATAGCTAGTCGGAGATAAACAATGCGCGTTACGACACTGCTAGTCGCCAGCATATTGCTGTTCGTGGTGGGCAGTACCGAGGGCCGGGCGACACCGACCCAACATGCTCCCCGGCCCCTTTCGGCCGCCGACGTCGAACACGGTCTCAAATCCGCAGTACCGAACGCACGCATGGCTGCGCTGGTAAAACAATACGGAGTTGATTTC
>PLHP01000386.1:0-2483 GCA_003138955.1 Acidobacteriaceae bacterium | reverse complement strand
AAGTACCGAGTCGGTTCCGGTGTGGTCCGGGACGAAGGCAAAGCTGCCGAGTTGTATCGCAAGGCAGCCGACATGGGTAACGCGGAGGCGCAGACCAGATTTGCCGAGGCCCTGTTCGATGGACGCGGCGTCGCACGCGATCCCGCTGGGTCACGGGCGTGGCTGGAGAAGGCAGCGCGCCAGGGCGACGCTCGGGCCGAGTGCGACCTTGGCGTAATGCTGACTGCTGGTTTGGATATCGCGCAAGATGGGGCGAACGGGTTGCGATACCTTCAGGCTGCCGCGCGTCTGGGCGATGGGTATGCTGAGGACTATCTGGGTCAATTGGCAGAGAGTGGTCTGACCGGTGATCCGAGCTCGAGCGAAGCATATATGCATTACCTGAAGGCTTCGGAAATGGGCTCGGCGTGGGGAGCATACAACGTTGCGAGAATGCACGAACGTGGCATCGGTGTGTACAAGAATCCCAGTGAAGCGTTGCGCTGGTACATGAAAGTCGCATCCATGCAGGGTCCGGATTTGCCGGATCAGTGGGGCGATCTTCGGTCGGAGGCCGGGGCCATAACAGGCGCAAATTTCCGAATTGGTGACATGTATGCCGACGGCAACGGCGTGCCCAAGGACACGAGCGAAGCGGAGAGGTGGTATCAGCGCGGTGTGGATATGGCGTCCGCCGGTGCACGAGCAGGATGGTTGACGGCGGACGTTTATCTGGCGAATGCATACCTGCAATCAAAGGGCGTGCCGCTGGACTACGGTGAGGCAATGTACCGGATGAAAGACGCAGCTGAACATGGAAACCGGCAAGCTCAAGTGAATCTGGGTTCGATGTATCGCGACGGACAAGGCACGCCTCAAGATTACGGCGAAGCGATGTATTGGTACCGTAAAGCGGCTGACCGGGGATCGGCGGTGGCAGAATGGATGATCGGTCGACTTTATTTTGACGGTAAAGGAGTGATACGCAATTTCACGGAAGCAGCGACGTGGTTTCGAAAAGCGGCTGGCGAGGGTCTACCGGTTGCACAATGGGATCTTGGCATGATGTATTACCGCGGCAACGGTGTTTCCAAAGATCTTGCGACTGCTCGAGCGTGGCTACAGAAGGCAGCCGCTCGAGGCTACGCCCCCGCAAGGGAGATGCTTGGCCAGACTTGATGCGGCAGCCGCTTCGGGATCTGTGAATGCCGCAGCTGATGCGGACGTCTCCGCGCGCCCTGTGCGGTTGCAGTAACTACCTGTACTTCCGGGTTGTGCTTGAACGACTCTTGCGCCGTCTGACGCTCTTCGCGACCAATGCCGCACTTCTCATTATCAAAAACGTGAAAGGGTACACCTAAGCGTGGCGGTGAAAGCTGTCACCACAGAGTGGACGTTCGAAATTTCGTTTTGAGCCACCGCACGATCACTCCTGGATAGTCAGCTTTTGCTTATCTGGTTGACTCAGCAAGGCCCAATGGGTAGTGTGAGGGGTGCCTAGACCGCCATTTCCCAAGACCCTGCGGCAATTTCAAAGCGATTTCGCTACCGAGGAAGCCTGCGAACAGTACCTCGCCGCCTGTCGGTGGCCCGAGGGCTTCCTTTGTCCCCGCTGCGGAAACCTGCGATCTTACGAGTTGGTGAATCAACGGCGGTGGCAGTGTGCCGGCTGCCGTCACCAAGTCTCGCTGACAGCCGGGACGGTTCTTCACCGGACCAAGACCCCGCTAACCCACTGGTTCTGGGCCGCCTATCTGATGACCACGGACAAGCGCGGGGTTTCTGCTTTGCTCTTACAGCGGCAACTCGGTCTGTCCTGTTACGAGACCGCCTGGATGCTACTTCACAAGCTCCGCCGGGCGATGGTGAATGTAGCTCGGGAACCACTGCACGGCGAAGTAGAAGTTGATGAAACGTGGATTGGCGGCGAGCAGGCCGGCCTCCGCGGAAGCCGACAGCTCAAGGGGCGACGGGCGGCGCTGGTTCTGGTCGCAGTGGAAAGACGTGGCAGGGGCTCAGGCCGCATCCGAATGAAAGTGATTCCAGATTTCAAGGGCAAGACCATCATCCCCTTTCTCCACCAGAACGTTTCTCCCGGTTCGACCATCTACACCGATGGCCTCAAGAGCTTTGAGGGTCTAAGGGAGGCTGGGTTCAAACATATCGCGCGCACTCAACCGCTGCGATCCGCGCTCCGTAAAGGCGCGAAGTCGGCTGTCCCACTTGCCGATCGCGCTATTGGAAACCTCCAGCAATGGCTGATCGGCACCTACCACGGAGTGAGCAAAGCTCAACTCCAGGTCTACCTCGACGAATTCGTCTTTCGGCACAATCGCCGCAAGACGCCTGCGGCCGCCTTTCAGACCCTTCTTGGCCTCGGAACTGGTCGGGAATCAACCGAGTACGACCAAATCCGCGGGGCGAAGGATCTCAATCGCAACCTATTGGGGTTTGCTGAGTCAACCAGATAAGCAAAAGTCAGCTACCCGGAATGTATGGTCCGC
>PLHP01000364.1:16703-16861 GCA_003138955.1 Acidobacteriaceae bacterium | reverse complement strand
AGAAGTTCCGGGTCATAGAGGAAATCCCGCAGGAACCAGCCCAACTTCCACATTGCTTTCTGCGTGCAGTAGAGCCGACCCACGATGGGCTGACCGACCAGTGTCCGGGGCTCGATAATGGAGAGTCGGAGGACGTAGAACGGTTTGTGGGCGTGCCA
>PLHP01000364.1:0-16664 GCA_003138955.1 Acidobacteriaceae bacterium | reverse complement strand
TGGCAGAGCAGAGCGTTGCGGTCCTTCTCGGCCCAGTCGGCCAGTTGCTGGACGAAGTTCTCGACCTGTTCCCTGCTGGCATCTCTGAGAGTTTTCGTACCGCAGAAGTCGACGGCGTAGGCCTTTACCAGTTCGGGATCGAGCTTGTGNNCGGATGATCTGGCAGAGACGGTCGCGAACTTTGGGGCCACCGCCGTTCCCGTTGCCATTTGCGTTTTGTGGAGGAAGCTTTTCAATCGGATTCGGAATCGTTCCGATCTCCTCGACCGAGCAGATGCCGATGCCGTAGGCTTTGCGGAGGGCGCGATTGACGGCGCGCGTTTCGGCCACCCGCATCTCGGCGCCACGGACAAGCGAGGAAACATTCGACGGATCGGCGTCCCCGTAGCCGACAAAGCCTTTGCACGCCCTGGATTTATAAACCGTGGCCTCGAACGCCCAGCGCTGTGCCGACATGTCGCAGAAGGGCTGAACCGGTCGAACCTTGATGCCAGCGCAACGATTCCGACGTGCCAGGCTCGTGAGTCCGGAATGGGTAACGTACCAGCCACTGTCTAAGAAAAGGAGGTCGCCGTTTGCAACGGAAAATTGGAACTGTTCAGTGAAATTTCCTAACGCCCTCAGGGCGATTCTCCCAAGGAGGCTTCCCCAGCGTAGTTTTGCGTATCGTTTGTTCTGTCGGATCAGGTCTCTTGTGGCGATCATTAGTGCCTCCTTAGTGGTTTGTTGTGAGCATTGCTCAAGATGTACATCACAACTGTAGTGTACAGTGATACACTATTAGTGTAAAGAAAGATTTTCCAATTATGTCTTGGGAGACGCGCTTAAAGAGTTTTCTTACAATGAGAGGGGGATCAGTGGGCTATCCGACGAGCTTCTTTTAGAGCGGCGGACGCCACGAAGCTGCTCTTGCTGATCTTCTGCTGCTTTGCTGCTTTCTCTATCTCCAACTGTTCCTGATCGGTATAGTAGGAGGTAATCGCTTTTCTCACCACAGCTGACAGCTTGCGTCTTCTAAACCCAGCCGATTGTTTCTTCACAGCCATGATGGTAGCACCGCTGTCTGACCATCGGAGGTACCGCTGATCGGCCAGGTACACTACCCGGCAATATGAGGCCGCATCGACTTATTGTTGCGGAGCTGTACGCTGCCTCTTCATGTCGATTAAGAGGATAGGATCCGTTTCTAGTGACTACCGGTCATATTGATTATCCGCTCCACGCACTTTCTGCGAACGCGGTTCACGTGGACGACCGGGGAACTTGCGCCGGCGTCTTCCTCTTGCCAATCACGACGATGCCCTGCGCGTAGTCAACGCTCAATAGGTAGCAGAGGATACGCATGGCCAGGAATCTCAACCTAGCCAGACCATTTGGCCACGCGCCATAGCGCACGCGAAACGCTTCGACGTTGTAGCCTCGCACGACAAGATCTGCCGCAAGATCTGCCAATGGATATTGCTGCACGTGTCCGGGATCGCCGGCCCACATGGGAACGACGCAAAGAGGATTTGGCGTTCCGATAACCAACGTGCCGTCCAGGCCCAACAGGCTCCCGAATTCGTCCATCAGATCCACGTAGTCGTTGAGAGACATGTGTTCAATCACCTCAAGGCACAGGATCGCGTCGAACTGGCCTGTCACTTGAGAGATTGATGAATATTCGTGCTCATCCTCGGCGGACATGTCGAGGGTTTCATAGCGACCCTTAAAACCAGCGGACACAAATTTTCCTTTGAGCGGCTTGTCGCCCGCGCCGTAGTCCAAGAGCCGCCTTGCATGCTTGGTGTGGTTGAAGATCGCCTGCTCCATCTCGTTGAGCTGCGCGCAATCCTCGCAGGAAAGGCACCGCGCCCTGAGGGTCCGGTTCATGACCTCGCGCGCCTGATGTCTCGCCCAGTAATTGCGGTACCACTTGTCCACATCCGACACGGTTTGAACTCCCCTTAGACGGTATTGCCTATGCTGGACTGGGTTTTGCTTCTATAGATCGGTTTACCAGTCGCCAACTCATCGCCATCCTTACCAGGAAGAACGCGCAGATGGCGCCTTCCACCGCGAGCAGGATGGCCAGCCGGTAAATTGACGAAATCGCCAACGAACGTGTCACTAACAGGTTTCCCAGCACCAGCGCGGCGCTCAATGTCAGGGGCTCGCGCAAGGGTGCGAAGACGCGCAGTCCTTCCGGCCGACGGGCGTGAAAGAAAGCCAGCAGCCACGTGCTCTGAAGCACCGCTTGAAAAATAGCGAAGCCGAATAGTCCGTAGTGATAGACCGCGTATGTACCGAGCGTCCAGGTCGGTATCGTCCACCACAGGCAGAGGCGAAGGTTGAACCACGCGTCATCCTGGGCAAAGAACAGCTCCGTCAGAGGCACGCCGACTGCCGTGAACACGGCGGTAACACAATAGGCATAGAGCAGCGGCTGCGCCGGGAACCACTTTTCGGTAAATACCAGGTTGATGATGGGAGTGCTCAAGCTCGCCAGCACGGCACACGCCGGCCAGGCAATGCTGGCGTTGATCCGCAAAGATTTCTCCACCCGCGACCGGAGCAGCGTGGGATCGCTGGCGGCGCTGCTGAACGCGGGCAAGTAAATGCGGGCCATGGCGTTGCAAATCACCAGCGGATACAGCGACAGGGTCGATGCCCAGGAAACATATCCCACGGCGTTCTTGCCGAGCAGTCGCGCGATCAAGATCGGCGGGAACGCGAGCGTAGCCATGTTCAGCAGCGACCCGCCCTGGTACACCAAGCTGAAGCCCACATGGGGGCGGATCGAAGCCCACGAAAATCGGAGAAATGGCGGACGAGCGATCAGGTAGAGCGCCAGACTACCGAACAAGTCGCGGCATCCCATGGCGACGACGTAGCACCAGATGCCTTTGTGCAGGAATGCAAGTGCGGCCAGAACGACAGTGTAGATGAGGCTCTCGGCAGCTTCCACCGCGCTCACGACATTAAAGCGCATGGCGCGCTCGAGCAGCGCGAGCGGCACCATGCGCTGGTTGCGCACGATCAGCAGAACCAGGAAAACAGCGGCGGGAAAGTAATTCTCGGGCCCAAGTTTCACCAGTCGCAGGGCCACCGGCAAAAGAGCGCCAATCACGACGGCGAAGGTGATCGAAATCCCTAGAATCACCTTCTGGGCACTCGCCAGTTCGGTTGGCTCCAGATCGCCACGCTTACGAATCAGGGCCGCTTTCAGTCCCAAATCGCCAAAATAACCGAGAATTCCCTGGGTTACGAAAATCAGGATGGCGAAGCGGCCGACGATCTCAGGACCAAGCCAGCGTGACACCGCAACACTGCTGCCCACACTGAGTCCCATGACGACCACCTGGCGGATGACGAGAGCGATGGCGGCGCCGCTCATTTTCCCGCGGAACAGCGTCTGCAACATGGTTCGGTAGCCGGACGATGACGGAACCGAAGCACAGGCATCGGCGATGTCGCCGGCTTCGCGTGGCAAGTCCTCCTCGAGAAGCAGCGGACGTTCCGTCATCATTTGCCAATTGTAGGTTGCATGTTGCGCTGCATGGATCAAATAATGCGCCGGATGGGGTCACGATCCAGATGCATTGTACCCCATAGTGCACAGCTTACTTCCACTGTGAGTTGTGCATTTTTCTGATCTTAGCCACAATGATTCAGGTTTGGAGCAGTCCAGTTGAAGGGTGGCGAACTTCATTTGTCTCTCCCTGTTCCACCGTGCTTGCGCCAGCGCGTAGCGCGGCAAGCGTCTCCTTGCACAGTCCTTCTCTGCTTCTTTCTCGCCATCGCCAGCCTGAGCGGCGCTTGGTCCTTCGCGCAGTCCCCGTCTGACAACCCCGACACCATCCGCGGCATTGTGATCAACAGCGTGACACGCGAGCCGATCGCCCGCGCCCTGGTTTCTTCCCCCGGCAATCGCTTGGCCACCCTCACGAATAGTGAAGGCCGCTTTGAATTCATCTTGCCGACGGTCGACCCGGCTACCGAAGGGGGTTCGGGCCCAAACGCTCCTCCCGGTCGCTCAATTCGGTCTTACTCGCTGATGGCCCGTAAGCCGGGCTTTCTGACCGATCCCAATAGCCAAGCGAACAACATTCGGAACGTTCCATCCAAGGACTTGACGCTCGCGCTTACACCCGAGGCGGTGATCGTCGGCACCGTCACTTTGCCGACGACAGAAGCGCCCGACAGTATCACACTGCAAGTCTTCCGCCGGCAGGTGCAGGATGGCCGCGGCCGCTACGTTCCGGCTGGAAGCGCTCAGTCCACGTCGGACGGCCAATTCCGTTTCTCGGACCTGCCGGCCGGCACCTATAAGTTGGTGACCAGCGAACTGCTCGACCGCGACCCGCTGACCGCGGATCCGTTTGCCTCTGATTCGCGCGGGCCGCTGTTTGGATACCCGCCTGTCTACTATCAGAGTGCCTCTGACTTCGGATCTGCGAGCCCAATTCAATTGGCCGCTGGTCAGACGCAGAATGTCAACCTATCGCTCGTCAAGCAGCCGTATTACCGCGTCAAAGTGCCGGTCGTCGTGCCGGTCACCGATGGAGGGGAAAACGGAGTTAGTGTTGAGGTGTACGCCCACGGACATAAGGGGCCGGGATTTTCTCTCGGCTACAACAATCGTGACCATGCAATTGAAGGCATGTTGCCCGACGGAATCTACACCATCGAAGCCTCCAGTTCCGGACCCAACCGGGTAACTGGGTTGGAGACGCTTACTGTCAAAGGCGCTCCGGGCGAAGGTCGAACTATCGATGGTCCGCGTATGACGCTGGTGCCCAATGCCTCGATACCCGTCTATATGAGGGAAGAATTCACATCTGCCGCCCGCGACGATGGCAACGCGGCGTTGAGGAAGCCACATGATTATCTGAGTATGGCGCTGGAATCCGCCGACGACTTTGGAATGGGCGGCGATGTTCCTCTGCGGAACCCCACCGGGTTTGGGGACGGGAGTTTGGCCATCGAGGGTGCACCACCGGGACGCTACTGGGTGCGAGTCCAGTCGTCACGCGGTTACCCCGCCTCGATCCGTTCGGGCAACCTTGACCTGCTGCATCAGCCGCTGATCGTCGGCGTGGGAGGTGGAGCGTCTCCCATTGAGATCACGATGCGAGACGATACAGCGGAGATCGATGGCACAGTCGAGGGAATTACACCGCCGGCGCCAGGGCCAGCCCGTGTACCCGGCCCAGGGCAAGCCCGCGCACATGTCTACTGCATTCCTGTTGCGGACAGCAGCGGGCGGTTCACCGAGATATGGGTGAGACCGGATGGGAGTTTCGTTTCGCAGGGACTGGCTCCGGGTACGTATCGCGTGCTTGCTTTCGATCAGGTGCAAGGGGAGATCGAGTATCGGAATCCCGAAGCTATGCGGGCTTACGATTCGAAGGGGCAGGTGGTTCGCGTGGTTGGTGGACAAAAGGAACGCGTGCAGTTGCAGCTGATTTCCATGAGCATTGCTGGGAACGAGGAGTGATGCCTATCTTCCGATCATTCCGGCGCTCAGTCCAACGAAGCCGGTGCCTGGCCGTACTCGCCGCGGCGTGTGCGGCGCTATTCTGTTCCGCGCAGGCGCAGACGGAGGAAGCTCAGCGGACGCAGATTCCTTCCGGCCCGTACCGCATCGCCGGGACGGTCGTGAATGCGAAGAGCGGTAGCCCGCTCGCGCGTTCCCGCGTCACCATCGTCAGTGCGAAGAATCGGCAGAGCGTGCAATCCGTCATCACCAGCGACGACGGACACTTCGAGTTCCATGTTCCAGCGGGCAAGTACTCGCTCGGGGGCGCGAAGCGCGGATTCATCGCCGCTTCCTACAACCAGCATGACCAGTTCTCGAGCGCGATCGTAACCGGCGCCGATCTCGATACCGAAAACCTTGTGTTGCGGCTGGCGGCGAGTGCCGTGCTTACCGGCCAGGTGCTCGATGAATTCGGAGACCCCGTCCGTCATGCGCAAATTGCGGTCTATCGTGAGGAGCATTCCGAGGGAGTGAGTCGCATTCTTCATTTTCGCGACGCCTCGACTGACAATCAAGGCCGCTACGAAGTGACGCCCCTCGACGAGGGGACATACTTCGTTTCTGCGAAAGCTTCGCCCTGGTACGCGGTCCATCCAACATCGATTTGGGCGGGCGCGGCGGAACCCTCCCAGGTGGATTCATCACTCGACGTCGCCTACCCCATCACCTACTACGGGGACGCCACCGAGGCCGAGGATGCCGTTCCGATCCCGGTCCGCGGCGGGGATCGCCTGGAAGCTGACATCCACCTGAATCCCGTCCCCTCACTGCATCTCATCGTGCACGTTCCTGAAGGTGGCGCGCACGGGGTCACTTTCCCCATACTGCAGAAGCCAGCTTTCGACGGTCTGGATCAGGTCCAGAGCAGTAACATTCAGAATGTCGGTCCCGGCGTGTATGAGCTGACCGGAGTTGCGGCGGGCCGGTATACCGTCCGGATGCCTGATTCCAACGGGCAAATGAGAGAGTCCATCGAAGTCAATCTCAACAGTGGCAGCGAACTCGACGTGTCCTCCGGCAGCTTGACGGGCAAGATCAAGGCGACGGCTAAGATCGAGGGCGCGACGAATCTTCCATCTCAACTCCAAATTGAACTACGCAACAGCAAGGGCAGAGTAAACACTGCCGAAGTGGACGCCAAGGGCGAGGCCAATTTTTCGGACGTTATTCCTGGCAGATATGAGGTCGCCGCTCGCTCTCCGATGCAATCGTATTCGGTGGTTGGCATAGCGTCGGACGCGGGAACAATTTCCGGACATTCGTTGAACGTGTCTCCGGACGCGTCACTCACCATTGCACTCTCGCTGGTAGGAGGCTCGGTGACCATCGAAGGCTTCGCGAAGCGAGCTGGAAAAGAGGTTTCCGGAGCGATGATCGCTCTAGTACCTAAGAATCCGGAAGCGAATCGCGACCGCCTTCGCCGGGACGAAAGCGATTCGGACGGGAGTTTCAGCCTGCTGAATGTGATCCCTGGCTCGTACACCATCATCGCAATTGAAAACGGCTGGGATCTGGACTGGGCCGAGCCCGCCGTGCTATCGGGATATCTCAAGAACGGGCAAACGTTCGAGGTAGGAGATCGCTCACAAACGCCCATGCACCTGGCAGATGCGGTCGAAGTGCAGGCGAAGTAGCGAACAGACGAACTATCTTTCGAAATCTATGGCCGTTGGGAAGGCCATCCCCGGCGATAAGGAATGAGCGCCGATTGCGAAAACGAACCCACTGAGTGCCATTACGACCACCTAGCGGATGACTAGGGAGATGGCGGCGCCGCTCATCTTCCCGCGAAACAGCGTCTGCAACATGGCTCGGTAGCCAGACGACTACGGAAACCGAGGTACCGCCATCGGCGATGTCGCCGGCTTCGCGTGGCAAGTCCTCATCGAAAAGCACAGTTGTGGCTTGAATGTTTCGTTGCATGGTAAGAGTTTCAGCTTGCCGCAAAAGCATCGGTAGGAGCCGCTGGGATCTCGCCGCCTGCGCTGCGCGAGTAAGAATTTAGGTCGGAGAAAACCATCTCGCGCACCAATTCGCTAAACGTGGTCTGTGCCGACCAACCAAGGCGCTGGCGCGCTTTCGTCGTATCTCCCAACAGCACGTCCACTTCAGCCGGCCGCAGAAAGCGCTCGTCGAGCACCAGATATTTGTAAGGATCGAGTCCCAGCAAGCCGAACGCACATTCAAGAAATTCCCGCACCGAGTGGGTTTCGCCGGTGGCGATGACATAGTCGTCTGGTTGTTCCTGCTTCAGCATCCGCCACATGGCTTCCACATATTCTCGCGCGTGGCCCCAATCGCGTTTGGCGTCCAGGTTGCCCAGGCGGATTTCAGTGGCCAAACCGAACTTGATCTGGGCCGCTAAGGAAGAAATTTTGCGGGTGACAAACTCCATGCCGCGCCGGGGTGACTCATGGTTGTATAACATGCCACAGGATGCATGCAGACCGTAAGCTTCCCGATAGTTGCGGGTGAGATGATAGCCGGCTACCTTCGAGATCCCATAGGCCGACCGCGGACGAAACGCGGTAAGCTCGTCTTGCGGAGCCGGCGCGGAGCCGAACATTTCGCTTGATCCGGCGAAATAAAATTTTGCCTTGGGCGCAAGGTCGCGACAGGACGATAGCAAATAGTGAGTTCCGTTGACGTTGACCTCGAAGGTTGAAAACTCGTCTTCAAAGGAATAACTGACGTAGCTTTGTGCAGCCAGATGATAAACCTCGTCTGGCTGCACGGCAGCAACCACCTTCATTAGACTGGGATAACTCTCGAGAGATGCCGCATGCAGGTGAATCCTGTCCAGAATGTGATGGATCCGCGACAGCCGGTGCTGGGGGTCTTCAATCGCCACGCGGCGGACGATGCCGTGCACCTCATAGCCTTTTTCCAAGAGCAATTCCGACAGATAGCTTCCATCTTGTCCTGATATCCCAGTAATGAGCGCACGCTTTTGATTAGCCACGGTTGATCTCTATGATTAGAGTGGGACGGAAGAGCCCCCAGCCTTATGTTGAGGATATCAAAACTGCTGCCTTCCTCGAAAACCCGCTCATACGGACCTTGGCCAAGCGTTCGCAATGGGGGAGCGCGAGCATCCAAGGCTTTGGGTCAGAGTTTGAACAGTGTAGCACATCACAAAGATTCCCTGACACTTCCGCGGCGCTGGTGCTGGCACACCGTTAAAGGCCAAAGGCTTGGGCCATTGGTTCTTGAAATCTCTCCCACGCTCTGCTCGGCGGCCCGCCAGGGCTTCAAGAATATCCTTAAAGGGAGTATTCACAAAAGATCTTCCCGGCCGCTCCGAACGTTGTACAATCAATTCAATTTTTGATCACGTGTCACCCAGATGAGTTTCTGCGGTTTAGTGTGCCTCCTCGTGCGAAACCATCGGTTTGATGGAGTGGTGAATGGAACCTGAAAAGACCTTTCGGACGTTGGTGCCTCGCAAAGATGAACTGCAGGCCTCGCGCCCCACCGAGAGCGTCGCTTTGCCTGCGGCGTACAACCTGACCGTCAGCCATGTTCCCAGTCTCTGGGATTATTGGCCGATCGTGCTCAGGCACAAGTGGACGATCTTGTCTGCCATGCTGGTGGCGTTACTGGTAGGCACGGTGGTTTCCCTTTCAACCACGCCCATTTACGAGGCTGTCGGCCGGGTCGTGATCAATCGCGAGGGAGCCGACTCAGCGGCTCTGAAAAACTCCGATGCCAGCGGCAGCGATTCCTATGACGACTACATGGTTGCCATGGATACGCAGACCCACGTTTTCCAAAGCGATGCCATCGCCAAACTTGTGATCCGGAAGTTGAACCTCGATTCCGATCCGGCATTCGCCGGTAAGGGAGCAGCGCGCGCGAACTCTGCGCTGATTGCTTCCCAAGCTGGGTCCCGGGAGATTGAACTTCATCAGGAAGCGGCGCTGGTCGCGAAATTCCACGGAGCACTGCAGATCAACTCGATTCCCCGGACACGACTGCTGGAAATTCGGTTCTCGAGCTCTGATCCAAATCTGGCTGCCAAAGCGGTCAATACCCTGATCGACACTTACATCGAACAGAATTACAAAACCCACCTTGACGCCACGACGCGTACATCCGACTGGCTCGCCCAGCAATTGTCCGAACTGCAGATGAAAGTTGAGGAATCCCAGGAAAAACTGGTCCGCTATCAAAAGGAGCACGGGATCCTGGGCATCGACGAGAAGCAAAACATAATCACCTCCAAGCTCGACGAACTAAACAAGGAGTTGACGGCTGCGGAAGGCGACCGCATGCAGAAGGAATCCGTCTATCGATTGGCCAGTTCCGGTGAGCCTGATCTGTTGTCCAATCTCGATCCGTCCAGCCCGTTAGTCAAGCTGAGAAGCCAGGAAGAGGATTTGCATCGCCAACTGGCGCAGGCGAGTGTTCATTTCCAGCCGACCTATCCGAAGGTAGAGGAATTAAACCAGCAAATGGATGCCGTCCAGGCAGACATCAAAGCCGAAATCAAACGTCTGGCTACCAAATACGAGAAGGATTACCTGGCGGCGTTGGGGCGTGAAAAGCTGCTTCGAGCCTCCCTGGAGAATCAAAAAACCGAAGAGAACCAGCTCAATGAAAGCGCCATCGAATACAGCCTTCTGAAGCGAGACGTGGAAAGCAATCGGCAGCTCTATGAAGGCCTCCTGCAAAAACTGAAGGAGGCGGGAGTCTTGACGGGGTTGCGGTCGAGCAACGTGCGGATCGTGGATCCGGCATCTGCTCCCACCGCGCCCTCGACGCCCAACCTCCCCCGGAACCTTCTGATGTCACTTGTGGTGGGCTTGGCCGGCGGACTAGGGCTCGCGTTTATTCTTGAGTCGCGTGACAACGCCGTGCACTCTTTGGAACAGGTAAGGATGATCACCGCTTTACCATCCCTCGCGGTCATCCCCTTCTCGTCTCATCCCCGCGGCCGATTGCGATCGCTGCCGCAGGCCAAGCGCCTTCCGCAGACAGCGGCCGCGGTGGCCTCATCCACGCATCCTAAATCGGAGATTGCCGAAGCCTACCGTGCGTTGCGGACTTCCATTCTGCTTTCCAAGACCGGCCGATCGGCCAAGGTCTTGATGGTGACAAGCGCGTTACCGCAGGAGGGCAAAACCACGACCAGCGTGAATCTGGCCATTGTCCTCGCGCAGAAGGGCGCGCGTGTGCTTCTGATCGAAGCGGACATGCGGCGTGCCGGTATCTCAAAGATATTTCACCTTGAATCAGATATTGGCCTCAGCACGATATTGGGGCAAGGGACCATCCCGACCCCGGAGGAAGCGATCCATCAAGTCGCGGACGTCCCGAATCTCAGAGTGCTGCTCGGCGGTCCGGTCGCACTTCACCCGTCCGAAATGCTGTCCTCGCCCCGCATGAGAGACCTAATACAGTATTTGGAACCGGAGTTCGATCACATCATCATCGACACGCCCCCAGTGCTCAGCGTCACAGATGCTGCGCTCTTGTCCGCATTGGCCGACTCCACACTCCTGGTGATACGTGCCGGCATGACGAGCAGAGCTGCGCTGCGTCGCGCCCACGATGTGCTGACGCATGTCGATGCCCGCATCATGGGTGTAATTCTCAATGCAGCGGACTTTACGGAACCCGACCTGTATTACTACGGCAGCCGGTATGGCAGTTACTATCACGACTCCTCGCCGGGTAAGACCGCCCAGCGGGAATAGCCCGTGAGACTTCGCCCTCCTGTCAGGAATGTTTTGTTGGTCCTGATGTGTCTGGGGACACTATCGATCTACATTGACAGGGTGGTACGAGTCTATCTCGCGCAACGATCCGCAGACTCTTTTCAAGGCGAGGGTGTGAAGCGTGCCATCCGTTTGGTGCCCGACGATGCCGAATTTTCCCACCTGCTCGGCCTCAAGCTTTCTGCCACCGACCAGGATGATGACGGCGCGATCGCCAATCTCCGTAAAGCTGTCACCCTGAACCCCAACAGTGGCCGATATTGGCTTGATTTGGCGTCGGTGTACCAGGTGACAGGCAACGTTGAGCAACAACATGAGGCAGTGCAGTCTGCTCTCGACGCCGAACCGGGCAATCCGGAAATAGCTGCGGAAGCAGCACAATTTTTCTTAGTCGCTGGCAACACGGACCGTACTTTTCCTCTGTTCCGGCAAGCTCTCGAGCAGAATCCGCAAGCTGCAAAGACCATTCTCTCGGTGTGCTGGCGTGAGACGCGAGACGCGAATCTTCTTCTTGCCAAGGTGATTCCAGCCAGTCCAGAACTTCAGTTGGCGTTCTTGCAGATGCTTACGGGGCAGAAGGAAACGGCTGCTGGGAGCCAGGTGTGGAGATATCTCGTCACCTCCCACAGGTTATTCCAGCCTCAGCTCAGCTTCTTCTACTTTGATTACCTATTGAACGAACATGACGTCGCAAGCTTCAACCGAGATTGGCACGAGCTTGCTGGTCTCGCACCCGATATGCAGGCTTATCTGCCGAACGACAATTTGATAGTAAACGCCGGCTTTGAGCAGCCGATTCTGGACTCCGGTTTCGATTGGAGACATGAACCGGCGGACCATATTGCCGCTGGCGTCGACGACCATGTGGCGCACTCCGGAACCCATTCCCTCTCTTTGTCCTACGACGGTAACCCGGCGTACGATGCCGGCTGGAAGCAGTTTGTTCCGGTGCAACCGAACACGGATTACGAATTCAGCTTCTGGATCAAGAGCGAAAATGTAACCAGTTCGAGCGGACCGAGGATCGCGATCGTTGATGCGTACAGTGGCACCAATCTCCTTTTAACCGACGATGTACTGGACACTCATCCCTGGCAGGAAGTCAAGGGCACGTTGCGAGTGCCGGCCGACACCGAGCTGTTAGCAGTAAAGATCGTCAGAGCTCCAGCCAACACGAGGATCCGTGGTCGGGTCTGGATCGACGACTTGCGGTTGGTGAAGAGGTAATCGATGCCGTTTGGAGAACTCATCGAGGGTGCGGCCCCGCTTGTGACGGGAGTGAGTGTTCGTCATCGACTGGAGCGCGGATTGCGAATCTCCCTGTTTGTGGCGCTCTGCACACTTTTGATGTTCGGACCGCTGGCGCTAGGCATAGTGCACGACTGGTCCACTGCACTGTTTGAAGCTGGTGCTGCCGTCGTTTTGTTGATCTGGATGGCATGGCAACTCACTGCTAGGGAAGTCAGAGTCCGATGGAATCCGTTGTTTGCGCCGATGCTCGTTTTCTTCGGACTCGTCCTGGTGCAGAGCGCGTTTCATCACTCGGCCTATTTGTACGATTCTCTTTCTGAGCTTTGGCTCTACATTGCCTATGGAATTCTGGTATTTGTCGCGGTGCAGCTCGTCCCGGCTGACAACGGCTTCATCGTGCGCTTCGGGAAAACCATGGCCCTGTTCGGGTCAGTCTATGCGGTTTTCGCGGTCTTTCAGGGGTTTACCTCGGAAGGCAAGATCTATTGGATGATCAAACCGCGGGCCGGAAGTGTGTACGGTAGCTACGTAAATCACAACCACTATGCCGGATTAATGGAGCTACTGCTTTCCATGGCGCTGGTGCTTGCGTTCAGCGGCTCAGTTCGTGGGGGAAAGCGTGTTTTGCTTGTGTTTGCGGCTACGCTGATGGCTGCCTCAGTGTTCTTGTGCCAATCACGCGGAGGGATGTTTGCGGTTATCGTGGAAACGGTGTTCCTCGCAATCTTTTGGATGCGTCAATTCTCACCGAGGAGATCAGCGGCTGTATTTGTATCGTTCTGCCTGGTAACAGGGTTGTTCTTGGCATGGATCGCTCCGCGGGAAGTCGGCAGCCGGATCACCGACACCCATGATCCCGCACGGTGGCTAATCCACCGCGACTCCATTCGTATGTTTGCCGCCCATCCATTTCTGGGCAGTGGTTTCGGAACCTTTGCCACCGCGTTTCCGCGCTATCGCGTGTTCTACGATGGGTTTTTCATCAATCATGCACACGATGACTACCTTGAACTCTTACTGGAGACGGGTCTGGCCGGGTTCGGCGTGGCCGTGTGGTTCATCGTCGTGTTGTATCGCGAGGGGCTCCCCAACCTTCGCTCGGCAAGACTTTCTCCGGCGGCGCTGATAAGCACCGCAGCTCTGGCGGGGTGCACTGGCCTACTGGCGCACAGTTTCATGGACTTCAATCTTCATATCCCGGCGAACGCGGCGTTGTTTTACGTATTGTGCGCTATCGCCACCGCTCCTCTAGTCAGTAGAAATAGGAGCAACTCCAACAGGTATTAAGGAGAGAAGTGATTGTTCTGCCAGTGATGTACGGTGATCAATCCATCTGCATTTTGTTGCACGATCAACCGCAAGATGACTCCATGCAAAACGTCTTCATCGTTGCGTCATTACTGTGACGCATGTGCCGAGAGCGCGTCCATGATCACAACGTCGCCCCGGCACGTGTTCGGCCCTTCATTCGTCCAGGTCACACCGCCGTCCGTGCAGGTCGCGGAGCAGGCCGTGGCCCAATTCGGCAGAGGTGCGCCTTCGGTGCAGGTTGCCCCGGTGGTGTTGTTTCCGCAGCCGGTAGCCCGGAAAATATTGGCGCCACTGTTCTCCGTGATCGGATAAACGTAGTCCTGAAAGGTGACAGGGCCGTTCGGCGCGGGCTGATACTGGCCGCGTAGGTTGTTGCAGGCCGTGTTTGCCGAAGCGTTCGAGCCGCGCACTCCCATCATGTCCGTGCCAAAGGCGATCAAGTCACCGAACGGCGAGTTCACGCCGATGTTGTTTTGAGTCGAGAAGTAGGAGCTCGAGCCGGTGTTGTAGGCATGGCCGAAGCGGTAGGTCAGCCCGCTCCCGCTCGAGTTGAACGCGCAAATTTCGTCGTAGCACGCGCCATTCGGGACGTCGTAGCGAGTCGGCCACGCCGGAACGTCCGTCGTGGCCGTGAACATAGGCGTGAGATCGCTTGTTCCGGAGTTTTGGTAGGTGCCGTGATCGTCACAGGGCAGCGCGGCGAGTAGCATTGGCGTGTCCGGATTGAGGACTCCGTCGATCACCGGCAGCGAATACAGCATTGAATTATAGAAATGCCCGTAATACTTGTGCAGGTAGCCGGCGGCGGAATGTCCCGAGCCATGCACCCAATCTGTAAGCGGCGCTACCAGGGTGCTGGTGACGTCGAAGAAATAGCTGCTGCAATAAGCCTCTGTGCCTGTCCAGTAAGTGTTGCCTGTGGGCCAACCGGAAGAAGGCGGTGGGTGGCCCATATTTCCACTGGCGGTGGCATTCCAAAAATAGCCGGCGTAGCTGACCACGTTCAGATGGGAGTACGTTGCGGTCGCGGACCACGCCCCCCGCCAACTCGCGTTGGAGGTTTGGCAGCTAAGAGTGCCGGAATTCCAGCTCCCCGGAGGATTTGCCGCTTCACCGCCGGTCGGAGAGAATTCCACATACTGACCATTCTCGCCCTGCTCCACTTCGTGCAGGGTGAAGCGGTCAGGCAAGTTGCAGGGGACTGTCGGCCAGGTTCCCGCCCGCGTGCAGACCACTTCGTCATTAGTGGTCATCAGGCCCGCGGGTGCCGCGTTTCCGGCGCCTCGGTAAATCTTCCCCAGGCGGGTGTTGATCCTCGTGTAACCGGGATCGGCTGAACCTGGAGGGCCGTAGATCACCATATCGAAGCCTGGGCCTTGCCCCGAGAGCTTGCCGATGTTCGTCCAGATCACAGTACCATCGGTACAAGTGCTTCCGACCGTGCTGCAGTTGCTCCATGCAGGTTCTGAAGTGCCGGTTGTGCCTCCCGTGGTAGTCTGAAAACCGTATTTGCTGGGATTGCCCACCTTGGGCAGGATGAAGCAATCGGGCGCAGTTACCGCCTGGGAGGCTCCTGGCCAGTCATAGCCTCCGGTCATCCCGTAGGAGACCGTGCCGTCGTCCGCCAGCTGGAAGCTGCCCGTCCACGTGTTGCTGTAGGTGGTGGGATTCCCTGGGCAGGCGCTGTTCATCACGCCGCCATAGCTGCCCGTTCCGTTTACGAAATCGGCATAGAGGGTGCGCGCCAAGGTGCCTGTGCCTAGGGTTGCAATCGAGCTGGTAATTACCAGCCGATTCACTTGAGTTGACACGTTCGACAGTTCGTAAAGAACATTGGGCTCGGAGGGCACACGGCTGAATGACCAAGAGCCTCCGTGGTCTAGGTGCGTCGAGTCTCCTGCGCCGCTGAGGGCGGGGTAGATTCCACTTGAATTCACGCATCCCGGCGCGGTGGCACACGTTTGGGCATGGATGGCTGCTGGGTTAAGGTTGAGGATCGTCGCCCCGCCCCCGGAATTCTTTGCCAGAAATAACGTCTCGTCCCAGGAGAAGGCATCCCAGTTGCCATCAGAACCCATGTGCCACGCTGCTGTATATGGCGTGGCTGAATTATGCGCGTTGGTGTTGTCGTCTGTCGCCATCACCAGATACGAGCCGAAATCTGGATCCGTCGCGGTCGAGTTCATCGGACTCGGACAGTATGCGGGATAGCTCGAAGGCGTCCAGCCCGAAGGGCACGAGCCGTAAGAAATGGTTGTGGGCGTAAATCCGGTTGGGATCGGATCGCTTACACCTTCCTGAAAAAGCAAGGTCGCGCCCGCGCCGCCCGTGCTTGTGCTGGAAATGCATCCTGACTGGGCGCCATTGACGCAATTGTCCGTGCGCGCCGAGTACGTCAGAATGGGATCGGAAAGGTAGGTATAAGCGTTGTTGAACCACTGCCCTCCAACATTCGAGTACAGGGTCACGTAAATCGTGCTGCCGTTTTCCGGTAGTCCAACATAGCCGTAGTTTGCGAAGGTGAGGGTGTAGCTCAAGACGTTGCCCACGTTCGCCTGATAAATGTCCTCTGCGCCTGGAGTCGACCCAATGGCCAGCCAGTATCCGCTGGCATTTGCAGCGGCGCTCCAGCTGAAGGTCGGGGTGCTGCCGGTCAACGTCGAGCCCGGCGTCGGCGACTGCATGACTGCCAAGCCGGCGGTTCCGTTCGCCGCCGCCGTGTAGGTGTACCCGTTGCCCACCCAAGCGCCGGCGATCACTGAGTACAGAGTCACGTAAACCGTGCTGCTATTCGTTGGCAGTCCGCTTACCGTCGCGGTCAGCGCGTTCCCCAGGTTCCCCGACGAATAGTAATTGTCCCC
>PLHP01000301.1:833-5757 GCA_003138955.1 Acidobacteriaceae bacterium | reverse complement strand
CCGACATTGTCATGGAATCAATAGCGCTCATTGACCCGTCGATGAGTGTAACCGCGATATTTCGCCAACGCTTTCCGTTCCAGTCGAATCTCACGACATCAAGGTTCTTAGGAAAGCAAATAGGGAGAAGGTCCCGGCGCCTTGGTTGCAGCGCCGGGGGCTTTGGTGGAACTAAGAGGGAGGACATGAGATCCCTTTGCCTGATAGTAATCAGAAAACAATCAGGGGGCGCATCATGTCGTGCTCTTCGTGTTCGAGGATGTGGCAGTGCCACACGTATTCATGCCCGCCGGTCCTGGGGCTAACGGCATTGCGCATGGCGGCCGTCGGTAAATCTGGCAGGTCGAACTTCATGATTACTGTGGCTATTTCTCCTGGGTTCACGCGGACCGTTTCCTTCCAACCGATCTCATCCGCATCGGGCGGCCTCGGCGGACCGCTGTAACTCCAGCTGTTTGGGTTTCCCATAAATGGCTGCCGTTGGATTAACTGCACGTTCACCAAGTGAAAGTGCATGGGGTGAGTGTCGCCGGTTAGGTTCATGATCTGCCAAACTTCGATTGACCCGGCAGACGGGTTCTCCGTGGGCGACGCGAGGTACCCCAAGCCCCAAGTGGGCAGTCCCTGGTTATTGAGACTTTCTGAGGCAAAGGTTCCGATCGTCTGGATCAAGCGGCCGTAGTCGTCGAAGTCCTCATTCAAAGTCAGCGTGCGATTGGCCACGCCATCGAACGGGAGCGCCGGTTCTGACGGGTCTCCATTATTGAACAGCAGTCCCGGCTGATTTCCGGTGAGGAAGTTGGTCTTCAGCTGAGTGTTGATGTTTGCGAGCCACGTAGGAGTAGGAACGCCATCGCCGGAGCCCGCGGTGACCGTGATTTTGAACAGAGTGCGGGTATTCGGACCATAGCCGACAAGCGTGCTCGGCGCCCCGCCAATCGCAGTTTGATCGGCATCGCCGGTGAAGTAGTTATTGCGGGAATCGCCGCCCGGGAAGGGCGCCGGAGCGTCGTTGTAAAGGATGAAGGTCGAGCCGGCCGGCACACCGTTGAAATCGATTACCAGGTCGGCGCGTTCCGCCGGGGCGAGCAGCAGGTTGAAGGGTCCGTCGGGCAAAGCGGTATTGCCGGAGGGATCCGATGGATCGAGTGGGCACGGCGTCGTGTTGTTGTGGATCGCGACCGCGGGCATGAAACCGCCTTCGGTTCCTACCTGGTACATTGTCGGGCCGGGCGTTCCAACCCTAGCCTCTCCAGGAATCGACAAGTTTTCGGGATAGAGATTCAGGTGATAGAACCGCGCCTGGGAGCCGTTGAGCAACCGGAAGCGGACTCGCTTGGGAGGCACGCTGGCCTTGGGGTAGATGCCGCCGTTGATCAGAATCGTGTCGAAGAAAGCTTCGGGCACGATGCAAGCCGGCGTCGGAAGAGGCTTCGTCCCTTGCGCCGGCGGAGTTACGGTCGGGCCCCAATCCCAGCGGCCCTTCGGATTCGGGACGCCACCGGAGAGGATATTCGCCTCATACGAGTGCGGATACCAGAGATCGCCGGGATCGCCCCACCTCCATCCTGGGTCCTGTCTGCAGATGTCCCTGGGCACAAAGCTCTTGTCCTGGAGAACGAGCGGGATTCCTACAAGATCGG
The DNA here is from genome assembly GCA_003138955.1 of Acidobacteriaceae bacterium. Taxonomy (GTDB): domain Bacteria; phylum Acidobacteriota; class Terriglobia; order Terriglobales; family Acidobacteriaceae; genus Acidiflorens. The sequence continues at coordinate 4,114 of PLHP01000301.1, read as the reverse complement.
GAAGAAGTCCGGAGCTGACCAGGCCGGCCTCGAAGTCGTCGGTGATGATAAACCCCGAGGCGATTCCGGCGTAGACATTGAGCCTGGTAATGCCGATCGCGTGGTCGTGGTACCAGACCAGCCGGGCGCTTTGCTCGTTGGTGTAATAGTGGGTCGCCGTGCCGGGAACTGACGGCAGACCGGGAACGTTCATGAAACTGGGACCGTGCTTACCGGTCGGCGTGAACCACTGAAACGGCGTTCCGTCGCTGAACCATGGGGTGCGACCGCCGTGCAGATGGGTCACAATCCGGTTCACCGGAAGGTCTCCAACCACGAGTCCGTTGGGCCCAGCCATCATGGTGGGATCCACTGGCAGGACGTGTCGGTTCGGCAATAAGTTGGTGCTGGTGAGCAAAACCGGCGTGTCGCGCTTGGCCACGATGACCCCGGCAAGATATTTCTGGTCGAACGTGAACAGATCGGTGTATCCGAAGAAATGGGTTTTGCCCGGTAGGTCGGGATGCATAAGCTCGCTGAACTTTGTCACCGCAAGGTCGTAAATGTCGGTTGTGCTGCCCGCAAAATTTATGGCGTGTTTTGTGGCCAAGGGAATGTACTGACCGATCTCGTTCTTTCCCGATGGTCCGAGACCGGGTAGCGAAGTGACGAATTTGCGAAGGTTGGTTGGACTCTGGGCGAACGGCCAGGCTCGACCACGGAGCACCAGTGCTCCCGTTCCCGCCACGGCCGTGGATTTGAGAAAATCACGTCGGTTGATCATATCTCTCTCCTGGGCTCAGCCCTGGAGCGGGCCGTGAGCCCTGCTGCGGGAAGGTGCGAGCGTGCACGGGCCCGCAAGTCGGCACCTTTATACCTTAGCGGGAATCCCTAAAGCGGTGAGGGATGTCACGGCGAGCGGTGATGGGACAGGTTGGCTGGAATTGCAGAATCACGGATAGGTGTTGAAACCAGGCGTTCTCACAACTTTGCGCCGTCTGTTCGCCGTGGTCGTGGCTTTTCAGTTTCGGAAATCGTAAATCTTGGCCGGGTTCTGAGTGTAATCGGGATGTTTCGCCAACTATCGGCATAGTTTCCGGTTGCCGGGAGGTAAACGTCTTGGTTTACTGCACGTCCACAATCTTCAGCGTGGTCACTTGCCTCACCCTGCGCGCCATTGTGCTGGTCTTTGTAGAATGGTCGAGATGGCAGTCCTGGGAGGCATCGTTTCACCGTGATTCTCGAACCTGGCGATTCAAAGCGGAGAATGTACGCGCCCTCACGACGCGACACGACCACAGCCATCAACGAGGCGCGCCATTCGTGAGAATCACCTTGAGCGCTCCTTCTTTTGCCGCATTTCCAAACGTGTCATAGGCCTTCATGATGTCGTTCATCGCGAAGCGGTGAGTCACGAGCTTCTTCGGCTCCAACTTGCCCGAGCGCACGACCTTCAATAGCATCGGCGTGGTTACCGTGTCTACCAGTCGTGTGGTGAGGGAGATGTTGCGGTCCCAGAGCTTCTCCATGTGCAGTTCCACCGGCTTGCCGTGGACGCCCACGTTGGCAATGCGTCCGCCGGCGGCGACGATGGCCTGGCAGATTTCGAACGTAGCTGGAAGTCCGACTGCCTCGATGGCAACGTCGACGCCGGCCCCTTCAGTCAGTTCCATCACCTGGTGGGCGGCGTGTCCATTCGAGCTGTTGATCAGATTAGTTGCGCCGAACTTCTTGGCGACCGCGAGGCGCTTGTCGTCCAAGTCGATCATGAAGATCGCCGCCGGTGAATAAAATTGCGCCGTCAGTAGGACGGCGAGCCCGACAGGACCCGCGCCCACGATGGCAACCGTATCCCCCGGTTTCACTTGTCCATTCAGGACACCGCACTCAAAGCCAGTCGGCAAGATATCGCTAAGCATTACTAGGGCTTCTTCATCGCCATCGACTGGAAAGTGGTAGAGACTTCCATCGGCTTCGGGGATGCGCACATACTCAGCCTGAGTTCCGTCGAGGGTGTATCCCAGAATCCACCCGCCATGCCGGCAATGCGAATACATGCCTCGTTTGCAGAAGTCGCACTTCAGGCAGGCGGTCACGCACGAGATGATGACCTTGTCTCCAACGTGAAACTCCGAGACGCCAGGTCCGATTTGCTCGACCACGCCAATACCCTCGTGGCCGAGAATGCGTCCATCGGTCACCGCGGGAAGATCTCCCTTCAGAATGTGAAGATCGGTTCCGCAAATCGTCGAGGTGGTGACACGCACGATGGCGTCGCCCGGCTCCTGAATGGTGGGGCGTGGTTTGTTCTCCCAGGCAGATTTGCCAGGACCGTGATAGACCAGCGCCTTCATGGTGGTGCTGTTGCTTAGGGTTGCGGCACTCGTAATAGGATGGTCGAGTTCGGCGGTTGTCATTGATATTTCCTCTTAGAGCAATCAATCGTAAAGCGATTCACGATCCCGTGACTGTTCAACTTTGCACAGGTCAGTAATGACAAGACCGGGAAACTATCCATTCGTCAGCTGAGCCAACGCTGGGATCGTGCCAGCCACCCGCCGGAACCCTGTCTGGGACATACCTCACGGGGCCATACAAGGGGGACACAGTCACTAAAGTCGGTTTGGCTTCCCTCACTGGTCAGATTGCGCTGAACGGAAGTATAGTGCTCACCAGCTCAACCACGGGAGTCGAAACGTTTACGCTGTTCAGCTCGAACGTCGCCATAGCCACTAACCAGCAAATCTGTCACCGGACGCGCACCCTCGTGCCCGCCCTGCCCTAAGAGTTGAAGAAGGTTTCTCTCACCTAAACCGAAAGCTCCTGCATCGGAAAGGTGCGGGAGTTTCTTGTCGCCTTGCCGCCGGCTTGCGGGTGGACGGCAAACAGGTCAGCCTAAGACTGCGCCAACTTGTCGGGTTCGAGATTCGGGGATTCGCTGATGCCGTCCAGCAGGCGGCTGGCGACTTGTTCTCGGCTATTCACGTTGCTCCTCGCACCGTCATTGGAACCCGGCTCAGGGGTCAATGCATTATGAAAGAGCGCCCCTGCAGAAGGTCGAGGCCGGATGTGGCGCCGCCTCCGCTGCGCTGCGCTGTGCAGGGCTTCGCTCCGCTACGGCGGCGCTAGAGAGTAACTGCAATAGTGTGTCCGGTGCGAAAGGACTACAGGAGAGCATAGGCAAATCAGCTGGAGGATGGCACTTTACCTTGCGGGGAAAGATAACACGTTGGCACGAATGACCTTTCCCCCAAGGAGGCAACTCAAATGAGTCACGAGGTCAAATATATCGGAATGGACGT
>PLHP01000301.1:501-816 GCA_003138955.1 Acidobacteriaceae bacterium | reverse complement strand
CAAGAGCGACAAGGTGGATGCGCGCAAGCTGGCGGATTTGCTGCGCACCGGAATGCTGCGGCCGGTCTACCACGGAGAAAATGGACTCCGGACGCTGCGCGAGTTGGCGCGCAGTTATCAGACCATCAGCAAAGATTTAACGAGGGTAATGAATCGGCTGAAGGCACTGTATCGGGGCTGGGGCATTTCCTGTGCCGGCACCCAGGTCTATGCCCCGCGCTATCGGGAGGAATGGTTGAGCAAGATTGCGCAAGCCGGGGTGCGCCGCCGCGCGGAGCTGCTTTATCAACAACTGGATGGATTGCAGGCCTTGCG
>PLHP01000301.1:0-490 GCA_003138955.1 Acidobacteriaceae bacterium | reverse complement strand
CGGCAACTGTGGACCTATAGTGGGCTGGGGATTGAGACGCACGACAGTGCGCAATACCGATATGTTGGCGGACAAGTGCAGCGTTCCAAAAAACCCCAGCAGATCCGTGGTCTCAATCAGAACCACAACCACGAGATGAAAGAGATCTTCAAGGGTGCGGCCACCCGGGCCAGCTGTAGCACGGGGCCGTTCCGCGCTTTCTACGCGGCTTTGCTGGCCAGGGGGATGAAGCCGGAGATGGCTCGTCTGACGCTGGCGCGCAAGATCGCGGCCATCACTTTGACACTTTGGAAGAGAGGAGAACGTTTCGACGCAGAACAACTGAAAACGCAAGCCGCTTGAGCGTCTAACAGAACCCAGGTGATCTCCCAGGTTTCATGCCTCGGTGGTGGCCAAATCGGTTCGTGCGATGCTCGGGTTCGAGGGAGAGTATCTATGCACTCATTAGGCGCTCTGTGTGCTGAAGTTCAGCACCGAGTCTCCGGGTCAA
>PLHP01000102.1 GCA_003138955.1 Acidobacteriaceae bacterium | reverse complement strand
GCGGCTTCGAGGCGCGCCACGTGGGGCACGATCAGCTTGTGGGTGTAGCCTTGTTTCTCCGAGAGCGGCGCTCCCGCTTGAATACGCTTGGTGGAGTACGGAATTGCGCGATCCAGCGCAGACCACCCGGCCCCCAGGCCAAATGCCGCCACCATCAGCCGCGTGTAGCCGAAGACAGCCTGCGCCTGATTCAATCCCTGGCCTTCCACCCCGCCGATCAGGCGGTCGGCTTCGACGTAGACGTCGCTGAATGCAAGCGCGGCCGTGTTGCTCAGCCGGATGCCGTGCTTATCTTCCGGTTCGTCGTGGCTGAAACCGGTGGCGCCCTTTTCCAAGATGAACCAGCTCGGGCCGCTGGGCGTGTTGGCCAGGACGGTGTAAGCGTCCGCGATTCCGCCGTTGCTGATCCATTGTTTTGCCCCGTTGATTTTGTAGCCGACGACCCGGTCGTCCTGCATGACCCGGTCCGCGGTAGTACGGAGTGCGCCCAGATCGCTGCCCGCTTCCGGTTCGGTGGCGCCGTAGGCGAACAGCAATCCCTCTTCCGCGATGCGACTCAGCCAATGCTTCTTTTGCTCCGGAGTGGCGCCCACCGTGATCGGATCGCTGCCCAGAAACGTAGCCAGCACGGCCGTGGCGACGCCCAGATCGATGCGCGCCATTTCTTCGCAGACCACATACACATCNNTCGGGGATAAACAGGAGTTGAATGCCCAACTGGTCCGGGCTGCACATGTGCCGGACGATCTCCAGCGGGCATTCGTCGCGTTCATCCAGCTCCAGGATTTTTTCGTCGGTCAAGCGTTTCTTGGCAAAATCTCTAAGCGACTTCAGACTTAGCTTCAGTGTCTTATTTGCAATCATGGTCGGTCCTCACTTTGCTGCGACGCTGCGCATTTCGCGAACTTTGTTGGTCAGTTCCGGCAGGAACTCCAGGATGTCGTCCACAATCCCAACATCTGCCACCTGAAAAATTGGTGCTCTGGGATTCTTGTTGATAGCGATCAGAAACGGACTGCCCTTGAGGCCGGCCAGATGCTGGAATGAACCACTGATGCCGCATGCCAGATAGACCTTCGGCTTGACGGTTTTTCCGGACGACCCAACCTGACGCGATTTCCCCAGCCACTTAGCGTCAACCACGGGTCTCGAGCAGCTCACTGCCGCGCCCATCGCTTCGGCCAGTTCCTGCGCAATGGCCACGTTCTCCTGCTTCTGGATGCCACGGCCGATGGAAACCAAAACGTTATGCTTGGTGATATCGACATCACCCGCCTCGGCAACGATGGTCTCCAGGTAACGCCGTCCAGCTGTCAGAGCACCAACCTCCGATGACTTGTCGACTACGGTCGCAGCCACAGGAGTACCCTCCAGAGGTTTGAACGCGCCTGGACGCACCGTAACCACCGCGCCCGACGAGATGTCGCAACGAACGTGAGCGCTCACCTGTCCGCCAAATTCCTGGCGGACGACTTTCAGATCGCTGCCGTCAATTCCAGCGATGTCCAACACGTCGGAGACGAAAGTCGAATTCAGCTTGATGGAAAGACCTGGCGCCAGATCGATTCCGAAATGCTCGTGGGCAACCAGCACAATGCTGCCCGGCGGCACGACCTTAATCAGGGCTTTGCGGATTAATTCCGCATTGGGGTAGGCAAGAGCTTCGTTGGAAATTGTCCATATCTCAGCGTAGGAATCACGGATGGCGTCGCACGCGGCGGAGAGGTCCGCGCCCCAACCGGTGAGAAGGGCTGTAGGCGAGGCAGCGGGGTCCATCTTTTTGGCAGCGGCCGCCAGTTGGGCCGCGGAATCGTCAGCCACGCCAGCTTTGTGCACGATGTAAGCAAAGATGCGAGCCATTATTTCAGTCCTCCTTTGGCTGCGACTAACTCCAGAACTTTGTCGACGTTTTCTTCCCGGCTACCCTTGAGCATCTCGGCGCCCTTGCCGAGCGCGGGGACGAAGTAGTCCACGCGCTTCACTTTCGCGGCAGCCTGCCCCACAGCACCTGGGTCAATGCCGAGGTCTGATACGCCGAAAGTCGGGATGGGCACAGAAGCCACGGCGCGGATGCCTCGCATACCGACATAGCGTGGCTCATTGATGCCNNCCGCCTTCGATTTCGCGGCTGACTTTCAGCTTCCGGCCTTCCAGCACTTCAATGGAATTGACCAGCGAAGCAAACGGGTAGTCGAGCATCGCCGCCAGCATGCCGCCAACCTGCGCGCCGCCGTCCTCGGCCTGCACCCCGGTGAGAATCAGGTCGTAGTTACCTTTCCGCACAAAGCTTTTCAGGATGGTTGCGATCCCCCGGGCGTCCGATCCGCTGAAGGCTTCGTCGGTAATCAGCACGCCATGGTTCGCGCCCATGGCCATCTCCCGGCGAAGGATCTCTTCGTCGTCTTCGCCGCCAACCGTGACCACGGTGACGTTTCCGCCAATTCGGGCCACGATCTGCAGCGCTTCTTCAACCGCGTAGTTGTCCGGCTCGTTGATCGAATAGACCAACTCGTCGCGCTCGATGTCGTTTCCGGCGCTGTTGAGTTCAATCTCGTTCTCCGACGTATCGGGCACTCGTCTTGCGCAAACTAGAATCTCCACATTCACCTCCACCGCTCACACGGCTGTTTGTCCCTCACGCACCATCTCTTGATCCACCAGTTCCGCCAGATCGATGGCAGTCATCTTTCCTTCCAGACCTGCAACCTTGATCGCATCTTCTATATTCACCATGCAAAACGGACATGCCGTTACAATCAC
>PLHP01000043.1 GCA_003138955.1 Acidobacteriaceae bacterium | reverse complement strand
TCAATCTGGGAACAGGCCGTGGACATTCCGTTCTCGAAATCATCCGAGCGGCGGAAAACGCCACTGGACGGCCGGTTCGGCGAAAGATCGGACCGCGGCGGCCGGGCGATCCTCCGATTCTGGTGTCTGATCCGGCGAAGGCTCAAAGAGTGCTGGGATGGACTGCCAAGCGCAATCTCGCCGACATCGTTTCGAGTGCGTGGACCTGGATGCAGAAAGACTCTGTCAGGGCTCGCGCCCAACCTATTCGCACCTTTCCGTATTAACGGGCTCAGTGTTTGTGGCTGGCTGTGTCGCAGGATAGGCCCCAACGGTCGCAACCACAAGGGTGATTAGAAAACTTTGCATTGAACTCTTCGACATGAACCGCAGATCATCTCCAGACAATAGTCCGACTTGTCCGTGCCCAACACCAGAGCCGCTGTCTTGATCGTCTGCTCGATGACCGGAATCTGGGTCGTGTACACATTGAAGTAGATAATCTCCCACGGTTCGGTTTCCCGCCCGGTAAGTTCCTTCTCGACTTCCCGCTTGAACTCCTCTTTCGGCAGTGACCGCGCTTTGTGGAACTAGGTTGCACAGTCGAACTGCTGCCCCTCCGAGCGCGCCACCTCCGCTAGAATAGCGCCAGCTCCTTCGTCCCTTCGTCCATCCCACTTCCTTCAATTTCCGTCTGGCCTGTGGCGGCAGGTGCTACTGGAAGCGGAAGTGCGGACTTACATCTCGGAGCCGGAGCGTGGGCGGCGGAATTGGAAGGAAAGACTGGCGCAGCCAGAGGTGTACGGCAATCGGCGGCGGATTGGCGGCGAGCATGGAAAAGAACTGTTGCGGCGGCGCGGGGATTGCCGGAACGCAGCTTTGCAGGCAACGCTCGAAGCCAAGCGGCTGAATTCTTAGTTGCCATCTGCTGTATGCTGTATCCCCGACTGGAATCTACATGTTGCGCAATTGAGTTGGGCAGACCGGGAGACCCGCCCATTCGGGAGTGTTTCCTGCCCATTCGTAGTCAAGGTTACCTCACGCTGTGAGAACCGGAAAATGGTGAAATCTGGAAAGGTCGGACTTAGGTTTGGGCATAGTTTGGGCCAATGACTTAGATGGTCCAACGGTGAGGTTCCATGCGGCTCTGTGAGGGTCTTTTTTGACAGTTTGGGCATAATTTGGGCATAGAGATTTTGGGTTCTTAGCTGAGGTCTGAGGGGCAATTTCGACCGGAAATCGGTGACGCATCGGATTCGGCGGATTCTTTCTGTCCCCGGCTCGAAATGCGAGTCTCCTATGACCAAACTATGCCCAAACCCAATCCTCGTCTATGCCCGAACTCTCTTCCAACATGCTAATGCCTGGGCACTTCCCATCATTTTCCTCGCTGCCGTTTCAACGCGCTAATAATGCCATTGATGTCCACCTTCCTCGCGTCGCGCAGCTGCTTTGCAGAAGGACCATCAATTTTCAGGTCGATCGCTACATCCAGTGATTTGAGGGCGCGGAGGATAAGACCCACCTCTGCTCCGCGCTTCCCGCGTTCAATTTCTCCAAGCCATTTGCGGCTCAACCCAATCTTCTTGGCAACGTCAAGTTGATTGAGACCGAGTTTGGAGCGGCGCTCACGAATGAATGCTCCGATATCCCCGGTAGTACGGACCCGCATAGCCAAACCTCATTTCATTCAGATAGTAACCGAACGGTGACAATCCATGAAGAGAACGAACGGTGACATCTCTTCAGTAGTAGTACATGAGTCGCTGTATTGCTCGCCCTGCGACGCGGTGCAGCCATATTGGTCGGGTTTGGCTTGCTGCAAGGCCGTCGGGTGGGGCAGAACATGGCGCTGGAGCAAGAACGACCGCGACCTTCAGGTGGGCGCTGTCGCTTTGTTCACAACTGCGGGCATCTGCACTGCACTATCTACTTGCAATAGAACGACACCATATACTGGTAATGATCGAAGAGGCTAAATCGGGCGTCGTAAGCTAAGATGGGGCAAGGAGAGGACGCCATGCACCGCTTGATTGAGGAAAAGCGTCAGGAACTGGAGCGCGTGTGCCGCCGTCGCCGTGTACATCGCATCGAGATCTTCGGATCCGCTGCTGGACCGGGCTTCGATCCCGCGCGCAGCGATCTGGATTTCCTCGTGACGTTCCAGGAACTGGACCTCGATCAATACGCAGACGCCTACTTCGGCCTGCTGGAAGATCTGCAAGCATTGTTTCAGCGCCCGGTGGATCTGGTGGTTGCCTCCGCCATTCAAAACCCCTATTTCCGCCAGGCGGTCGAGTCCACCCGGACACTCGTCTATGCGGATTGAGTCGAAGAAATATCTTTACGACATTGCGCGGGCCGCCAAACTGGCCCTGGGGTTTATCGAAGGGAAGAACTTCGCCGATTACAGCGCAAACCCCATGCTGCGCTCGGCGGTGGAGAGGCAATTGGAAATCGTCGGAGAGGCGCTTGCCCAACTCGCCAGGACCGATCCGCCAGCGGCCTCGCAGATCGGCGAATATCAGCGGATCATCGCCTTCCGCAACATTCTCATCCACGGCTATGCCGAGATCGACCATCGTATCGTCTGGAACGTGTTGGAACTCAAACTGCCGGTCGTCCTCCGCCAGGCCAGCAACTTGCTCGGCGCCGAAGAGCAAAGCGGAGACACTCGCTGACGACCTCATACGGCACAATCCAAGACTGGTATCTTTCACGTGAGAGCGCCAGACGCGAGCCGGCATTTCATTCGGCGCTGGAGAATCTCCGCAAAACCAACGGCGCCAAAGAGAGGGTTCTGCCGCGGCTGACAAAGGCGAAGCTGTAGGCGAGGCTAAGCATCGCTGCCTTCGCTTCTTCTCCTTGTAAAGTCGAATCTGAGCGAAGCAAGCAAATCCCCGTTGTCCGCCAAGAACACTTACAACCATACAGCATAATGTACTTGTCATTGCACGTCAGTATATACTTGTAGTAACACGGATCTATAAACTTGTAGTT
>PLHP01000226.1:3790-7396 GCA_003138955.1 Acidobacteriaceae bacterium | reverse complement strand
ATTCGCGCCTCAATTTGCAGCGGTCCGTCGACCAGCTTCGTCTTGGGAAAGTTGTAGACCACTGAGGTACCGTATTTTGCGCCGTCGCTGCGCCCGGCAATCCAGCCGATCAGATTGTTCCGGTTGGCTGGCGTGAAGGGCAGAATCTCCACGAACTCCTCGCCGGTTTCGCCCGGCAGTTTCATCAGCACGAAGTTTGGCTGCATCGCCTGGGTCGTTTGCTCACCTCCCGAGCCCATGCCGACTTCGGTGGCGACCGTCCACAGATCTTCACGGTTGTAGAACGCTTCCGCATCCGTCATGTGATAGAGGCCGTACACTTCCGCCTGCAGTTTGAGCAGCAACTCGGGGTAGCGCACGTGCTTGCGCAGCCCGGGCGGCATCAGGGCCGCATCCTTGAACAGACTCGGAAAGATGCGGCGGTAGGCTGCGATGATCGGATCCTCGGTGTCAAATACGTAAAAGGTAGTCGTCCCATCGTAGGCGTCGACGACCACCTTGACGCTGTTCCGCATGTAGTTAACGAGATTGTTGCCGAGACGATAATGGGTCGAGTACGGATAGCTGTCTGAAAACGTGAACGCATCCATGATCCACGACAGACGGCCATCGTCGCCGAGCACGATGTACGGATCCGGTTCGTAGGTGAGGAACGGCGCCAATGCCGATACGCGATCGTGCAGGTTGCGGCGCATCAGCAGCCGGCTATCCGGGGTCACGTCATCGCTGAACGGCAGCTTGGCGAGGTCGTCGCGGTCGAGCGCGATAACGATGCGGCGCAGGAAACCGCCGAGGACGATGCCGCCGGTGCCCTCATACGACGTGAGGCTGTTGCTCGCGCCTTGCGGGTAGTTGAATTCCTTCTGCCGTGTCTTCACGTAGACGTCGGTATTGGTCAACTCGCCGAAATAGATCTCTGGGCGCGTCACAGTTAGACTACGCACCGTGCTCTGGACCGGCATGTTGCTCAGGATCAGCGTGGGCAGCCCTTCCGGCGTGAACCCATTGACCGGGTTCATCGTGATGCCATAGCCGTGGGTGTAGATCAGCTTGTCGTTAATCCAGTTGCGGCTGCTCTCCGGAAGCTTATCGACGTTCAGTTCGCGCGTGGCCAGCATCACCTCGCGAGTCGTGCCGTCGATTTCATAACGATCAATGTCTATGTCGGGGAAGTCGTAGTAGGTGCGGATTTCCTGAATCTGCCGCAGCGTGTCCTGGAGTGCGCGCCAGTCCCATAGCCGGATGTTCTGAAGTGTAGCCTGATTGTTTTCCGGGTCGGCCGCGTCGACGGTCGTCTCCGCGGGAAACTCGCGCTGCGAGACCCGGTTCAATCCGTAAGCCTGCCGCGTCAATTCGGTGTTGTGGACAATGTAGGGCTTCTCGCGAACCAGTTCGTTCGGTTTGACGATAAAGCTGCTGACGTACCAGGCGACTGCTTGAACGGCAACATAACAGACCGCAGCCGGAAGGACAGCCGCGACCAGCCAGCGTCCGCGTGGCAACCGCACGGCGTTGACGGCTGCGATCGCCGCGCCGAGAACGAGCGCCGCGCAGACGACGAGCAACCCCGTGAGCGTGACGTGCGCGTCCGTGTAGGTCACTCCCCCGAAGATCGTATGATCATCGAGCAATAACTCGAACCGGCTGATATACACGCGCATCGCGACGATCAGCAGCAGGAACGCAAACGCGATGGAGAACCCGCGCCAAGGCAATGTGACGGAGCGGCTAAGACGCCCGGCGAGCACACGGCTTCCACCCGTGATGAGGACAAAGAAAGCGGCGAGCACACAGGTGAGGATGGCTAGCGTAAGCAACCAGCCGGCAATGAGTTGCCACGCGGGCAGCGTGAACAGAAAGAAGTTCAGCGGCTTGCCAAAAATCGGATCAAAGACGCTGACACCACCAGTGGCGGAGTGGGCGTACCAAAAGAGCGCGAGCGTCGGCCATTCCACCATCATGCTAGCGCCGGTGGCAACGGCGATAACGAGCGAAACACCGAGCGCAATGAGGCGCAACACAGGCTCAACCGGCAGCTTCACCTGCTGTCCGCCGATGGTTATCGTGTGGCCGCTCGGCAAGTCGGGGAGATGCGCCCGCTTCAGAGCCAGGAACGACCCATACAGAATGAGAAATGTGGCGGCTGTAAATGCCGCGAAGATTCCCCACTGCAGGCTCAGGCTTTTCCAGAAGACGTCCCCGTAGCCGAGCGACCCGAACCAGAGCACATCCACGTAATACGACAACGCGGTCCGACCGCCGAAGACGATGAAGGCAAGGACGGCGAGAATGAGAAGCAAGCGTCGGCGGCGGCGTGGTGGGTGCGTCGGCGGCCAGTCAATGGACTCAGGCATTGCTCCACTCCGTTCTTGCCAGCATTTCCATGATCAGAGTTCCAAGAAACGGTAATTGTACAGTGCCTGGAAGAAGAGTAACTACTTTGCGGTTCCCAGTCTCGCTAATCGCCATCTCAGGGCGTCCCTGCTTTGCGTTCGTACGGTACGTACACTGGTTCCCAGATATTCGCCTGGAGTTCGCGGTTTAGGCTATCTTCGCCGGCAACCTGCGCCTGGCCGTCTTGAATCGCCTGCCTGCCGACGGCCTGTGCGATCGAGCGACTGAGCTGACGCGAATCCGAAAGTGACGGCAGGAGGCTTGCCTTCTTATCTTTTTGTGTGGGGACGAGACGTGCCAGTTCCTTAGCCGCAGCCATGACCATCGCATCCGTGACGCGTCTGGCTTTGGAGGCAACAATCCCGAGAGCAAGCCCGGGAAATATGTACGAGTTATTGGTCTGGTCGATGCGAACCTTCTTCCCCCAAATAGTCACCGGTTCGAACGGACTCCCGGTGCCGATCAGCGCCCGTCCTTCGGTCCAGTCCAACAAGTCCTGAGGCGTCGCTTCGCAGCGTGCGGTGGGGTTCGAAAGCGGGAAGATGACGGGTCGAACTGTGTTCCTGGCCATTTCGCGCACCGCATCTTCTGTGAAGGCTCCCCCTTGACCAGACACTCCGATGAGGACCGAAGGCTTGGCATGGCGGATCACATCCTGCAAGGCGATCTCTCCATCCGGTTGTCTCCAACCCCGCACTTCCTCTTCTTTGCGGGCGTAGGGGAGCTGCTCGGGCCGCACATCCTTGCCCTTTTCTGTGATCAGACCGTAGCGGTCGATAGCGTAGAAGTGTTTGCGGGCTTCCTCTTCGGGAATGCCCTTGTCATGCATGAACTGTTCTAGCAGGTTGGTGATGCCTATGCCCGCGGTGCCGAAGCCAAACACAACGATCTTCTGTTGCTCTAGTGGCACGCCCGTAACGTTGATTGCAGAGAGTAGCGTCGCGGCCGCTACCGCCGCAGTGCCTTGAATATCGTCGTTAAAAGTGCATAGTTGGTCTTTGTAGCGAGCCAGAAGTCGAGCGGCATTCGAACCGGCAAAATCCTCCCATTGCAANNAAGAACGTGCGGCCAGCGCTTCTTCACGCTGTTTACAAAAACATCTACGAAAGCGTCGTACTCTTCGCCGCGAACCCGATGATGCGTCCATCCGATGTAAATTGGACTCTTTAACCTGTCCTCATTGTCCGTTCCCACATCGAGCAGAATCGGAAG
>PLHP01000226.1:0-3704 GCA_003138955.1 Acidobacteriaceae bacterium | reverse complement strand
CGATGTTTATTCGGATAGCTGAGGAACAAACCTCGTGGCTTTCTCCATATCTCACTGAAGCGCTGGCAACCCTCACCCACCGTTGGCGTATACACCACGGGGAGCATCTCTTCGATATTGCGCAGCAAGAGCGCATAGAAAAGTGTCTCGTTCGTATTCTGCAGGTCGCGGAGAAAGCTGTATTTATGGAAGGAGTTCGGCTGCTCCCGGAATGCTTTAATCCGCCTCTCAATCTGTTCATCAAGACTCCCCACATGCGGTGGCAATAAACCGTGCAGGCCAAATACATCGCGTTCGTGATCCGAGAAGGCTGTTCCCTTATTGAGACGCGGAGAATTGATCAGGCCATATCCTGAAAGAGAAATCTGGTAGGTCTTATTGCTTGCTGTCTGCTGTAATTGCTCGTTCATCTCTATCCCCTTCCAAATCCGGTTTAGCTTCATCAGCTTCGAGGCCGCGCGATAGAGACCACGGAGTGATCCCGTTCGCTTTACTCCCGTACGACAAGCTCAGAGCTGGATAATGACTGGCTAACGCAGCGGTACGGATTGTTTGCAACCTGCGTAGCTGTGGTCAGCCGTTTCAATTCAGTATGCCAGAGCCAGCGGGCCTGTTTGTCGGTGCAACAGCTCTTTCCCTCTGGTACCCTGCATTCACCTATGCTCCTTTACCATAGCGTGTTTTTCGTAGTCGCCATAGCCGGTTGCGTCTTTGCCCAAGATGTCAAACCAGCTGCCGACCGCCTCGCCGCCCAGAACGCCCTTTTCGAAGAGCAGTACGAGTCGGATCTCCGCAACTTTCCTGAGCGCGCTACCGCCTTCGGCGACTACCGCTACAACGACAAGCTCGCCGAGTACTCACTCGCAGCCATCGGCCAGCGCCACAGTACCGACGAGGCCTTCCTTAGCCGACTTGAAGCCATCCCGCATACGGGCTTCTCCGGCCCGGACCAGCTCTCCCGCGACCTCCTGGTGCGTGTCCTCCAGCAGCGCATCGCCGACTTCGACCTCAAGGAGTACGAGATGCCAATCAACCAGCAGAATGGCATCCATACCAGCCTCGCCGATCTACCGCTGTCCGTTCCCCTCGACTCCGTCAAGCACTACGAGGACTACATCGCCCGACTTCACCAGATCCCCCGCGTCCTCAGCCAGACCACCGAAGTCCTTCGCGCTGGCATGAAGGACAAGCTCATGCCCGTCCGATTCATCCTGGAGAAGCTTCCCGTCCAGTGTCAGGGCATCATCGACGCCGACCCTTTTCTGGTCCCGACAACAAAGTATCCCGCGAGCATCTCCCCCGAAGACCAGAAGCGCTTGACCCAACAGATCACTGACGCGATCAACGTCGACGTCATCCCGGCCTACAAGAGCTTCGCTGATTTTCTGCGTACGGTGTACGCCCCTGAGGGCCGTACCACCCTCTCGGTCACGTCTCTGCCAGACGGCCAGAAGCGCTACGAAAACGACATCTACGCGCGGACCACCACCCGCATGACGCCGGACGAGATACACCAACTCGGTTTCCGCGAGATCGACCGCATCCAGGCGGCGATGTTGGTGATCGCCAAACAGGAGGGCTTCGCCGACCTTGCCTCTTTCCGGGCATCTCTCAAAACGAATCCCAAGTACATTCCAACTTCCGCGGAGCAGATCCTCGACGATTTCCGCCGCTACAATGCCCAGATGGAGCTCAAACTCCCGGAGCTCTTCACCCTCCTTCCGAAGTCGCCGGTCACCGTCGAAGCCATACCCGCCTTCCAGTCGGCCGCTGCGACCCACTATGTTACCGGCACGCCGGACGGCAAGCGCCCCGGCCGCGTCGTCGTGGCCACCTCCGACTTCGCGCACCGCTCGCTCATCAACGACGAGGCAATCGCTTACCACGAGGGCATCCCTGGACATCACATGCAGCTCTCCGTACAGCAGCAACTCACCGGGTTGCCCAAGTTTCGCCTCCATGGTCTCAGCTTCAACGCGTACATCGAAGGCTGGGCCCTGTACGCGGAGGAACTCGGCAAAGAGGTGGGTTTCTACCAGGATCCAGTTTCGGACTACGGCCGCCTCTCCTCCGAACTCTTCCGTGCCGTACGTCTGGTTGTCGACACCGGAATCCATTCCAAAGGATGGACGCGCGATCAAGTCGTGGACTTCATGCGCAAGTCCGGCGCTGTCGACGAGCCCACCATACAGTCCGAGACCGACCGCTACATCGCGTGGCCCGCACAAGCCCTCAGCTACAAGCTCGGGCAGCTCAAGTTCCGCGAACTCCGCGAGCGCGCCCAGAAAGGATTGGGCCCCAAGTTTGACATCCGCACATTTCACGACCAGATGCTCGACGGCGGAACCCTCCCCCCTCGATCTCCTCGACGCAGGCACCGACCAATGGATCGCACAACAAAGATCAAAGTGACGTTCTGGGAAATAGCTCCGGGGCCCTAGAGCCGTGTTGCAAGCATTTCAGACTTGGCGGGTGGCTCGGACATGATCGGGCATTAGCGGATTGTGCAGCGGATTGTGCAAGCGGTCGAGGCATGAGTGCAATAAGACTTACACCCTACTTATCGGCAGCGTCTCATTCCTCCTGCCGTCTCTGACGTCCAGCAAGTTGTAAATAAATTGTCAAATTGATGTCACTTTCTTCCCCAGAATGTGCCATTAACCCGATATCAGGCTAGAGTTTAGGGGTATGATTCATGGCAATTACGGCGTGGGGGTGGTCGTGACCAAGAGCGTATCTTCAGCGACGACGACGATGGACGCGGTTCCGGCTGGTTCGGAGCGGATATTGGTGATCGAGGACGATCCTGCCGTGCAAAGAGCCCTAAAGCGATTGTTTGAAGCCGAAGGCTTTGCGGTGGATATTGCAGGGAACGGCGCAGCGGGTCTGGAGATGTTTCGGGCGGGGGCGCCGTCCGTGCTGGTGCTGGACTTGAGTTTGCCGGGGACGCCGGGGCAGGATGTGTGCCGGGAAATCAGCCAGGCAGCTCCCTCGTTGCCGATCATCGTCCTCAGTGCGCGAACGGAAGTGATGGACAAGGTGCTGCTGCTGGAGTTGGGCGCGCATGACTACGTGACGAAGCCCTTCAGTCCGCGGGAACTTCTGGCGCGGGTGCGAACGGCGATGCGGCGCTCGACACGGACTCCGCTGACCGAGACTTTCAAGTTTGGCGATGTGAAAGTCGATTTCACGAAGATGGAATTGTGGCGGGAAGGGAATTTGGTGCAGCTGACTTCGCAAGAGTTCAAGGTGCTGAAGTTCATGATCCAGAACGCGGAGCGCGTGTTATCGCGTGAGGAGTTACTGAACCAGGTTTGGGGTTACCGGAATTATCCGAGCACACGGACGGTCGATAATCACATCCTGCGGCTGCGGCAGAAGCTGGAAAAGGATTCCGCGAACCCCTTGCACTTTCGCACCGTGCACAGTTCGGGATACAAGTTTGTGCCGTAAGCGGAACGAGGTCAGAGGTAAGAGGTCAGATTGCAGAGGTGAAGATCACAACGGCTTTTACCTTTGCAATCTGACCTCTCACCTCTGACCTTTTATAACCTAGTATCCTGTAACACTTTCGAGGTTTTGACCATGGGCGGAATTCGGTTGCGGACCAAGTTCCTGCTTTCCATGGTCGCGGTATCGGCGGCGCTGACCTTCACGACGCTGCTGGTGGTGCGGCACACTGTGCAGCAGGAGGTGCGCCTCGG
>PLHP01000367.1 GCA_003138955.1 Acidobacteriaceae bacterium | reverse complement strand
AACCGTCCCCCCTATGCCGATTTATGGGACGGTTTTCTTCCCATCGTCACGCCGCGCAGGGACAGAAGAAAGAGCCCCTGCGATTCGGCAGCTAGTTGCCAGGCAGTACATATTGACAGGCTGTTGGGTAGGAAATATAGTCCATTCGCCGCTTCTTCAGGAGTTTTGAGCACAGGTCGCCCTGTCATTTTCATTCGGGGCTCCGTTCCTTCAAGGACGCAAGCGGTCGGCCTGGGTTACTACTAACCCGCACTACCTAGAATCGCCTTCGAAAAGGAGACAAGAAATGCGCCGACCCTGGACACACTGCTTGCTCGTACTCAGCTTCTCGCTCCTGCAACTGCCCGCCAATGGATGGGACCGTAGTGTTGTAACCGAATTCGCTACTCTTCCCCCAGGCAGTGCTCATCCCGAGGGGATAACTGTCGATTCCAAGGGAAACTTCTATGTCGTCACCTGGGACACCGATCGCCCTGGCAAGCTCGGTCACTTGATCGTCTTCGCTCCGGACGGAACCTTTCAGCGCCGGGTTGAGGTTGCCGGATCTTTAAATCGCCTGGGGGATCTCAGCTTTCAAGAAGGAACCGGCAACTTGTTGGTTGTCGATTGTGGCGGCAAGCAGGTGTTGAAGGTCGATCCAATGACCGGTGCCTCCTCCGTGTTCATCAGCCTCCCTGGTGAAAAAGCCTGTCCCAACGGCATGACCTTCGACAAAAAGGGAAACATCTACCTCACGGACTCATTTCAGGGAACTGTATGGAGAGCCGGTCCGACCGGCGGCACCCCGACGGCTTGGGTGAAGACTGATCTGCTGATTTCCCATGGTGTTCCACCCATCGGCGCAAACGGCCTCGCGTTTGATCGCGCCCAGACCGCCCTGTTTGTGGGGAACACGGGCGACGACCAGATCATCCGGGTGCCTATTGTTAACGGGGAAGCTGGCCAGCCTGAGGTTTTCGTCAACAGCATCAATGGCCCCGACGGGATGTTCTTCGACGAAGAAGATCGGTTGTGGGTAGTCGCAAATCAATCCGATGAGATCGTGGTACTCGACAAGACCGGGAAGGCGATTGCCAAGCTGGGCGACTTCAACGGATTGGATGAGCGCGGTGCGGTGCGCGGAATCCTCTTTCCGGCCGAAATGCATAAAGTTGGCGACTACGTTTACGTCACGAACCTGGCTCTTGACATGCGCAAGTTCAAGGGCGTGGCCCAGACGCTCATCAGCCAATGGGCTGCGGAGGTCAAGGTCTACAACATCGTGCGGATTCCCGCACGGATTCCTCCATTTCCCCGATAGATGGTGCTTAAAGCGGGCTGCGTCGGGAAGTTCCACATGCTGCGCCAGGCATCGCAGCTTCCTTAGGATTGCGACCTTTTGCCGCCGGTGATATGTGGGACCCTGAAGCCGTAATCGCGTTGCTTTGAAGAAAGGCCGCCCTCGGGCAGCCTTTGTTTTGCGTTCTTTTCAACAGGACTGTTGCCCAATGCCAAGATCGCTGGCGATAAATCCCGATTACGCTCAAAACCCCAGCTGACGGGCGAACAGACGGCGCAAGCTTGTGAAATCCCTGATAGCGTCAGTTGACAATTTTTGTGCAAGCAGGTCAGGCATGGAAGATCGCCACGCTGCTACTGCAGCTTCGCGTACTCCGCTTTGGCTTCCTTCAGGATGGGGATGTCGGGGTCGGCGTCTTTCCAGAGCGTGAGGAAATCTTGATATGCCACCTTGGCCTTGGCGGTGTCGCCCTGCAAGACATAGGCGCGTGCGAGGCCGAGATGGGCGAGCGCACCGATGGGTTCGTAGAGAACAACTCCGCGATGGCCGAGGATTTTCTGGAACTCGGCTGCGGCTTCGCTGCCCTCATGTGCGGCCAGATAGGCTTCCCCGCGCACATACACGGGATAGAGAGCGAGCCTGACGACACCAGCGTTGCCCGGTGAACCCAACTCGCAAGGATCGGCAGCCTGAAGCGCCTCGATGGGTTTTGAAGGATCGTTGTGGCTGAGCGCGAGCTGGGCGTGAATCGTTGGCGAGTAGTTGAACTTGACCACCGTATCCTCTGGGAAGCGCTTGGCCAAATCAGCCGCCAGTGCCTGAGCCCGAGACGCGTCTCCTGCAAAGGCTAGTGCCAGCGCCGCTCCATACTGCACATCCCGGCCGTTCGAAAGCCCCAGCGCCGTCGCAGCCCGCTGCCGGGACTTGGCGGCATTACCGAAGAGGGCTTCCCGCAGGGCCTCATCGGCTTCGTAGCCTGCCGCGGTCTCATTCTCCCCTGCCCACTCGGCTGAGGCCACCGCCCAGCGGGAAAACGCCCGGGCCTTCCCAAGCTGTCCGGAATAGGCGGCTGTACCGGCTTCGAATTCCAGCAGCTGGTCCTCTACTCCCCGCTTGCCCGCCGACCATGCTACCTGCTGCGCCATTCCTGCCGCGTCGTTCTGCAAAAAGGCAAGCTGGCACAGGAAGATGCGCAGGTAATGAGAATCGAGCTTTTTCGCCTGCGCCTCTTCGGCCGTGGCCCGGGCCTCCTCCAGGCGATTCAGATGGAGATATGAGATGGTGAGGTTGGCATAATTCAAACCGCTCGCGTTGAGGCGGAGGGCCTCACGGGCTTCCGCAAGGGCTTTGTCATATTGCCCGAGAATGGAGTAAATGACACCCAGGTTGATCGGCGGCACGGGATCTCGCGGATAGGTCTGCGCCCAGAGTTCATAGGCTTGGAGCGCCTTTTCCAGGTCGCCGGTGACAATATGATAGTAGTGAGACTCGATGTAGAACTTCTCCGGCTCGCTCACCCGTTCGCGCAGCTCGTAGGCTTTGCGCGTGTTCTCGGCCGCCAAGGTGGTCTCGCCGAGATTCGCATAGCTCACCCCGAGGTCGGCATAGGCCATGGCGAAATTCGGGTCGAGGCGGATGGCCCGCTGGAACAAGGGCACGGCGGCGGCTCTGTCGCCTCCCACAAGGGTCTTTCGTCCCAAGCTGAAAGCCTGAAGGCCTTCGAGCGAAGGCGTGGTCGCTTGCGCAAGCGGCGTGTCGAACTTCTGCACCGTGCTGAGCGATTCCCCCAGCTTGGCGCGCAGCTTCACGGCTGCCTTGTCCATGACCGCGAGCACCTGCTCTTTACCCGTGGCCCGCTCCTGTTCCTCAGCCAGGGGGTCGCCGGTCTGACAGTTCACCCCCTTGAGACCCAGAACGTATTGGCTCCCAAGGTTCGCAATCGAACCGCTCAGATACGCTTTGCTTCCGGTGCGTTGGCACAATTCGCGGGCAATCTCCGGCGTGAGCTTCGCATCCGGCTTCTGCCCCATCATCTGCAGAGTCTGCTGGATTTGTTGTTCTGAGACGAAGCTTAGAAAGGGTGACTGCTCCAGTTGTACGGAAAGTCCCTGCCGGAGCGCGCCATCAAAGACCGGGTCGTCCGTCGTGTTCGTGAAATCAGCGAGGACGACGGTGTCCTTGTCAGTCAGCGCATGGGCCTTGCGGGAGTACAACAGCCAACCGCCCACTACCAATGCGATGACCAGTATTGCTGCGCCAGTGACCACCCCCCATCGAAACGGAGTGGATTTCGTGGCGGACTTCGACTCGACTTGTGCTGTCGCGGCGGCTGCACGACCCGAATCCGTGTCACGCTTCAGCCGCTGCAAGTCGGTGCGAACCTCAGAGGCGTGCTGGTATCGCAGGTTGCGGTCTTTTTCCAGACACTTGGCGATGATCCGTTCCAGTTCGACTGGCAGGTCAGGGTTCAATCGCACCGGAGGAACGGGTGCCCGGTTCAGAATGGACTCGAAAATCACTCCTGTGCTTTCGCCACGGAACGGCAACGTCCCTGTCGCCATCTCGTACAGCACCGCGCCGAAGGAGAACAGGTCCGTGCGGGCGTCCAATTCCTTGGTCCGGACTTGTTCCGGCGACATGTAGACGATGGTTCCGAGCGCCGTTCCCGGACTGGTCAGGTGCTCCGCACTCGATTCGACAGTCGCCTGCGATGCCCCTGCCCCCGCTTCCATCACCTTGCTGCCCACCGGCATAACTTTCGCCAACCCGAAGTCGAGTACCTTGGCGTGCCCGCGCTTGGTCACAAAGATGTTGGCGGGCTTGATGTCGCGGTGGACGATGCCTTCGGCATGGGCTGCGTCGAGGGCGTCCGCAATCTCGATGGCGAGGGACAGAATCAACTCAGTTTCCATGGGACGCCCGCCGATGCGGTGCTTCAGCGTCAGCCCGTCCAGAAACTCCATGGCGATGAACGCCTGCCCATCCTGCTCGCCAATGTCATGAATCGTGCAGATGTTGGGATGGTTCAGCGCCGATGCGGCTTTGGCCTCACGTCGAAATCGCTCCAAAGCTTGGCGATCCTGGGCTACGCCTTCGGGCAGGAATTTGAGAGCGACGAATCGGTCAAGACGCGTGTCTTGAGCCTTGTAAACGACGCCCATGCCTCCGCCGCCGAGTTTCTCGACGATGCGGTAGTGCGAGATGGTTTGGCCGATCACTCGTGGCAAATCTTACGGTGGCGAAAGGGGCAAGTCAATGAAAGCTGCGGAGTTGGCAGAATCTCAGAAGGGTTGTTGGCGAAAAATCCCGATTACACTCAAAATCCCCCAATCGGACACAGTCCGTGTCCGATACGTGGAGCCCTGCCAAGGTTGTCCGCAAGGTCGAGTTCAAAGGACTACAAATCACTTGAAATCCGCAGGGTATCCTCTCCAAAGCTCTGCTTGGTTCTATGCGGCGGCTGGCTTCTCCTTCTGTCGAGTCACCTCCGACTCGGCTTGCAGCCAATCCTCCAGATCGTGCCCATCGGTTCTCCCGCGTTCTTCGTACAATGCGTAGGCGCGACGACGGATTTGCTCTTGAACCTCACTGGTAGATTCGGTTGATGGTGGGGCTGGCGTTGACGCAGTGGGTATTGTGCGGGTGCGCTTCATGGCGATGTCACCTCCTTTGTGGGCAATGGTTGACGGTTAGGATGTTAGCTTGGTCGTCCAGTCATCTGGCATGATGTCTTCTCCATCAGCCGAGGGATCCCTTACTTCTGCTTCTGCGACGTTTTTCCGTCGACGAGGTAAGGCAGCTGAGCATTAGCCCATTCTGCCGCTTTGACGAGATCAAGTCGCTCCTATGGGCGCCACCCTGGACCGGCGCTGGGAGCGGAACAGGTATCACTTTTCCTTCTTTGCCGATCAGCAGCGTCATGGCTGCCGAGCAGCTCTGGCACAGCCAGTAATATTCGGGCTTCTTGGGATTGGGCAATCTGAGATCGGGGTCGGGTTCCAGTCGAAAAAGTATCCCCTCTTGCATGTGGCGGAAGGAAGCGGAGCACGAAGGGTTGGTGCACTTGCCGAGCATTTCAGAACCTCCACCGCAGCTCTGATGCCTATTATTATTTTCCTCTCCGTGGTCACGGCTTGCAGTAACGCTGGTCACGCATCAGCGTGACGGGACGGGGGGCTCGCGCCTATCCGAACTTCGGAGGATGCCGCGTCCAGGCTCTTTCGCGGATGNNAAAATTAAACGGGACCGGATCACGGCGGATCTGATCGTTCTTGTGGTAAGAGACTGTAAGGGAACGGATAAAGTATTCGAGATCAATTAAAGTATTCGAGATCAATGAGGATATGGGCTCAAAACATTCCTGGAGGAACGGAGTATGAAATTTTATCGTCTCGCATTCGCCCTTAGTGTCATCAGCGTTGCGATCCTGACAGCAGGCTGTAACTCAACCGAGAATAAGGCGAAAGAGAGCACGCCCACGCCGGCCACCGCCGCGCCGGCGGAGAAAAAGGAACCCGTGCTTTACACCGGTCAGGAGGCATTCAATCGAATGATGGGTCTCGCCATCAAGTGGTCGTCGGACGCTCAGCCGGCTCGGTTGGAATCCGTTCTCACCCCGGAAACCACCGGGCAGGACGGGAAGGCGGCCATCTGGCGAGGGTACTTTGTCTCGCCCGCCCAGCGGTCGGTCAAGACCATCGTTTGCTCGGGAAGCCGCCGGCCGGATGCGCCGCCGTTCGGAGTTTCAACCGAGGGGGCCGATAGCGCCTATAACGCCCAGTCCGCCGGTCTTGTCTTTTCACAGTACCTGCTGAAAACCGATACGGACAAGGCAGTCGCGATCGCGCAGCAACACGGGGGCGACGCCATCCTGAAGAAGGATCCGAAGCAGTCCATTATGTACCTTCTGCTCCGGGACCCGAAGCAGAACGTGCCCGACTGGTATGTCATTTACGGCACCAGCGCGACTGACCGGAAGGGCATTGGCATAATTAACGCGACCACCGGCGCTTTCGTAAGCGCCAAGTGAGATTGAGTTAATTACCTGACGCGAGGCGGAAAATGCGCGCTGTGTCCAACCCAGCTCCATGCCGGGCGGAACACAGCGCGCAACACGCCACTTGCGCTAACCCTGGGCGCGCCAGTCTTGGTCCTGGCCTAGCAGCCCGTGGTAGAAG
>PLHP01000031.1 GCA_003138955.1 Acidobacteriaceae bacterium | reverse complement strand
GTGACCGGGACGACTCCTAGCTTCACCATCAGCGCCGCACCGGCATCGGTCTCGGTGGCACAGGGCAGTTCGGGAAGCTCCACGATAAGTAGTGCGGCGACTGGCGGCTTTAACTCGGCCATTACCTTGTCTGCGACCGGCCAGCCAACGGGCGTGACCGTGAGCTTCAGCCCAACTTCGATTACCGGGGCTGGAACTTCGACCATGACGATGACCGTGGGTTCATCCACAGTCACCGGCACGTATAGCATTACGGTGATCGGAACCTCGGGCAGCACCGCCGAAACGACCACGGTCTCCCTGACGGTGACCGGGACAACTCCTAGCTTCACCATCAGCGCAGCACCCACATCGATTAGCGTTGCCAGGGGTAGCTCCGGCACCTCCACAATCACCACGGCTATTTCTGGGGGCTTTAATAAGGCCATTACCTTGTCTGCGACCGGCCAGCCAACAGGCGTGACCGTGAGCTTCAACCCAACTATATTTGCCGGAGCTGGGATTTCGACTATGACGCTTACTGTTGGTAAAAGCGCCGGGCTTGGGAACCACACGATTACCATAACGGGTAAGAGCGGAGGTGTGACCCAAACGACTACGGTCACCCTCGACGTCCTGATCTAGTGACAGTGAAATGTTTCCGTGCTCGCGGCCTCGGCAGCCAGCGATGAATGGCCCGGACCCATCACTGGTGAGGCGTCGGTCGGCCACTCCAAAAATGCAAAGCACGATGGCGGCCCTCTGCAACTTGGGCGCGAAATGCCTCGCCAAGGACGGCAGCATCCCCGACAAACGGGCTTTCCTTATCCGCGCGATCGAAGGAAATCAACGCCTCTTGCGGCTGGTCCAGCGCCAGTTGCGCGTAGCCCAATCTCAGGTAGAGCCAATGGGGCCGATCGGACCGTTCCGCCGCGTGATTGAGAATTCGCGCTGCATCGGCGTAGCGTCCGAGTTGTTGGTATCGCGCGGCGAGAGCCAGAGCCGCATCGTCGGAGCCGAGTTCGCTGGAGGTGTATAACTCGCGATCGGCCTCTGCCCATCGGCCGAGATTCTGGAGAGCGAATCCCCGTGCCAGGTGCAGGAACGCACTGTCAGAGAAAATGCTCCCCGCGCGGTCCAGGGAATCCAACGCTTCCGCGGGCCTCCCCAGGTCAAGAAGAATATAGCCAGCGTTCACGTAGTAGCGGAACGCTTCCGCGCGACCGCGATTACCGCCGATTTCAGGAGGGTGATCAAAGCGGATTTTGTTGCAATCAATCTGCAGACGGCTGAGCCAGGCGGCGGTCTCCGGTTTGGCGCGCACAAAAATGGCGGCATGGGTGTCAAGATACACCGGGCGCCATTGCCGGCTTGCGCAGAACGTTCCCAATTCGCCCAGCGATCCAGTCAGGTCATGATCCGTGGAGAAGAGAATCGTATTGAGATTGCGGCTCTCGGCCTCTAGTTGCCAGGCCGGCGAATCAAGCGGCTGGGCAAGCAATTCAATGGAATGGAGGAACAGCGCATTGCCGAAAGGGATGGCGCGGCCATCGATGTAGTCTGGGTACGATGGCCAGAGCGCCCAGGCTACAAAACCGCCGGCAGTGTAGTCATTGAAAATATTGCCGGGAAGCTGCTCACGCAACAGAAAGGCGGCTGCTTCGGTCGGATACCAGGAGGATACGCCCGGGCCGAATGCATTGAACAGTTGCGGAGTCTTGAGATAGTAACGGTTTGTAACAAGGTCGGAGACTCTAGCCGCAACGAACAAGACCACCGCCGCGAAAAACAGCGCCGTCGCGGCCCGGGCCTGAGTGCGCCGAATGCCTTGAAACGCCCGAAAACGCCGCGCCCATCCGAGCCCGATCGCGTCCGCCAGGATTGACCCACCCACGACAACGACCACGGTGGCAAATGGCGCCCTCATCCGCAGAGCATGGATCACGATGTAGACGGACGCCACAAGTAGAACAGCTGGAACGATTCGCCGCATATACGCTGCGAAAAGTGCCGCCACAATTGCTGCCAGAATCAGCCACCACAGGGCGCTGCTCGGCTCCCGCCACGCGAGCATCTCTGCCAGTTTTCCCGTGGCGATGCGCAACCCGGACCACTCGCGAATCCACTTGCTGTGGGTGCCAAGAACGTCGCCTTGCCTTGCCACAGCGACATAGATTCGCGCTCCCCATGGGTTCAGCAGGGTTGCCATGGCGGTTGCGAGCAACCAGGGGGCTGCATTTCGCAGTCGCTGGAAAGCGGCTGGCCGAAGGCTCGCGACCGCAGCATCGCCAAGCTCCAAAGCAACATAAGCGGCACAGATGCCCAGCCCGGCGATGAATCCCAAGTGCAGGTTGGCCCAAAAACACATGAGGATCGGAAGCAGCCACAACGCGCCCCTCCCGGACCGATGGTAGTGCCATAGCACGCTGAGGAACGCAGCGAAGAGAACCTCTGTGAACATCTCGGCACGGGGCGCGGTGCGAGCCGCAATCAGGGGGACTGCGATCACCCCCAGAAGCGCTGTGACGGCATCGCCACGGCGCAACAGCAAGGCGACGGTTCCTACGCAGGCTGCGGCACCCAGCCAGGAAAGCAGCGAATAACCACCCACGGCATACGCGCAATACAAGAGGACTTGCGCCAGCACCGGATAAATCCACTCCTGGCCACGCGCCGTGTAGGAGAGGACATCGGTAGACGGGATGCTGTGATGCTGGACGATCCACCGCCCAGTAGCCAACTGCCATCCCAAGTCCATGTCGGCTATGGTGCGCAAACCGGCGATTAGTGCATAGGCGAGCGCGAGCAAGCCAAGCATCATCGCAATGGAGAAAACGGGTTGACGGGAAGAGCGCGATTCTAGCGGAGGAGACTTTTGCGCCCTGGAGTCTCTGAGGCAACTCAGAACGCGGTCAATTGTGTCGGCACGGAACGCCATAAATGCATTATGCGCAGAGCGGAGCACGAGGTTCAACTAAGGGCCTCAGTTTCCGCGGCCGACAAACAGGAGATCGAATGACCGGCATTCGGCACGATGCCGCCGATGCTCATCGCATTCAGGTGGAAGAAGAAAAGCCACCGCGGGCAAGGCCACCATCTCCACCCGGGGTGGTAGCCAACGGAAGCACAGAAACGGGTCTGTCTCGAACGGCTTGTTGTGGAAGAACCCCAGTTCGGGCAGGCAAAGTTGCAGGAGCTCAAGAACACTCTTCTTCGTTGCTTACGGCTTTTCCTTTGCCAGTGGGGAGGCGAAAAAGAAAACGGCCGGGAAAAACTCCCAGCCGTTTCAAGATGAAGTGCTGCAACAGCTCTATCCAACGAAGCTATTTCAGCCCAGCCTTACCGCCCTTCAAGTCAGAAGCCATTCCTTTCGACTAGAAGTCGTAGTCTTCCGGCGTGCAAGAGCATGTGCCCTGTCCGCTGCCCAGGCCGGCTTCGTCCTCGGTGCCTACTATGAAGCCGCACTCTTCGGGTAGGAGCGATTTTTCGACCGCCCCGAGGTTCGCGTCGTTGCCATTGGTTTCGGTTAGGGCGTAGCCACCGCCTGCCGCCGCCAGTGACTGTACGTGCGTCGCCGATACCCGTAGTCCTGCCTTCGAGCTAACGGCGCTGCCAGCGTCCCAACCGTTAATATTCGCGTCCGAAAAGATCTTGATGACGCCACGGTGGTTGATCTTCCCGGTCAGGGAGTTATACGTGAGGTTTGAGTCGACGGATTCCGAGAGCAGACCGTCCTTGGATACGAGGCAGCCGCAGCACGCCTGCAGTTCCTGGCTGTCATCGAGTACGTAGATGTCAGCGTACAGGTTGCCGTCTGTGTTGCCGTCGTTAACGATACGCACGGTTGCATCCGGCGCACCAGCGTAGTTTGCGTTGGAGTAGTAGGTGGTGAAAAACACGCTGTTGTCTTGAGCGAAAGCATTTCCCCCCAGCATCAGCGTAATTGCCAGAATCGGAAGCAGCAACAATCCGAGTTTTTTCATTTTTGGATCCTCCTGTTTTTATGTTTCTTGTGTGTCTTTGTGTAGCGCCTGACTCTGGGGGAGGGTCAGCTCGTGGCGCGGCAACACATTGAACTTTTCTTGAGTTCTTTGCAAGTCCCTATTTGGCTTAAGTCAAAAACACTAGCCTCGATAGGCTACTGCGTATGGATTAGTTCCCCAGCACATACGGCAGAGCATCCTTGGGGGCCTTCGCGGGGTGTTCCCCGTGGGATGTTCCGAGCTTAGTCCCCGCAGGCGGGTGACCCGGACTAGCGCAGTCGTTTGAACTCACGAGGGTGCCCCTCGATAAGAGA
>PLHP01000193.1 GCA_003138955.1 Acidobacteriaceae bacterium | reverse complement strand
TTGGACACGATGCCCAGCAGCGAGCGCAGCTCAAAAACGTTCCAGCTCTTTTGGCCGAGGATGGTCATGCTCGACCCTTCGCGCACCATCGGATAACACTCGCGGGTGATGGTTTTGATCAGGGTGGACTTGCCGCAGCCGTTCGGCCCCAGCACCGCCACATGTTCGTTGACATGCACGCGAAGGCTGAAGTCGTCGAGCACGACCTTCTCTCCCCGCATTACGCAGACGTTCCGCAGATCGAGTAAAGGGGCTTGGCTTTCCACGCTGTCGAGTGATTCCACGTTACAGTATCGCAAGTATTCGCGCTGCCGAGCGGATCATTGCGCGCTGTATTTCAGGCAGAGGCTATGGATTTCATCGGACTTTCACAGAATTGCAATATTCCTGCAATCTATCGCGGCTATCGTAATAACAGTTGCCCTTCTAACCGGGAGGGTTTATCAGGACGGCCTTGGGGGGCTCCGGGCTGTCCTTTTTTGGTTTTGGAAATTCGTCGTCCGCATCGTGAGGCACCGCTCGCGTGCGCTGCCGCTCTCGCCCAAGCATACTGCGAGCAGTCGATCACTTGAGGTACGAGCGCACGATCTCAATCAGTTCGTCGGTCGCGAGCGCCTGCTCGGAGCTGAGCTGCTTGGAGTTGATGACGTGAAAGCGGATGTGGCCTTCCAGCAATTCGGCCATCAATCCGTTCATGGCGCCGCGCGCGGCCGTGATCAGCTGCAGCACATCGGAGCAATCTTCATCCGCTTCCAGGGCGCGCTCGATAGCGGCGATTTGCCCCTTGATTCTCTTGATCCGGAGAATGAGCTTGGGTTTTTCTTCGACGGTATGCATTTTTTCCTTGACTGTAGTATACCCCCCTATGGTATATGAGAATTAAGTCGGCGCGGTAGGAGTTGCGCAGGCACGCCGCCCGCGCGGCTTGAAAATAACATCTGCTCCGTGCGGATGCAAACGAGGTATATGCGACACGGGATGGACGAGCCTTTGAGTTGGAGGCCCGCGGATGGCAGCAGTAGACGTGAGACGACAGCGCTTTACTCCTCTCCTATCGGTTCACATCTGCTTCTTCTATCCCCCCAAAAAATTAGATAAGAACGCGGCCATGCCGCATCGCTGCCGGCGGGAATTGTACTCCAGCCGCAAGGGGCGACTCACGAATGTGTGCAGCCGCCCGGCATTAACTATAGTTAACCGTCTGTGATATGCTAGCGTTAATCATCGGCGCAAGGCGTGGATCGCGCGTAAGAAATCAGTCCGATTGCACAGTGGCATGAGGTCAAGCTGGAAGGCTGAATCTTACAGAAAGGAGGACAGGAAAATGACCTGCATGACTGCATCAGCAGAAGCGATGGCGATGCCGACGACGCAGCTCACGCGCGTGATCCAATGCGCAGATATCGCTTCCTGGCAATTGGAAAGCAACGCGGAACGCAAGTCTCCGCGCATGAACTGGGTCGTGGTCACCGACAAGAACGGCAGGCGGCAGCTCCAAATCCAATGGGAGCCAGCCGTGGAGAACTGACGCTCAACGCGGGCCGCAACTGTAACTTTCTATTAACCGATGAAGCGCATACTGGCGAACTGCACGTGCCAGCGTGATTGCAATCACATCCAAGGGTGACTGGAGGCGTTGTCAAGCGCGCCTCCAGCCAATTAGTTTGCACTTATGATATTGAAATTGAAATTCATTTTCATTATGAATGTCTTCATTATGGACCGCCGGGCCAGCCAAGGTCGCGCCCAGGGCGCCGGGCTGTCCCTGGCTCTGGCGCTCGCTTTCGTGCTGGGCGCCGTCGCGCCCGCCTGTTGGGCACAGTCGCAAGTCGCCTCTGATTCCAGACAATCCGGCACCGCGGATGATCCGTCCACCCCGCCCACCGATGCCAGCGCCGATCCTGAAGCGATGTTCCCGCATTTCAAGGACACACGCTTCTGGCTCTCTGCTCAGGCGAATTTCATTTTTCAGACGCACCCGCCATTCCACGCTCCCTACTCCGGAAAGAACAGTTTGGATGCCAACTATGAGAAGGCAACTTCGCGGGTGATGACGCTGTACAGCGGGGTGCGGCTGAACGATTCGACCGAGCTGCTGGCGGATGTCGAAGACGCTGCCGGAGCCGGGCTGAGCAATTCCCTCGGATTGGCCGGAATTACCAATCTGGACGTGGTCCGTATTCCCGGCGAAGGCACGCCACTGAGCACCGCGCCTTACTTAGCGCGCGCGATGATCCACAAAGTATTCGCGCTGAGCAAAGACAAGATTGAAAACGACCGCAATTTCCTTTCTCTGTTTGATGAGTTGCCCCGGCGGCGACTGGAAGTACGCTTCGGCAAATTCACCCTACCGGATTTCGTCGATGGGAATTCGGTAGGTTCCGACACGCATTTTCAATTCACCAACTGGACCGTCGACCAGAACGGTGCCTGGGACTACGCCGCCGACACGCGCGGCTACACGGTTGGGGTCATGGCAGATTATGAGGATCGCAACTGGGGATTTCGCTTCGTTGAAGCGCTGATGCCCAAAATCGCCAACGGAATTGACTTGGTGTGGAAGCCGTGGCAAGCACACGCGGAGAACTGGCAATACGAACTGCGCCGTGGCGTCATACCGAAAAAAGCGGGCGTCGTGCGGCTGCTCGCATACACGAACTACGCCAATATGGGCATCTACCGCGAAGCTGTTACTCAGTTTGTAGATCACTCGTCCCCGGAGCCGGAGACGGTCCCGGAAATCACTAACCACCCCTGGCACATCACCCGCAAATATGGCTTCGGCATCAATGTGGAACAGGGCCTCGCGCGCAATCTGACGGCTTTCGGCCGTTTCGGGTGGAACAATGACAAGACGGAATCGTTCGCTTTCACGGAAGTTGGCCAAACGTTCGCCGGAGGTTTAGGAGCCAACGGCGCACTATGGCATCGCAAGCAAGACCGCGCCGGCGTTGCCTTCGTATCGAACGCCATCAAGAAAGATCACCAGGTATACCTGGCAGATGGCGGGCTCGGTTTTCTGCTCGGCGACGGTAGGCTGAACTACGGACGCGAGAACATCGTCGAGTCGTATTACACGGCACACGTTTGGCGCGGAATTTATATCGCTCCGGGAGTGCAGCACATCAATAATCCCGGTTACAATCGCGACCGCGGGCCGGTGATCGTGCCTGGCCTGCGGGCTCATGTGGAATTCTGAGCGCAGTTGTCGGCATAGATTCTGATAGGTCCGCAATGCGTCAGGCCTTCAGCAGTTCCCACCCCACGGCGATCCCGTTAGAGATGTGGTCCCGCGTGGAGCCTTCGCCCACGTGCATGGCCAACATTCCCGCAAAAGACTGGGGGCTCGACTGGAATACCTGCATGGTGCGCTGCCGCAGATGGCTGTGTTCGGCCATGAATAGCATCATGCGAGCCATCAGGGTGGGACGGCGGAGCAGCGTGCGATGACCTTTTTGATAGCGAGCGAGGTCTCCGCTCGCCAGGCAATCGCCCAGCAGTACGGCCTGCCGAAAGCCGAGGCAAATACCTTCTCCGGTAATGGCGTCCACTCCGCCCGAGGCGTCGCCCACCAACACCGTTCGGCCACGATACACGCGCCGCAATTTGCGGGTGACGGTGATTGCGCCCCGCTCGCTGGAAGCGGGTTCCGCATCTTTGAGGCGCTCCGAAAGTTCCGGAAATTCCCCGAGCGCGTCGTCAATCCGCAGCCGCAACTTCGAACTGGACGAGACCAACGCCAAACAAACTTCTTCGCGGCTGACCGGAGTGACATAAATCTGGCAGTGACGGCCCCAATGCAACTCCATGAAGTCGGTCCACGGCGCGACGCGGTAGTGGCGCCGGAAACCGAAGCGCCGATTCTTTTTCCGGGGTGCATCCAGTTCGTGTTGATCCAGTTTGGCCCAGCCGCGGACGCGCGAACTGGCTCCGTCAGCGCCCACCACCCAGCGCGCTCGCACCAATTCTCCAGTAACCAGCGCGCCCTCCGGATGAAGCGCGGTGACCGCCGCCTGCCACAGCAAGCGCACGCCGCACGCCGCCGCGTGGTCCAACAGGACGCGATGCAGATGCGTACGCCGGATTCCGTACGCCGATCCGCGAGGGAATTCAGCCTCGGCTCTTTTGCCATCGCTCACAAAACGAATGCCGCGGAATGGATATGCTTCGCCTTCGGGAATCGTAACGCCGAGATCGCGCAAAGCCTCCACTCCGTCCGGCATAAGCCCCTCACCGCACGGCTTGTCGATCGGCGGAACCGCGCCATCCGCCAGCACCACGCTCAAACCGTGGCGCCGCGCCGCGATGGCGGTCGCCAGACCAGCAGGTCCGCCGCCGACCACGAATACATCCACCGGATTTGGAAAACGGTTCACAGTCTTTCGACCGACCTTTCCCTGAAAACTTGAAACCCTGAAACTTTGAAACCTGGCTCTTCCTACCATTCCAGCAGAACGAATTCCGAGCAGAACCCCGGACCCATCGCGGCCAGCAAGCCAAGCGTGCCCGGTTCCGGGCGGCGATTTTTCATGACTTCTTCGAGCACCACCAGCACGGAAGCCGACGACAGATTGCCAGTCCGGCGCAAGCATTGCCAGGAAACGTCGAGTTCACCATTCTTCAAGCCGAGCGCCTCGGCGGTCGCTTCCAGAATCTTCGGCCCGCCGGTATGCAGCACCCAGTTGCCGATGTCGGCGCGAGTCAATCCGCGCCCGGCAAGAAAATCGTCGAGATCGTGCGCCAGGTTTTTTCGAACCAGGTTAGGAATTTCGCGGGAGAGAACGATGCGAAAGCCTTTTTCCGATACATCCCAGCCCATCATTTCCTCTGTGTTGGGATAGAACACGGAGCGGGTTGCGAGGATGCGCGGGCCGGAAAGCCCGCACTCAGCGTCAGCGCCCGCGACGATCACCGCGGCCGCGCCATCGCCAAAGAGCCCGGACGAAATCAGGTTGGCCATCGAGATATCCTCGCGCTGCAGCGTGAGCGAGCAAAGTTCGACCGACAGCACCACCGCGACCTGGTCCGGATAAGCGCGCACATAGTCAGCCGCGCGCGAAATAGCCGCTGCGCCCGCCACACAGCCCAACCCGAAAATCGGAACGCGGCGAATGTTTCTGCACAATCCCATCCGGTTGATCAGCAGCGCGTCAATCGATGGGCTGGAAATGCCGGTCACCGAGGTAAAAAAGAACGCGCCCAGATTGCGGCCGTGCAAGCCCGCACCCGCCAGCGCTCCTGTAACCGCCTTCTCACCCAACTCCTTGGCCGTGCGAATCCAGTGATGGTTGGCCTCGCCCCAGGTTTTCATCTTCAGATATTCTTCTTTAGGAAGCGAGAGGAACCGCCCGTCGACGCCCACGTGACGATGCAAACGCCGCAGCACGTGCGGGTTTTCGATTTTATCGCCCCAGTATTCCTGCAGCGCAGCCAGCAACATCTCCTGGGAGTA
>PLHP01000340.1 GCA_003138955.1 Acidobacteriaceae bacterium | reverse complement strand
TCAGCATGGAGAGAACGCTCTGATAGCCGGGCTGGCCCGGATCGGTGGCAGCAATTCCGTAAGTCTTTACGAGATACGAAATTCCTGCCAGCAGCACCGCCAGCAGAAAAATAATCACGGTGAGAGTGCGTTGGGCGTTCTTAACGGTCGGCTCCCGGAAAGCCTTCACCCCGTTGCTGACCGCTTCCACGCCAGTCAGGGCGGTGCAACCGCTGGCGAAAACCTTGAGCAGCAGCCAGTAACTGACTGCCTCCGTCATGGGCGGCAGAGGCGGAAGCGGAACTGCCGGTGTGGGATGCCCGCCGCTGAGGAGAACACGGACAACGCCTGCGACGATGGTAATGAGAAGCGTGCCGACAAACAGATAGGTGGGAAGCGCGAAGGCAAGGCCGGCATCGCGCACGCCGCGAAGATTAAGGATGGTGACCACCATAAGAATGCCGACGCAAATAGAAACCGTGTGCGGCAGCAATGACGGCACGGCGGAAACCAGGGCGCCGACTCCCGCGGAAATTCCCACGGCGGCCGTAAGAATGTAATCGGCAAGCAGCGCGGCCGCGGCCAGCAGGCTGGCGCGTGAGCCAAGGTTGAAGCGCGCCACGGTATACGAGCCGCCGCCGGAGGGATAAGCGGCGATGGTCTGGCGATAGGAAAAGTAAACAATCACCAGCAAAGTGATGATGGCGGCGCTGATGGGAACGATGTAACGAACACCAAGAAGGCCAAGCGGAATCAGCAGGCTGAGGGCCGCTTCCGGCCCGTACGCAGCCGAACTCAACGCGTCCAGGCCAAAGATCGGGATGCCCTGCACCGGACCGATCTGTTCGGCGCGTTCATCACTGGTCTTGATGGGCTTACCGACCACCAGGTCAAGTATGTTCATGAGCGAAGGGCTCCGCAGGTCTTGTGTAAACAGCAGAAACAGTGTGCGTGAGAACGCGTTTTCGAGCAACCCGGCGGGACGAAGCATCGAAGCATCCAGCAAAGATCCTTTCCCCCTGTGACCTCCGCCCTTGCTCTGTCTCCGTACCCTATGTTTGACTTCCAAGTGGATCAGGAGGCCCGTTCCTGCATGGCCGAAGTCGAAACCAAGTCTCTTCCCGAAAACGCGTATCAACCGTTGAAGCCCGGCGAATCCTACCCGCCGATCGTGCCCGCGGCAGCGCATTTGCCCGAGTTAACCACCCGATCCATCGGTTGGGGCATCGGGCTCTGCATCATCTTCACGGTCGCTTCCGCGTATTCGGGACTGAAAGTCGGACAGGTAATGGAATCGGCAATCCCGATTTCGATTCTGGCGATTGGCCTCGCCCGTCTTTATCCGCGACGCTCCAGCCTGCTGGAGAACGTGATCATCACCGGCATAGGCGGAGTCGCCGGATCGGTGGTAGCCGGCGCGGTGTTCACGGTTCCGGCGTTATACATACTGAAGCTCGACCCTCACCCCGTGCAGACGATTTTTATCTGTCTGGCAGGCGGATGTCTCGGCATTCTCTTCCTCATCCCGCTGCGCCGCTATTTCGTGCGCGATATGCACGGTCTGCTTCCGTACCCGGAAGCGACTGCTATCGCCGAAGTGCTGGTTACCGGCGAGAAAGGTGGATCGCAAGCGAAGCTGCTGCTACAGGCGACGGCGATCGCGGGCATTTATGACTTGTTCGTGACCACATTTCAGGTGTGGAAGGAGTTCATCGATTTTCAGTTCCTGCCCTTGTTTCGAATGTTGTCCGACCGTGCGCGCATGGTGTTCAGTTTCGACGCCATCGGCTTCATCCTCGGACTAGGCTACGTGATCGGTCTGCGCAGTTCCCTGATCCTCTGTGCCGGAGGCGTGCTTTCCAATTTCGTGCTCGTCCCGCTGATATGGTTCATCGGCAGCCACTTGGACAGCGCCGTCTACCCCGCAACCATCCCGATTTCGCACATGACCGCGGTGCAGATCTATCGCAGCTACGTTCGCTTTGTCGGCGTCGGAGCCATCGCCACGGCAGGCATATTCGGCATCGTCAAGTCATTGCGCATCGTGGCCGGTTCTTTCGGAATCGCGCTCCGAGTATTCCGCAAGAGCGAAGCGGTGACACCGGAGCGCACCGATCGCGACATCCCGATGATTACTATTTTCCTCGGAGTTGTGCTCGGAGCCATAGGAGTCGCCATGCTCCTCGGGCATCTGGCGGCTTCCTGGACTGTGGTTGCAATCGGCCTTTTGCTTACCCTCGTCTTTTCGTTCTTCTTTACAGCCGTGGCCGCAAATGCCATTGCCACAACCGCCCGCAATCCAGTTTCCGGAATGACGATGCTCACCATTATTATTTCCTGCGGAGTGTTGCTGAGGTTCGGACTATCGGGCACGACCGGCATGTTCTTCGTAATGGCGATCGCAGGCATGGTGTGCACCGCATTATCCGTCTCCGGCCAGACCATCACCGACCTCAAAGCCGGATACTGGCTAGGCTCGACCCCCTCCGCGCAGGAAAAAGTGAAGTTTCTGGGTGTCATAGCTGCCGCCATCGCGGTTGGACTAACGGTCGTGATGCTGGCCCGCACCTTCCAGTTCGGAGAAGCCTTGCCCGGCGATTTGCGCCCGGTTTTGGCCTCGCCACAAGCGTCGATTATGAAAGCGCTGGTAGAAGGATTCATGAGTCATCAGCCGATCGCGTATCTGTTGTTCGGCGCCGGCGCCATGGTTGCCTTGATTCTCGAGATGCTGGGGCAGCCCTCGCTGATCTTCGCCCTCGGAATGTACCTGCCGCTCGAACTGAACACCCCCTGCCTGGTCGGCGGATTCCTTTGCCACTACCTGAACAAACGCTCCGAACAAACCGGTGGCGAAACAGGCAGAACGATTCGCGAACGCGGCGTAATTATTGCGTCCGGGCTGATGGCAGGCGGCGCCTTGGGTGGGGTTTTGGGCGCGGCCTTTAGAATGGTTCCCGGATATCGCGAGGATCTGATCAAGACGCCGTTCTATGCCAACGAGGCAGTGTCTCAAACCGTTTCCGCGCTACTGTTTGTTGGCCTGTGTCTTTACGTGTGGTTCGGATCGTTATCGTTCGGATCGCTGAAGAAAGCGTCCCCCGAAGAAAAATAGAAATAAGGAGATCCCCATGGACTCGATAGACCGATTCGTCGCTGACGCAGTTCTAGGTATCGACACGCTTTGGGGTGGCGATGTCATGTGTCCCTCTGGCACAGGACGATTCATCGCCGACTCATGGTTCTCGGATGAGCCACTGCCGCCGGCCTATACAGTGCCGGCAGCGGCGCGGGTGCGGGAGACCGGCGGCGTTTCCGGCAAGAACGTCGATCGTCAAGCGGTGGAGGAGTACCTGCGTCAGGTAGATCTCCCGCAAGCCATCGCCGGAATTCGCGATGAGGCAGGGAAGCTCGATGCTCGAAACAACAATGCTAGAAAGAGCAATGGCGTGCGCAGCCAGTATCTCGAAGGCCTGTCGCTGTGCCTGGAGACGATGTGGGACCTGGCCATGGAAGTTCTCGGCAAAGGCAAGCCGGTTCCCTACGCCCGGTGTGTTGAGTCCTCGACGGGCCGGCCACCGGAACCTTCTATGCCGGAAGCGAAACGTGAACGTGTTGCCGAATTGTTGGGCCGCGCCGGTTACTCAACCTCCGGTTCCGCCGGCCTTCTCGGAGCGGTCGATGCCTGGCGGCGCGATCGTGTGGTTCCCA
Organism: Acidobacteriaceae bacterium; assembly: GCA_003138955.1. GTDB lineage: Bacteria > Acidobacteriota > Terriglobia > Terriglobales > Acidobacteriaceae > Acidiflorens. Next base: position 4,836 of record PLHP01000340.1, on the reverse strand, counting down.
TGGCTTCTGTCCGTGCTCTAGGCGCGGCCATGATTGCCCACTTTGACCGACTAAGCGCGGCCAACTTACTGCCCTATCTTCCCCAGGATCTCGTGTCCGTGCCGCGCGCCAACATTGAATTCCTGCCCATCAAGGACGCATGGTTTTCGGGCTCGATGAACTACATCGGACGAGCGCGTAAGGCGGGCGCCAGTCCGCAATATGAAGCCACTTACGAGATCAACGCTTCGCTTCAGATCTCTGTACCGGAGTTCGAGCAACTGGTAAGCCACGAAGTCGTGCCCGGACATGTTACGACGTTTGCCTACTTACAAGATCTCTATGTCCGCGGGAAAGCCGGCTTCGAAGCCTCGGTGTTGACCATGAACACCCGCGCCGCCACCTTGTTCGAAGGCATCGCTAACAATGCCATTCTAATCGCCCATGGCGTAACCGAAATCGAGCAACTACCCGACGAAGATTTGCAGATCGGCGTGCTGCTGGCGTTACTGCAGGATGATGCCAAGAATCAGTCGTCATATTTAACCTGGGGAGAAAAAGTGCAACGCGAGAAAGTGGCGGCCACACTTCGTCAGGATTTCCTCGTCACAGAAGAGCGCGCAGACAAGCTTTCTGGCGCCTGGGGTCAGCATCCATTGCTGGGGCGAATGTATCTTCCGGCTTATCGGGCGGGAACGGACCGAGTAGCACAATTGCGGCGCACTTACCCGCCGGCTCGCATTCTACCCGCAATCTACGGCTGCTACGGGTTAGCTGATATCGTGACTATCGACGAGATGTTACAGCGGGAGTAACTCAGCTACTTCACCCCTCGTCCGAAACACGCATCTTCCCGGTGCGCAGGTAACGGTTGTGCCAGCCCAGCGATTCGGTGAGCAGGTGCGGCGTATGTTTGCCATACGAAAGCCGCTCCGACCGGTTGAGATAGTCGAGGAGCAAAGGCTTGTAGTCCGGACTGGAGCATTTCTCGATGATAAGGTGCGCCCGCTGACGCGGCGAGAGTCCGCGTAAATCGGCCAGTCCGTGCTCGCTGACAATGACCTGCACGTCATGTTCGGTGTGGTCGACATGCGAGACCATGGGAACGATGGTAGAGATGGTCCCGCGCTGCGCCGTCGATGGGGCCATGAAGATCGAGAGGTAGCCATTGCGGGCAAAGTCGCCCGACCCGCCAATGCCGTTCTGGATGCGCGATCCCATGACATGCGTCGAGTTGACGTTGCCGTAAATGTCGGCTTCGATCATGCCGTTCATGGCGATGACGCCAAGCCGGCGAATGAGTTCGGGATGATTGGAGATTTCCTGCGAGCGCAGAACGATGCGCTCACGGTAGTTGGCCATATCGGCGTTCACTTCGGTCATTATCTCGGGGCTAAGCGAGAATGCCGTGGCCGAGGCGACAGTTAATTTGCCCGACTTCAGCAGACGAATCATGCCGTCCTGAATGACTTCCGTGTAGGAAGTCAGTCCTTCAAATGGGCCTTCCTCAAGCCCAAACAGAACCGCGTTGGCAATGTTGCCGACGCCGGATTGCAGCGGGAGCAGATTCGCCGGCATACGGCCCTTCTGCACTTCCCAACTGAGGAATTCGAGGATGTGGCCGGCAATGCGCCGGGAAGCTTCATCGGGCGCTTTGAAGGCGCTATTGCGGTCGGGAGAATCCGTGAGCACAATGGCAACGACCTTCTCCGCGGGACATTCGAGGTAGGGCGAGCCGATGCGCTGCCCGGTGCGCACCAGTGGAATCGGTCCGCGATTCGGTGGCGGCTGGAGACCGTAGTAGATGTCGTGCATCCCCTCCAGCGCAGCCGGCTGCCACGAGTTGACCTCGAGGATCACGCGCTCCGCCTGATCGATCCAGGTCTTGTTGTTGCCGACCGATGAACTCGGCACCAGCCGCCCGTCCTCCAGCACAGCGGTGACTTCGATCAGCGCCACATCGAGCTTGCCCAGGAATCCATATTCCACGAACTGAGCGACATGGCTAAGGTGAATGTCCATGTAGTCCATTTCGCCCGCGTTGATTCGCTTGCGGGTTTCCGGATCGGACTGATAGGGGAGGCGCAGATGGATGCCTCCCGCCATGGCCAGCGCTCCATCCAGCTCAGGCCCGGTGGAAGCCCCTGTAAAGACACTGACCTGAAACTTCTGTCCGCGGAAGTTCGCATCGGCAATGCGACGTGCCAGCTCAATCGGAACTGCCTTGGGATAACCAGACCCGGTGAAGCCGCTCATGCCGACCTGGTCGCCGGACTTAATGAGAGCCGCAGCTTCGTCGGCGCTCATGATCCTCTGCGCCAGACTCGAATTCAATACCCGCGCGGTGGTTGGGGAAACGACACTAGCCATGCCAAAGCCCTTCAAATGAGAATGAATGATTCGCTCTAATTGTATCGGCGCCACTTTCGCCCGTCTATGAGCGCGGGGCGGCGGCAGGAATATCTTTGAGAGGAATATCTTTAGAACGGTGGGTGCATAACGATAGGACCTTCTAATCTTTCAGCGGCACCATGGTTCGATCGCCACGGCAAAAGGTTGCCACTTTCAGAAAGCCTCCGTCCGCCTGGGGCAAGGTCACCACTGGTCCGTAGCAATACACGGCGTGACCGGTTGCGGCGAAGTACCATTGCCCTCCCGTTTTCTTTGCCGGTTGCTGGCTGGGGGGGGAAGAGATCTGGGCGGGTGGTGCCAACTTCGGAACCGGAAGAGACAAGATTAGCGCTAGGGCCAGGGTCTTCATGTTGTGTCTCGCTCGCGTTGCGGCCACCACAGGAGGCCGCTTTTCACAGAACCGCTTCTCTTCTTCTCTTTTACAATCTGAATCTAAAAATCTAGATCTAAGAAATCTGAATCTAAAACCCGAATCGCTTTCGCGGATCCGCAAATATAGTTCGACCGCTAGATCGTCCGGGTGCAGCGCCGCACATCCTGCATATCCGCAGCCGGCTTCCCGGGAGCTTCCTTCGTGGCGTGGGCCGATTTACCGGGTCTCTTCGTTTCTTTGTCCGGTCCTTTTGTCCCGGCCGCAGGATTGCCGGAATCCGCGTCTTTGTGATCCGCCTGCTGATCCGCCTGCGCCGACGCCTTGTCCTGCGACCGCTTGCTGTCGTCACGAGCCAGCTTGCCTTTCAGCGTGGCCAGTTGCGTACTGTCCTTCAACATCTCGCGGATTAAACTGCGCTGCGATTCGATGGTCTGGCCCTGCTCGAAAACCAGCAAGGTCAGAATGCCGTAGGAGACGATGAACAAAATCACCAGCACCGGCAGTACGACAGCCGGCCGCGTCGTAGTTTTAAGAGCTGCGACGCACTCCGCGCTGCGAACGACAGTCAAAGTGCCCCCAGCTCGCTCCATACGCTCCGAACCTCACAAAGGAACACTGCACCCGTGAAACCATACGAAAAGAAAAGCGTAAGTGTGTGTTGCGAATGGAGTTAGTATGCGGAAACGGGATCGGGCCGACCCCGCGGATGCAAGCATCTGCACTTTATGAGTAACCAAACCATCGTACTCAAGTAAGTTAGCTCCAGGCAGTCGCCCGGAAACCCGCGCCAGCCAAGGCTTTTGGAGGCGACCCCGGTTGCCAGCGGTAAAATTCGTTTGACCGCAACATTCGGATAGTCCGCGCGGCGCAACTGCCCTATGTTACCGCCATGGCCACCAATGCGATACTTTCAGAAGAAGAAACGATGAAACGAACTCCGCAACCAACCGCAGCCCAAACTGCAGTTCAAGCTGCCGTTCAAATAAACGACCGCCGCTGGCAAGCCGTCCTCGATCGCGACCGCTCTCTCGACGGCACGTTCGTTTTCGCCGTTTCCAGCACCGGCATATTCTGCCGTCCGTCGTGTCCCGCCAAACGCCCGCGCCGAGAGAATGTAAGCTTTTTCGATCATGCCCTCCAGGCCGAGCAGTCCGGCTATCGCGCCTGCCTGCGCTGCCGTCCGAAGGCGGTGGACGGAAACCCTCAATCCGCGCTGGTTCGCTCGATGTGCCGCTACATCGAGCAGCACATCGAAGGTCAATTAACGCTCAGCCTGCTGGCCAAAGAATTTCGCCGCAGTCCCTTCCACTTGCAGCGCACCTTCAAATCGGCGCTCGGAGTGTCGCCCAAAGCTTACATGGACGCCTGCCGCCTCCGCCAAGTAAAACAAAACTTGCAGGCCGGCCACTCCGTAACCACCGCCCTCTACGCCGCCGGATACGGCTCCAGCAGCCGTCTCTACGAGCGCACCGCCGCGCAGCTAGGCATGACCCCGGAGAAGTACCGTAGAGGCGCAGTGGCCGCCGTAGTTCGCTATACCATCGTCCGCTACACCACAGCCAACTCGCCCCTGGGACGCATGCTGATCGCCGCCACCGACAAAGGCATCTGCGCCATCCAGTTCGGCGATTCCGAGCAGCAGCTCCAGCAGGGCCTGATGCGCGAGTTTCCTTTCGCCGTTCGCCGCCGCGACGATGCCGCCATGTCCCCATGGCGAGACCACCTCACCCGCCTCATTCAAGGACACGAAATCAATCCCTCCCTTCCGCTAGACATAAGGGCGACAGCGTTTCAACGCCGAGTCTGGGAAGCGCTGCAAAAAATTCCCCGGGGAGAAACGCGCTCCTACAGCGCCGTAGCGAAAAAGATCGGGATGCCCAAAGCCAGCCGAGCCGTAGCCCGGGCCTGCGCCACCAACCCCGTAGCAGTAGCAATCCCCTGCCATCGTGTGGTGCGCCAGGATGGCGAATTAGGCGGCTACCGCTGGGGCGTAGAGCGCAAGCAGCAACTGCTGGCGATGGAGAAGCAGGCCCGAGCCTAGAGTGTTGTTGGGTGAAGTCGAGGGGTGGCGC
>PLHP01000401.1 GCA_003138955.1 Acidobacteriaceae bacterium | reverse complement strand
AGCATGGTCACAACGCCAATCACGTAATCGCTCCAGTGCCCGGCGCGCCTGGCCGGCAAATGATCGAGATCGAACTCGACCTGCTCGGAGTAATTTTCGGAATGGATTACGAGCTTCCGATCGTGGCGTGGCGCAACCGAGGCTTGGGTATAGAAACCGATCGCCGCGGGCATGACGAAGCCATCGTTGTAATCGGTGTGTTCGCCGATCAAATTGACTCGTCCCGGAGCCTGGTAAATGCGGGGAGACCCTCCAAATAACTGGACGAATCTTTGGCCCAGAGCGTGCGCGCTATTTTCGACCGCTAGATTCGTGTTATGCATGAAGACTCACGGCAAGCCCGGGTTCCTGGTTGCAGTCCTATTTAACGATACGGTCATGATTGTCGATTCGGTCCGCAGCCGAGCGCCGCTACTTTTCGAACCGGCAAAGACCCACGGCGCGCAAGCAGCATCCCGCACCAAACATCAGCATTGCAATTCCCCACCACATTTAGCGTTGAACGCACGAGAGTTGTACAGTGCGCCTGAAATGTTGTCAAGAAAGGTTGCCTCGTATCGAACCGTTGCGTGTTGCGCACGGAAGAGCGCACGAACCCGATCGACCGTTCAGGAAGCATTATTCACGAGACTATCGAGAAGAGGCAGTGCGTTCAATGCTAAAGAAAACGTCCCGGAGGAAATCTTCGGGACGTTTTCTTTCTTGGGCTTCGGACTCGTGCGAAACGTCAATGTGAAACGGCAGCGAACAGCGGCGAATTCATCAGGGACTGGAACTTCTGATCGTCGCTTTTGAAGTGGATTTGCAGATTCGAGCTGTCGGAATCGACGCTGGCGGCGTCAATGGCAGTCTTTTCGACGGGGCTGGCACTGAGCTTCTTGTAAAGCATAACGCCCTTGAGGATGGTGGACAGCGTGGCCGCCGTCATCGAGTCGGCGGTTTGAACGCTCAGATCGAAATTCACTCCGCTCGCGAAGTTCATGGTGTAGCGAGAAGCCAGAATGCGCTTCTTGATGCTTTCGTAGTCGCCGACTTTGGCGGCATCGCCCATCACCGAAAACATCATGGTCTGAGTTCCCTGCTGATCGAGGACGCTCCACAGGGGCGCGCTATCGACGGCCGCCATCTGGTCGGTCATCACCGGATTGGAATCAAGCGATGGGCGCTTGCCGTCGCGGGTATCGAGGGCGCTGTGCAGCGAATCCTCGGTGCCGAAGGCCAGCGTGTTGTCGTCCAGGAAGGTCATCACGAAACCGTTGTCCATGGGGTAAATGCGGTCCGTGCCGTATTTTGTGGCCGTGATCTTTTTGAGCTTCAACTTCTTGAGGACGACTTTGGCCGAGAACGATCCCTGGGCCACGCCGATGGTTTGAATGCCCTTCTTTTCCGTACGGAAAGAGGCGAAATCGAGCTGGTCGAGATCGTGCTCGGAGTCAATACCGATGCCTTTCAGGGCGCTCTCGAATTCCTTCAGATTGTCGGGCAGCACTTTCTCCTTGAGCGCCTGTGCGGTGGGCGAATCCTTCAGCGCCCGGTAGTCGACGCCAATCAGTTGTTGAATATCAGAAGGCACCAGGGAACGCGCCGACGACGCGATGGGCATGGCGTAGCCGACCGTCGCGCACAGAAGCAAAATTGCAAGACACGAATTCTTCATAGAAATCCTCAAAACGAAGTCCTCAAGATGGGTCTGAGACGTTTAGATGCAAACCGCAAACCGTGGGTTGACGATCTTTGGCGGTTTCACCTGTTCCTTAGCATTCTAGTCCCTAATTCGCGAGGCCGGGCCGTAACTAAAGTGCGTCCCTCCCCGGCATGGTCTTAGAACGCTGGAATCGCGTGGGTTTGCGTGGAAAACGACGACTTGGAGTGAAAACTCCGCCAGGTTTGGCTGTGCTGACTTATAGGTAAAGTCTTCCACAATCAATGGCTTAGCTTTACAGAGAGGGCTGAATGTTTTGGGGCAGCTTCGTTGGGGCCGTCTTGTTTTACGGACGCACCTCGAAACTGCGCGACTATGCATCGAGCTAGCTCATGCGCTCGAGAGAAAGGTAGAGCGTGCGGCAAGCATCATACCCAACGCAGGAGCGCCAGTCGCTGCTGCACCAGCTGGGCGAATGGGCGGACTGGGACCGCAATGCAGCCACCTCTTTCATTGGCCAGCGACACATCTCGAGGAACCTCGGCACCTCACTCAGCCTTGTGATTTCACTCACTGACAGCTTGAGTCCAGCGTGTTCTAGTGTTGCTCTATTGTTGGCAATGCCCTGGTTTGCACGTTGAGTGTTTATAGAGGTGAGCTATGAAAGTTCATGAGGTAATGACTAAGAACCCAGCATTCTGCAGCCCATCCAGTTCTGTCGTGAGAGCTGCCGCGACCATGCAACAATTAGATATCGGAGCTTTGCCGGTGGTCCTGGATCCGACTAATCCACGGCTGGTCGGGATGGTAACCGATCGCGACCTTTGTCTGCATGTTGTGGCTGGTGGCAGAGATCCGGCGGATATCTGGATCAGCGAGTGCATGACCGTGGACCCGATTTGCTGCGCTGTAGGAGATGATGTTCGCTACGCACTGGAACTGATGGAAGAGCATCAGGTCCGCCGCCTGCCGGTGGTGAATGCGAAACATGAAGTCGCGGGTATTTTGTCACTCGGCGACCTGGTCGGCAAAGGGAGCATCACTAGCGTTGAGATTGTCACAGCGCTACGGACAATCTGCGAGCCCGTCCGCGAGGCTACCGAGCCGCTGGAAATGATTACTGCCGCCTAACGGGTGGTGGACAGGGAGTCGACTTCAGTAACCATGCGGTTGGTGCGCCCCGCTTTGGGTGGGGCATTTCGCATGAGATGAGATAGGTTCTAGCCTCTCAGCGCCGCTGCGCGCTTCCGCGTCTCGGTCACAAACGACTCGTCCTTCAGCGAATCCTTTTTCAACGAATTGTCGTTCAGCGCATCGAGGTTGATCTCGACGTTCGCGAGCGCGCCTTCGAGGGCAGCTTCTGCCAGGGCAATTGCGGTCGTCAGATCGGACTTCATGTTCGGGTTGGTGATCGGCTTCAGATTGGCCGCGATCTGCGCGACTTCGACTACGTTTTCGGCAACGCCTAAAGGCACGCTGGTCGCCTGTTTGAGCGCGGCGGCGATCGCGGCG
>PLHP01000273.1 GCA_003138955.1 Acidobacteriaceae bacterium | reverse complement strand
TTTGCAGCTTCGTGTATCCCTGCTTCTGCGCCCACAGATCCAGCGGGATCGCAGCCATCTCATCCACGATCGGTTCGGCCAGCCCGCTCTTGGTCATGTCCACCGTCTTTATATAGCTCCGGCAACTGTCGCACCCTTCCACGCGGACGTGTTTGAGTTCTTCCGCCGTGTAGACCGGAAGCTTCGCGTAGTTCTCTTCCCCGCATCCCGGACAGACGATCCGCCGGAACTCCCATTCCGCCAGGCAAAACGAACACACCAGAGATCGCTGGCCGCCATCTCCCAACGGACGCAGAACGCCCAGCCCCGGTTTCCGTTCGCAAAACGGACACAGATACGGCACCGGCCCGCTCCAGCGCATATTTGACCGTGAACGAATGCCGGCCGCGTAAGGCTGAAGAAAGGCGCGCGCGAAAAAATCGTGAGGACCCGGCGCCAGCGCCCCGGTCTCGCTCCCGTTCCAGAAAACCGTCAGCAATTGGAAATGTGAATCTTCGCCGCCGTCCCGCAACTCGCGCGCCGCTTCCCGAAGCGGAGCCGGACCGTTCTGTTCGACCACCGAAAGAAATGGCCCGAATCGGCGGGCCAGTTCTGGTTGCAGCGGACGCGCAAAGGGCTTCGAGTCTGATGCGACATCGCCGACCCAGGGACTCGATCTTTCGAGCGATTTGCCAAGTTCCAGGGAGAAATTTTCTTGAAAACGCGCGATGGCCACATAGAAGCGCAGGATCTCCGCTGCAAAACTGTACTGGGCGCCAAGTTCCTCCGCCCGTCGAATTCGCCGCTGCCATTCGTTCTGCGCCATGTTGCCATTAGACATGGTGCGATTATCAGTCCCCGACTCCTGCCGCGCAATGCCGGGCATCGTTCTTGCAGGTAAGGCTGTGGACAAACCGGCGCATCCTCCTATCGCGGCATAATGCTTGCGCCGGTTGACTCACTCCCATAAATATGGGAATATAACTTTTATGAAGACTACGTTGGAAATTCCCGATGCCATCTTTCGCCGCGCCAAGATAGCGGCGGCCGAGCGCGGAATTCCATTTCGAGCGCTGGTCTCGGAAGCGTTGGCGGACAAACTGCGCGCTCAACGCGATCAAGACTGTAAGCCCTGGATGAAGACGTTTGGTAAACTCCGTCACCTGCACAGGGAAACGGCGAGAATCAACCGGGTCATTGAAGAAGAGTTCGGCCAGATTGAGACCGAGGATCGTGAGTAATCGATCGACAGTGATCCTGGACACCAACACCCTGTCGGCTATCGCAGATGGTGATGCGGCACTGGAGCCGATCCTTAGCAAGGCAACTGAGGTCGCCGTTCCGGTGATTGTGTTGGGCGAATATCGATATGGAATTCAGCAATCACGCGACCGGCAGCGCTACGAACAATGGCTGACAGAATCGATTCGCAACTACCGGGTACTCGATGTGGATGAAGAGACTGCCATCTCCTACGCAACCCTTCGATCCGAACTCAAGCGAGCCGGAACTCCAATTCCTTCCAACGACGTTTGGATCGCCGCGCTTTGCCGTCAGTATTCTTTCTCGCTCCTGAGCCGAGACCGCCACTTCGATCTGGTTGGCGGAATCGAGCGCATAGATTGGTAACCTCAAGACACCGACAACTAGCGACATTCGAGCTAATCGGTAGCTGACCTCACCAGTCGAGGGTTCCCCCGACGGTTCCCCGATTTTTTCCCTGATTGACGATCCAGCCAAACCGGGGGTATAGTTCTCCGCATTGGCGCAGCACAAACTGGACGCGGTCGTGGGCGTCTGCAACCATTCACCTCCGTTAACTTTCTGGAGAGCGCAGCACGGGGGCAACAAAATGGAGTTCTCTCGCAGAACTTTTATCAAAGGCACCGTCCTTGGCGGAGCCGGTTTCTCCGCCCTCGGCTTTGATCTGACTCCGGTTTACGCCCAGACTCAATCCCTCAAGATTTCCCGAGCCAGCGAAACGCGCAGCACCTGTCCTTATTGTGCCGTCAGTTGTGGCGTGATCATCTACACCTTGGGCGACAAGGCCAAGAACGCGATTTCCCAGGTCGTCCACGTCGAGGGCGATCCCGACCACCCCATCAACCGCGGCACGCTCTGCCCCAAAGGATCGTCGCTCGAGCAGGACATCCTCAACGACCGGCGCCTGCTAAAACCGCAAGTGCGGCGTCCGGGCGCCACCGAGTGGGAAGACATTTCCTGGGATCAGGCGTACGCCGAAATCGCGCAGCGCGTGAAAAAGACGCGNNACCTTCCTCGAAACCGATGCGCAGGGCCGCACCGTGAACCGCTGCGAAGGCATGGCCTTCACCGGCGGCTGCACCGATACCAACGAATTCAATTACCTCGCCGTAAAAAGTATGCGCAGCCTGGGGGTCTGCTACCTGGAAAACCAGGCCCGCGTTTGACACGGCCCCACGGTCTCCAGTTTGGGGCCCACCTTCGGACGCGGCGCAATGACCAACGGTTGGATCGACATCAAGAACACCGACATGATGTTGATCATGGGCGGCAATCCCGCCGAGAATCACCCCTGCGGCTTCAAGTGGGCGGTCGAAGCCAAGATTCACCGCAACGCGAAAACCATCGTTGTCGATCCGCGCCTGACCCGCACCGCCGCGAACGCGGACATGTACGTACAGATCCGCGCCGGCGCCGACATCGCCTTCCTCGGCGGCGTCATCAGGTACGCCGTCGAAAACAGCCGCATCGCCAAAGACTACCTCGTCAACTACACCAACGCCTCCTTCATCATCAAAGACGGATTTGCTCTGCCTGAAGACGGCCTTTTCTCCGGATTCGATCCCGAGAAAAAGGTGTACGACAAAAAGACCTGGAATTACGAAGAAGGTGGAGATCTGGCCGGCAAACCGGTAGCAGCCACGCCTCCGGAAAAGACGCCTCCACCTCTGCCCGCGGGCGCCGCGCCGCCTCCGCCAGCGCTACCCCCGAACGTCGCTTTCGATCTCACGCTGCAGCATCCGCGCTGCGTCTATCAACTGCTGAAGAAGCAATACGAGCGCTATACGCCAGAGATGGTGGAGCGCATCACCGGCATTCCGAAAGACCAATTCCTCAAAGCCGCCGACCTGTTCACCTCCGTCCGCAAAGATGGCGACATGAAAAAAGTCGCCACCATCATTTATGCGGTGGGATGGACACAGCACAGCTTCGGCACGCAGATCATCCGCACCGCCGCCATCCTGCAACTGCTTATGGGCAACGTCGGCCGCGCCGGTGGCGGAGTCAATGCGCTCCGCGGCCACTCCAACATTCAGGGCGCAACCGATATGGCTGGAATCTTCGACATTCTCCCCGGCTATTTGAAGATGCCGAATCCCGCCGATGTCGATCTCGCCACCTTTCTGAAGCGCACAACTCCAACCGAATCCAAGCCCGATCCGTGGGAGTCATTTAACTATTGGTCGAACACGCCAAAATTCACGGTCTCCTTTCTGAAAGCGATGTACGGCGCAGCCGCCACCAAAGAAAACGACTGGGCCTTCAACTATCTGCCGAAAATCGACCGCAACTATTCCTGGGTGAATATCTGGAACGACATGTACGAAGGCAAGATCAAAGGCATCTTCGCCTTCGGCATGAACGGAGTCATGATCGGCCCCGATTCGAACAAGAACATCGACGCCCTGAAAAAGGCCGACTGGCTGGTGGTTTGCGAGATCTATCCCGACGAAACCAGCGAATTCTGGCGCGCTCCCGGCATTACCGCCGACGATCAGAAGAAGATCAACACCACCGTCTATCGTCTGCCGGGCGCAGGCTTTGCGGAAAAAGACGGCACCTTCGTGAACTCCGCGCGCTGGCTGCAATGGAAGAACGTAGCCGTTCCGCCGCCCGGACAAGCGCGACTCGACCAGGAAATCCTCGCCACCATCTTCTTGAAAGTTCGGGAACTCTATAAGAAAGAGGGCGGCAAGTTCCCCGATCCCGTTCTGAACGCGACCTTCGCCTATACAAACCCGTACAATCCGTCGCTCGCCGAGGTCGCAAAAGAAATCAACGGCAAAGCACTCGCCGACATCACCGACCCGAAAACAAATACGACCATCAAGGCCGGCCAGCAACTCCCCGGCTTTGCTTGGCTAAAAGACGACGGCACAACCATCTCCGGAAACTGGCTCTACTGCGGATCGTGGACCGAAGCCGGCGCCATGATGCAGCGCCGCGGAACCGACGATCCGTCCGGCCTCGGCATTTATCCCAATTGGGGATGGTCCTGGCCAGCGAATCGCCGCGTTCTCTATAACCGGGCGTCTTGCGACGTGGACGGCAAGCCCTGGGATCCTTCGCGGCGCCAGGTTTGGTGGGACGAAGCAAAGCAAAGCTGGGTGGGCGTCGATGTTCCGGATTTCAAAGTGGATTCTGCACCCAAAGATCACATGGGCCCATTCATCATGAACCCCGATGGCGTTGGACGTTTATTCGTGCCACTCGGTGGAATGCAGGATGGACCTTTCCCCGAATTCTACGAGCCGATCGAGAGTCCGCTTGCGAATCTATTGCATCCGAATCAGTCCAACAATCCGGTCGTGAAGCGATACAAGACCGACATGGACAAGTATGCAAGCACCGGCGATAAGGAATACAACATTATCTGCACCACCTACCGCCTGACCGAGCACTATCACTACTGGACAAAAAATAACCCGATGAACGTGCAACTCGTGCCGGAGCCGTTCATCGAAGTTCCGGCCGAACTGGCCGACCGCATGGGCATTCGCGGCGGCGAAAAGGTAAAAGTCACCAGCGCGCGCAGCCACTACATCGCGAAGGCCATGGTCACGCGCCGCATTCGCCCCATGCAGATCGATGGCAAGGAAACGTTCCAGATCGGCATCCCCATTCACTGGGGCTTCCGCGGCATTGTGGAAGATGAAGACAGGACGGCGAAGACGCTGGCCAATCAGCTCACGCCGACCATCATCGATCCGAACGCATTTACGCCGGAATTTAAAGGCTTCTTAGTGAAGATCGAAAAAGCTTAGGAAGCTGTGTAAGAAACCGGGTCTCGTAGCACGGGCTTCGTATCAGGGTATCGCTTTAGCGATACCACAAGTTGCCCAAGGAAGACGCCCTTTAGGGGCTGGGAAGAACGATGGCAGACCGCAAGGCACTACAAGCCGAAATGATCTCGGGCCATTCCGGACCGGCGCCCGGCCACGGCATGCAGCGCGACCTCGAAGTCTGCAAACTGGTCGACACCACCACCTGCATCGGCTGCAAAGCGTGTGAAGTAGCCTGCGCCGAGTGGAACGACTTGCCGTTCTCCCCGACCACCTTCGACAACACTTACCAGACGATGCCCGAGACGCGCTGGAATTTCTGGAACCTCATCAAGTTCAATGAGCACCAGAACCCCGACGGCACGATCCAGTGGCTGATGCGCAAGGACCAGTGCATGCACTGCGCCGACCCCGGCTGCCTGGCGGCCTGCCCCGCCGACGGCGCCATCGTGAAGTACGCCAACGGCATCGTTGATTTCAACCAGGAAAACTGCATCGGCTGCGAATTCTGTGTTTCCGGTTGTCCTTTCAATATTCCCCGCTTCAATCCCGCGACCAAGCGGGTGTACAAGTGCACGCTCTGCTCCGACCGCGTCGGCGAGGGCCTGGAACCTGCGTGCATCAAGGCCTGTCCGACGGGCTGCCTGAAGTTCGGCACCAAGGACGACATGAAATTCATCGCCGAGGAGCGCACTAAACAGCTCCGCGACAATTTCGGCTGGAAGAACGCCGGCGTCTACGATCCGCAATCCGTTGGTGGAACTCACGTGATCTACGTGCTCCACGACGCCACCGATCCCGAACGCTACGGCAACCTGCCCAGCAATCCGCAGATCCCGTGGAGCTACACCGTCTGGAAATGGCTCTTTAAGCCCGTGCTCGGAACCTTCGCTTTGTTCGGTTTTCTCGGCGTCGTCCTGCACTACGTGACCTCCGGCCCGCGCCGGACCCAACCGGAACCCCCGGCCAAGGATGGCGCCAATGTCAACGTCTAGATCAATCTCTGGATCGACGTCTAGCGGTGCGATCGAACGTTTCGATGACAAGGCTCGCGAGAGCTTCGAACACCTGGGCCAAACCACCGTCTATCGCGGAGAGTTGTTGCGCCATCCCGTCTACACGCGCGTGGTCCACTGGATGGTCGCGCTTTTTTTCTTTCTCGCGCTCTTCACCGGCTTCAGCATCTATCTCCCGTGGCTGTTTCGCTGGTTCACTCCCTTCTTCGGTGGCGGACCACTCAGCCGCGTCATGCACCCCTGGTTCGGCCTGGGCTTCGTCGTCTTCTTCGGGTTGCAAGCCCTGAACTGGCTCCAGCCCATGATCTGGACCGCAGCCGATTCCAACTGGATGCGCAACATGGGAAAGATCGTCAGCGGCGAAGCGAAGATGGATCCGCCCGACACCGGCTTCTTCAACGCCGGACAAAAACTTCAGTTCTGGGAGATCGTAGGCGGCTGCATCGCGTACCTCATCACCGGCATCATCCTGTGGGCGGGCGCCAGAACCTTCGGAAGAATCCCCGTCGCCATCAGCTACGTCATCCACGACATCTCCGCCGTCATTATGCTCGGCGGAATCTTCATCCACATCTACCAAAGCACCTTCGGCGAGCCCGGCACTTTCCAGGCAATGGTTCGCGGCGCGGTTAGCGAAGCCTGGGCCTGGACCTTCCATCCCGCCTGGTACAAGCAAGTCACCGGACGCGACCCGCAGCAGGCCTGCGAAGAAGCCCGCCGCCAAATGACCACCAGCAGCAAACCCTAGCAGGCGGCGGAAAAACCGGGTCTGAAGAAGGAGTTCGCCGCGTCGTCGATGGCGTTAATGAATTTCTGCGACGCCCGCCCGCGGATAACCAATCAAGTAAGTAATTGGCGCCTCCCCAATCGCTCTTGAATACTCTCCGCTCTCCCACTGGTATTCGGCTGCGGTCAGCTTTTCGACAAGCTCACGCAGTTCTTGCGGCCGATATGTCCGTAGGCAAGAAACCACTCCATCGAACAGCAGAACCAGGGGAATGATCGGAACCAAATACGTCCAAAGCAGTCGCGACCAGCGAAACGGACGGATCCACGGAGTACCGACGACCAGCAAGAGAACCCAGGCAAACATAAGGCCGATAGTTGACGGGGCGCGCCTCGTTGCTTCAAATATGCCGATGCCTTCCCCGGCATCGACGGCATTTTGCAGTATGGCGCGAGCCCCTTCCGGCGAAAAATGATGAAACGACGTGAACATCGTTCGCAGCCCCGTCAGTTCACGCGGAACTTTCATCGCGTCCACCGGCCCCGGATAAAAAGCAATATGATTCTCAGCAGCCGTTCTGACATTTTCGAATGCCCTGAGGTTTGGGTATTTGTCTGTGAGCCAGATCTGAAGGACCGGCGGCTGTCCTTCGAGGTTTCGCGATTGGAGCTTTCGAGAAAGATCTAACCAGGGCCCGCCCCCGCCTGAACATAAGTCAACAATCGATCGGCTCCGCGTAGAGTCAAGTGCGCTTTGCAGCAGCGGGGCGATGGGCGAGTAGACCTTAAAGAGATTGAACCCAAACTGCAGCGCGTCCGTAACGTAATCTCGAAGAGATGGCGGGAACCACGGTTGATCATGGAATTCGATGAACTGTACGCGACGCATGGCAACTCGGCCTGATGAGTAGTATCGTCCGTGTGAACATTCTCGTCCATTTGCCCGAATCTGCTGGTTCGACGTTAAACTAATCACGTACCACCGTAGAGACGGGGCTTGCCCCGTCTCGGTTTGTGCGACGAATAGCGAACGACCAACGACGAACGACCAACGACCAATGCTCAAATCTCCCCGAGGAACCCGCGACCTTCTCCCGCCCGACACGGCGCTCTGGAACTTCGTCGAAGCCGCCGCCCGCGACATCTTCCGCGCCTACAACTTCCACGAAATCCGCACACCCATCTTCGAGTCCACCGAACTGTTCGCGCGGGGCGTAGGCGAGGAGACCGACATCGTCAAGAAAGAAATGTTTACCTGGGAAGATCGCGGCCGCGCCGAGAGCGATAAAGGACAATCGCTAACCCTCCGCCCCGAAAACACTGCCGGCATCGTCCGCGCCTACATCGAGCACAAACTCTGGGAGCGGGGCTTGAATAAATTCTTCTCGATCGGCCCCATGTTTCGCCGCGAGCGCCCGCAAAAAGGACGCTACCGCCAGTTCTACCAGATTGACGCCGAAATCATCGGCCCCGCCGCCGCAGGCAGCCAATCTCCCGCCAGAGACGCGGAAATCCTCGAACTCGTCGCCGCGCTGCTCGACCGCGTCGGCATCGCCAACTGGACGCTCGAACTGAACTCCGTGGGCTGCCCCGCCGACCGCACAAAATTCAATGAAGCCCTCCGCCAAGCGCTCGCGCCCGTAGTAGAAAAAATGTGCGCCGACTGCCAGCGCCGCGCCGTAACCAATCCTCTAAGAGTCTTCGACTGCAAAGTCCCCGAAGACCAACCGATCATCAAAACTCTCCCTACCATCAGCCAATTCCTGGACGAAGATTGCCGCACCCACTTCGAAGAAGTAAAGAACATCTTGAACGCCGTCCACATCCCCTACGTCGAAAACCCGCGCCTGGTGAGGGGTCTCGATTACTATCAAAAAACTGCGTTTGAATTTACGCATGGGTCGCTCGGCGCGCAGAACGCGATTCTCGGCGGCGGAAGATACGACGGCCTGTCCGAAGCACTCGGCGGCCCGCCAGCTCCGGGAATTGGCTTCGCTATCGGAGAAGATCGGCTGGTGCTTTCACTAATGGAGACCGCGACGGCCGAGTCGGTCATCCGCAAGCCCGACGTCTACATCGCTCCGCTCGGCGGCGGAATGAATCGGGAAGCCGCCCGTGTGGCTTCTGAACTGCGCCGCCACGATCTGGTGGTCGACCTCGGCGACGAGTCGTTTCGCCTAAAAAAATCCTTTGAGGCCGCCGACAAGATGGGCGCGCGATACATCCTCATCGTCGGCGAGAACGAGGTGGCGGCCGATGCCTTCGCGCTCAAGCATCTAGCCTCCGGCGAACAAGTCACGGTTCCGCGCGCGGACCTGGCGCAGCGGATTCTGCGGAAGTAGTTCTTTCCGGTCCAAAAGCCACCGGCCGCTCGATCCTGGCTTTTCAGCCTTGGATCCAGGCGGCCGGTGTTTCTGCGGTCCTCTTTCGACGAGCGGC
>PLHP01000097.1 GCA_003138955.1 Acidobacteriaceae bacterium | reverse complement strand
GGAGTTTCGGCGGTCGCTGCGGAAGCGGGAGTTTGTGCGGTCCTGCCAGCGACTGGTGCCGGAGGTGCGGATGGAAGATATGACGCCGGGTGGGTCGGGAGTGCGGGCGCAGGCGGTGGGGACGGATGGCGCGCTGGTCGATGATTTCCGGTTCGTGGCGCGGGAGCGGTTCTTGCATGTGCTGAATGTGCCTTCTCCGGCGGCGACGGCGTCATTGCCGATTGGGCGCGAGATATTGAAGATGGTGCCGGAGGAAATTGTGGATTAGGAAGCTTGCAGAGTTTCAAGGTTTCAAGGGGAAAGCCGTGTGTCGTTGAGGGTTCACCTTGAAACTCTGAAACCTTGACGCTTTGGAATCTGACCAGATGGCAGACTGCTCGGCATCGTGTAAGCTGAGGACTTCTTATTACAGCCGGTTGGGAGAATTCGCATGCCACAGAGTTTGAGTGAGAAAAAGAAAGTCGCGGTTTTGGGCGTGGGGAAGATTGGATCGATTCTGCTGCAATCCTTCTTGCGCGATGGATTGCTGTCGCCGGGGCAGACTTGGGCAACGGTGGCGCATCCGGAACGGGCGCGGATGCTGAAGGAGAAGTTGAAGGTGCACGCGGGGACCAACAACGCGGATGCGGTGAGGGACGCGGACATTATTTTTATTTGCGTGAAGCCGCAGGTGGTGGCGGACGTGGTGAAGGAGATTCGCGCGCACTTGAATGGCAAGCAGTTGGTGATTTCGGTGGCGGCGTCAGTCCCGACCGAGATGATTGAGCGGGCACTGGAGAAGGAAGTGCCGGTGGTGCGGGCGATGCCGAATACTCCTTGCGTGCTGGGCGCGGGCATGACGGCGCTGTGCAAGGGGAAGTTCGCGACCAAGCAGCATCTGGAAACGGCGACGAAGTTTTTCGATGCGGTGGGGCGGACGGTGACCGTGGACGAAAAACATATGGACGCGGTCACGGGACTGTCGGCGAGCGGGCCAGCTTATATCTATATCATTCTGGAATCGCTGGCGGAGGCGGGCGTAAAGGTGGGATTGCCGCGGGATGTGGCGACTCTGCTGGCGGCGCAAACGACTATGGGCGCGGCGCGGGTGGTGCTGGAGACCGGGGATCATCCAGCACTGCTGAAGGATGCGGTGACCACTCCGGCGGGATGCACGATTGACGGCATCATGGAACTGGAAGAGGGCAAGCTGCGCGTGACGTTGATCAAGGCGGTGGTGAAGGCGGTGCAGCGGGCTAAGGAGCTGGCGTTTTCGTAGGGCACGAAGACCTCCTACTCATTCGCAAAGAACGCGAATGAAATGGGGCACCCGCCGCTCTAGAGATAAGATCGATGCGAAAGTCACACCTTCCGGCTATACGGGCTTTTGGATTTCCACTCCGAATCGTTTTGCGGCGGACTGAATACGCTTCCACGCCGCACTACGCTCCGCTTCCGTTACGCCCTTTACCTGATTGAAGCGCGCAGCCGCATTGCGCACGTGGGAGGCATTTTCCAACGGCTCTTTGCGTTGCTTGGGGAAAGCGAACTTGGTTACGGATATCCGGTCACGAGTTGCCGTGGTTAGCTTGGCCATTGTTTTCCTCCCTCGGGAGCATTCGCCCGCGCACGAACAGTCGCGGGAATTGTTATCTTTACCTCTGATCTCTACCTCTTATCTTCTTATCTTCTTATCTTCTTATCTTCTTATTCGTACCACGCTGGATTACGGCAGCTCTTCCAGCTTCTGCCGCGCGGTCCGGTTGACGTCTTCTTCCCGCGCGGACTCGGCCATACGCGGTTCATCCATTTCTTTTTTGACGCGGGCAATCGTCGCTTGATTGGATTCCTGCCTGGGCTCTCTTCTTCGATTTTGACTATGCATCCATGCAAGATCTCACGAGTCCAAGGGGATTACAGGTCAATTTGGTACAGTTACCGTCAGTTTTCAGAAATTCTTTTCATAGCGAGCGGTTTTGAACAGTCTCCGCCGCCCTCGAAATGTAGCATCTCAACAGTGAAGCAGCGTGCCCCTTCCACATGGAGCCGAGGATTGGACTATCGGAGACGAACAGTGTCAGAGGATCGGCGGAGGGTATAAGGCCGTGAAATTCAGATTTTTACTGTTTCTCTGAATGGAGCCAACATTCTATCTACGCCGACCCAGAGTCCAACACCACGAAAACTTAGAGGAACGCTCGGGCAAATCTCCCAGGTCTCTAAAAGCGCGAGACCTGGGGAGCCCGGCAGTCCACCAAATTGAAGACCAGCAATGCAGCCCGGCGCCAGGAGATTACTTCATCTCCGATTGTGCTGGCTTGGCTGCCTTGCCTTTCAGTTCGACCACGATCACATCGAACCCTTTGTCGCTGGTGTTCTCCGGCAAGTGGATCTCGGCCGCGCTATATTGCGCCTCACCTGCCTTAACGGTAAAGGCTTGCGTTTTGCCGTCCGGATAGCTGAACTGCCCGTTGGCGTCGTTTAGGAACACCGCAACCGTGGCAGGATGGCTGTGCATGACCGACTTCTCGTGCGGGCCGTAGTGCACTTTCAGAATCCGCACCTGGGCGTTTTCGCTCACTACCGTGTAATGCTTGGGATCAACTTTGACCGCATCTTGCGCCGAGAGGATCGGGACGAGACAGACACACAACACCACACCATAAAGCGCCAGTGGCACTCGCATTTTGCTCTCCTTAGTGCTTAGAGGATTTGTTGAAAAAGCATCTTACCCTACTCTGGCCGTGTCACCGATGTCAATGGTGCCGGAGACCGGCGATCATCCGGCGCTGCTGATGGATGCGGTGATCTCCCAGGTCCCGAAAAGCGCGAGACCTGGGGCCACCCGGCTCAAAAGCGCGATCCCTCGCGCCTTTGCCGCTATGCAAGGTTGGGCAGGTTACTTCTTCGGCTCCAGTATGATTTCCCGCGCCATGCGACTTCCGATGATCTCGCGCCAACTGGCGCGTTCCTGGTAGCCCTCGATCATCTTCTTGTCGTTGCTGTTTAAGGCCTGGTTGCCGACCGCCTCTCTCTTGTCCTGGTTGGCTTCCATAGTCGCCAGGTCCTTGAATTCGGTCATCAGCATGATGTCGAAGTCATCAGGGCCGTGCGACTCGGTTGCTATGACCATATAGTTGAGGATGAGCCCGGCCTTCTTCAGGGCTTCCTGTTCGGTCTTCCAATCGCCCGCCAGGTACTCCATGTACTTCAGGCCGACGCCGGGCTTTGCTTTAATGAAGGCGATGTCCCACACCGGACCCTCGTGGAACGGCCGCACAGGTACAGCTTGAGCGAGTGAAAAGGTGGGCAGCAGCATGGCGGCAAACGCCAGCACCGCGATAACACGAATCATGTTCTTCATCAGTTGCTCCTTTTTGGATTTCACACAAATCGAAGTGGCCAGAGTTACTACTGCGTCGGCCGCCACTTCCATAGCCGAGCAGTTTCCCTCCGCTCAGACAGATCGTCTGCGGAACATGAGAGCGATGACTCGTAATGCGGGGCGGGAATTGATTAACAAAGCAGGGGCCAGCCGTCCGCCCAATTTAACCGGAATTTCCCTCTTAGCTGGCAATCGGCCTACACTATATACCCCGCGAGGGAGTCAAGCGCACTATTTTTTCTTGTTTGGACCCGGGAGCTCCGGCGCATTCAAACCGCGTCCGGCTTACGCCATGACTTTGTACTGCTCGCTCTCGTGTTCTTCCTGGATATGAGTCTCGATCACGAGCGAGCAATTGCGCATAACAAGAATCACGCCCAAGTAAAGGAGGGACGAGCGCCACGCCCGTCCCTCCTCTGATTCCCTTCCTGCGGGTACCTGGAATCCAGCAACTCAGTGAATATCGAACTGCTCCTGGTGCAGCGCCGGATCCGACTTCACGATGATCGTCTTCTTGGTGAGTTCTTCCATCTCATTCAGAAGTTGCGCGTTGTTTGCCTTCAGGGCTTTCGCAACCTCCGGGTTCACTCGCAACATCACGTCGCTGTGCTCCAAATGGTTCGAGATCTTGCGCATTTCGACATACACCTCGTTGCAAATGGTGTTCACCGATTTCACGAAGCCCGTGGATTGGCAATAAGGACACGGCGATCCAATCGTCCGTTCGAGCGACTGCTTCACGCGTTTGCGGGTGATCGCCACCAAACCGAAATCGTTGAACTGCAGCACCTTCGACGGCGCCCGATCGGCGCGCAATGCCTCTTCCAGCGCCTGCATCAC
>PLHP01000107.1 GCA_003138955.1 Acidobacteriaceae bacterium | reverse complement strand
AGCGAATATCCGTAGAGCGCGATTCCCGGACGCACCATGGTCTTCCACGTCTCCGGCCGCGCGCTCATGGCGGCGGAATTTCCCATGTGAACCAGCGGAGGCCGAAGCCCGTAATTCCGCAAGACCGCAAGTCCCTCTTCAAAGCACTTCATCTGGCGCACAGCATTTTCGTCGTCGAGCACTTCCGCCGACGCGAGATGCGTGCTTATTCCTTCCAGGCTCAGGTGCTGACACGCGGATAACATCTCGCACAAACGCGGCAACGCATCCTTCGATGCGCCAAGACGGTTCATGCCTGTGTCGAACTTCAGATGCACGGGCAACCGATGTGCTGGCAAATCGACCTGCCGTTTGCTCGCAGCTCTTTCCAGCAACTCAATGTGCCACGGTTCCCAGATCGTGGGAGTCAGATTCTGGGCGACGATCCCATCTTCCTCGCCCTTCCAGATTCCTGTCATCAGCAGGATGCGGGCCCTAACGCCGGTGCCGCGCAGCGCCAAGCCTTCCGCGGCACTGGTCACTCCCAGCCACTCGGCGCCCTCGGCTTCGAGAGCGCGGGCGCACTTGATCGCACCGTGACCGTAACCATCGGCTTTAACCACCGCGCAAATGGTGACGTCGGCGCCCACGTGCTTCTGTATCGCGTGAAAGTTGTCTCCCAGCGCGGCCAGAGAAACTTCCGCCCAGGTCCGGCCGTCGAGAATCAGCGAGCGGCGCTCGGGCATCTTCGACAAATCGGGACGCGTCGCGTTCACGTAGTCGATTATAGCGACCGCGCCGCACGGCGCTGTTAGATGCTAAGTGCCGATGGTAACTCCGACGCCAACCGCTGACGTTAGCCGCCCGACAACACAAAGTTCACCGTGATTTCCGTCTCCACTTCGATAGGCTCGTTGTTCAGCAGATACGGCCGATAGCGCCATTGCCGGACCGCTTCAATCGCGGCCGAGGCCAGCATCGGGTGTCCGCGGACTACAACCAGATTCTCGATCGTCCCCGCCTTGCTAATAATCGCCCGCAGATCGACCGCGCCCTGAACGCGCGCCAGGCGCGCGACTGATGGATAGATCGGCTGCACCCGGTGCAGGAGACTGGCCTCCGCCAAGTGCGATACAAGCAAGGGTTTGACAGCGGCTGGGTGCGCAGGGATGACAACGGGGATGGTGTCTCCGATGCCATAGGCAACGCCATCGCGGGGTCCGCGGCCCGATCCAAAGGCGGTGCTTGGCAGTTCCGGCGCGAGCGGACCCGCATCCGCATCGTCGTTCACCGCGATGTGAAGAGGGATCGACCGGGGCGCGATGATCTGTCCCCGGAACAGATTGCTGACCGCGGCGGCCGCAACGTGTCGGTGTGCAGCCTGGGTTGCTGCTGGCGGTGCGAACGCGGCGTGTGCGGCAAACTGCAGCCAATGTACTCGCGGTGGCCGCTGCACCCAGATCAACGGGATCGCGAGCAGCACGCTCAGTCCAAAGGCTTGCATGGTGAAGGATGCGATCGTAGTCCATCCGCGACGGGCAGACTGGTCCCATGTGCTTTCGAGTGTGCTGAAAGTTGGAGTGCTAAGAGTTGGAGTGCTGAACATAGTGTCCTCCGGGAACGGGCCCGTATCCCTACAGACACCTGCGATTTGCGATTTGATCCTGAGCGATAAGGTGAGGCGAAAACGAAGGTTAGTGACCGGCGCGAAAATCTGATCCAAAAAAGAGACCGCGCCTGGACGCGGTCTCTAAGAAATGAGTTGGAACCAAAACTGCCCGAACGGTGTCGCTACTGTTTCGGCGGAGTGCTCGCTGGCGCAGTGGGTTTGCTGGTCGCCGGCGTAGCGGGTTTAGTGGTTGCCGGCTTCACCGGCTTGGGAGCCGCGCTAGTCGCAGCGGGCGCCGGCACACCCGACTGCGCGTTGTAGGCTTCGACGATCGGTTGCGTGATGTCCATCGCCGCTCCAGACACGATCACCGGGCCCCGCGGCCAAGGCTGAGAAGTGTCAAGGAGAAGACCGTAACCGTTGTCGGTGACATATTTCTGGATTATCGGAGCCATTTTCGTCAGGATTTTATTTCCGATCTCGCCCTGCTGGTTCTGGAAATCTTCCTGCGCGTCCTGCGTAGCGCGATCGAAACTCTTCTGCTTCGCCTCAATCTGCTTCACCAGCTTGTCGCGCGACTCGTCATTCAACTTGTCCTGCTGGGCACTGAGCTGTTTCTTGAGGCTGTCGATTTCGTCGGCCAGGCCCTTCAGTCTGTTCTGCGTGGGTTCAAACTTCTTGGCGAGCTCGTCGAAATCGCGCCGTCCTTCGTTGGAGGCGAAAATCGCCTGTTCGATATTGATGGTGCCGACTTTGGTGCCAGAAGCCTGGGCCGCCGCAGCAGCAGCAGCGGACGGGGCGTTGGGTGGGCTGGTAGCAGAGGGAGCGTTGGGTGGGCTGGCAGCGCCGGGAGCGCCGGCAGCGCCGGCAGCCGGGGGGGCCTGGGCCAGAGCGAACCGGGCGAGGCCGAACACCACGGCCACGGTGACGCGCGCAAACTTGTTGATCAAAACCTTCCTAATCATTAGATCCTTTGAACTCCTTCGGATTTTTCGGAAACGCTGGAAGCTTCCAGCTCGCCGGGCTCAACGAGGCTCATCGCAACCCGAGCCTATCAATCATTAAGACGTGAAACACAGACCTGAAACATGGACCGGAAACCGGCCCAGAGAGCGCGCTCGCCGAAACCGCAAGCGTGGTGATCAGGGTGTGGACGCTCTGTATTATACGGAGCGTACCGGAACAGCGTCAAACAATAGTCTTATCCAATACAAGAT
>PLHP01000168.1 GCA_003138955.1 Acidobacteriaceae bacterium | reverse complement strand
TCAATCTGAGCTACGGTCTAAGCTACGATCCAAGGGACCCGCAAGCCCAACTGATCGCCGAGCGCATTGCCCTCAACGCGCGCGAAGTTGGCATCACCGTGCAAGTTTCGCTGTCGGGAGCAGAAGACATCCGCCTGATGCGCGTAACGCTGCCGAGTCCCGATCCCGCCACGTCGCTCGGCGAAGCGGCGCGTCAACTGGGATTGCCGCAGCCCGCACTCCCGGCGACACCTGGCAATTCTTTGGACGATCTGTATCAAGCCGAGCGCGGTTTGCTCGCTGGATACGCCGTCATCCCGCTTTTTCATTTGCCGGTGGCGAGTGCGGCGAGCGCACGCGTGCATGACTGGGAACCGGAACGACCGGGCGATTGGAACCAGTCGGGGTTCTCGCTGGCTGATACTTGGCTGGCTAATGCTTGGCTGGTTGATTCGCGGCCCGAGGCAGCGTCGCGATGAGCTTTCGCCAGAAACTTCTTCTGTTGTTCGCGGCAACGGTCCTGCTCTGCGTCGCGGTCATATCGGCGTCGGTGTATAGCACTATCCGGCGCACGTTCGAGCAGGCGGATCAGGACCGTGCGAATGCCGTCGCCGCTCAGTTTCGATCGGAGTTCCAGCGGCGAGGGCGGGAGGTTTCGAGCAAGGTCGAATCGGTGGCAGCCAGCGACACCGTGCAGCATATCGCTCTCGAGATGAACCGCGGCGCCACTGACTCAGGCGAGTACGTAGCCCAAGCGCACACCCTCGCTGGGCAGCAGCACCTCGATTTTCTCGAACTGGTTGACTATCGCGGCGCCATCCTCTCCTCGGCGCAGTGGCAAGCGAAATTCGGATATCCCGAAGCGGCCATTTCGCAAGCTACGCCCGCCCAAGCCGCGACTCCCGCGCCTGTTATCCCAGCCGGAGCGTTTCTCAAACGTGAAGAGCTGCCGGATGGCGCAACCCTTGGCCTGTTTGCCGTGCGGGTGGCCCGCGTCGGAGAACAACCTCTGTACGTGATTGGCGGCGAGCGGCTTGACCAGGGCTTCCTCTCTACGCTCGACATCCCCGCCGGGACACGGGTACTGCTCTATCAAAACCTGGACGCAAAGTGGAATCCAAAATCTCTGCTCGATTTGAACGGACCGGCCGCGGGCGTCGACCAGATCGCTCCGCTGGTCGCACAGGTATGCGACACACTGCAGGAATCTCAGCGGGTGATCCATTGGACTTCCGATTCCGCCGACACCGAAGTCTTTCATGCCATCCCGCTGACCGGACCCATCTTCAGCGCGACGAATCAGAGTTCGACGGATCAAGGTTCGCTAAATCAAGGTTCGAATCAGAGCCCGGCCAATCAAAGCCCTGCCACCCAGCAACTGATGGGCGTTCTGCTCGTCGGCAGTTCGCGGCGTCCGCTGATCGAGTTGCAAAGGCAGATCGTCTCCACCGCCATGCTGGTCGGCGGCGCCGGAATTTTCGTGGCGGTGCTGGCCAGCCTGTGGTTCGCAGCCCGCGTCACGCGCCCGGTCGCCTCGCTGGCTGAGGCTGCGCGCCGGGTCGCCGCGGGCGATCTCGGCGCCAAGGTCGAGGTGGAATCGAGCGATGAACTGGGCGAACTGGCGGCGTCGTTCAACCGCATGACGGAAGATCTCGTGCAGCAAAAAGACCGGACTCTGCAAGCCGAGCGCGTGGCCGCATGGCGCGAACTGGCGCGGCGCTTGGCGCACGAATTGAAGAATCCTCTTTTTCCCTTGCAGGTCACGGTTGAAAACCTAATGCGCGCGAAACAAAGATCGCCCGAGATGTTCGAGGAAGTTTTCCACGAGGGAACCGCAACCCTGCTGGCGGAAATCGACCATCTGAAAACCATCATCGGCCGCTTCAGCGAATTCTCCAAGATGCCGCAGCCCCAGCGCCGGCCAACCCAGGTGAACGATGTGGCGCACTCGGTGCTGCGCGTCTTTCAAGCGCAATTGCAGGATCACGATAAAGAGAAGAATCGGATCGTGGTGCGCACCGAGCTCGCCGAGGCCTTGCCCGAAATTTCCGCCGACCCCGATTTGCTGCATCGTGCGCTGCAGAACCTGGTGCTCAACGCGATCGACGCCCTGCCGCAAGGCGGAGAGCTGGCGATTCGCACCCGCGATCTGGGCGATCGGATCGAACTGTCGGTTTCCGACACCGGCTGCGGCCTGACCCAGGAAGAATGTGGGCGCCTGTTCACTCCTTATTACACGACCAAGCAGCATGGCACGGGGCTCGGGCTGGCGATTGTGCAGTCGGTGGTGAGCGATCACGGCGGCAAAATTTCTGTCGAGAGCACGAAAGAAAAAGGAACCACGTTTCGCATCGAATTGCCACGTGAGCCGCAGCCGTGGCAGGTTGGACAAACTTAATGTTCTCGATGGAGCGCCGGGCGTCCTCGTCCGGCCACGATGCTGCATGTGTTTGATGAACAGGAGAGAACCGTGGCGCAAAAAGCGCACCTGCTGATCGTAGATGACGAGGCCAACACGCTGGCCTCGCTGTCGCGGGCGTTTCGTCTGGAGGGTCATGAAGCCACCGTCTGCGACAACGCAAACAAGGCTCTGGACCTGGCCAAATCGCAATCTTTCGACTTGATACTCAGCGATGTCGTGATGCCGGGTAAAGACGGGCTGACGCTGCTCGAAGAACTTAAAGCGCAAGGCGTGCCGACGCCCGTCGTCATGATGTCGGGCCAGGCGCACATCGAGATGGCCGTGCGTGCTACGCGGCTGGGCGCGCTCGACTTCCTGGAAAAACCAATCTCCACCGAAAAACTGCTGCTCACCGTGGAGAACGCACTGAAGCTCGGCCGCCTCGAACGTGAGAATCGCGACCTGGAGCGCCGCCTCGGCAAACACGAGATCGTTTGGAAAGGCGAGACCATGCACCGCATGATGGCGCAAGTGGAACGCGTAGCCGCCAGCGAAACGCGCGTCTGCATTCTCGGCGAGACCGGCACGGGAAAGGAACTGGTGGCGCGCACGCTGCACGAGCGCAGTCCGCGGGCCGGCGCTCCATTCGTCACGTTGAACTGCGCCGCGGTTCCGGCAGAGCTGATTGAATCCGAATTGTTCGGCCACGAAAAAGGATCGTTCACCGGCGCGGCCGGCCGCCATCTCGGCAAGTTCGAGCAAGCCCAGCACGGCACTATTTTTCTCGACGAAATTGGCGACATGCCGCTCACCATGCAAGCCAAGCTGCTGCGCGTGCTCGAAGAGGGAGAAGTGGAGCGCATCGGCGGCGAGCGCGCTATCACCGTGGATGTACGCGTAGTCGTCGCGACGCACCGCGATCTTGAAGCGCAAGTGCGCGACGGCAAATTCCGGCAGGATTTATTTCACCGCGTGTTCGTCTTCCCCCTGCGCCTGCCCCCGTTGCGCGAACGCCGCGAAGACATCCCGGCGCTGATCGAGCACTTTGCCGTTCAGGTGTGCGCCACCAACGGATGGAAACCCATGCGCTTCACCGCAGACGCGATGGCCGCGCTGCAAGAACATCCGTGGCCGGGCAATGTTCGCGAGCTCAGAAACGCAGTCGAGCGGCTGATGTTGCTCGCAACGTCGGATGAAGTCACTGCCGACACGGTGGCATTGGCGCTGCCCACGTCCGCCGCCGCGCCCGATTCCGCATCGGCCGGTACGGGCCCGCTAGCCGACCGCGTGCGCGCCTTCGAGAAACAAACCATCCTGGCGGAGTTGAAACGCAATCACCACCAGATCTCAAACACGGCGCGTGCGCTGGGACTGGAGCGATCGCATCTTTACAAGAAGGCCGAACAGGTGGGGATTGATCTGAAAGCGGCGAAGAGCGAAGGCAGTCCCGGATAGAATATTCCGAAAAACGCTAGAAAGTGGCGCGCCCCCGATTATTTCGTCTCCACGAACGATGTGGGCCAACCGGGATGTGGGCCAGCCGGAGGGTAAGAATTCAGAAATTTGTG
>PLHP01000404.1 GCA_003138955.1 Acidobacteriaceae bacterium | reverse complement strand
ATGCTCCTGTCGTCGGGGAATTTCGCTGTTTACCGCACGGAGTCGTTCATCTTCACCCTGCTCGAACCGCGCTTTCGCCCTCTCAGCAAGCCGCGGAACAAGCGCCGGATGCTCGATGCCTGGTACGGCACTCGGCTTTATACAAAATCTGGCCTCGAGCCCTCGGAAATTGAGCCAAGAATAATGGCGGAGTGCCAGAACGGCGGCGATTTTCTCCGCATCATCATGGAGGAGATGTGTCGCAAGCAGGGAGTGGAACGATGGGCGGAAACCACCCCAGAGCACCTGTTGTACATACGCCGGATTAAAGAGACCATCCCCGACGCACTCATCGTACATGTGATCCGTGATGGCCGCGATGTAGCCTTGTCGTGGGAGAAACTTTCCCAAATCCGCCGGTTGCCCTGGGATCGAAAGCGGGCCGCCATGGCGGCGGGGATTTATTGGGAATGGATTGTGGGCAAGGGGCGAGAGGCTGGTCGCAGGCTGGGCGGGGACTATGTCGAGGTCCATTATGAAGATCTGGTTCGCAAGCCAGCCGAGGTTCTCAGAAATCTGGAGCCTTTCATTGAGCACGATCTGGACTATGAGCGGATAACCCAGGTGGGAATTGGTTCTGTGAGCGCACGAAATACCGCATTCAAAGACGACCAGCGAAGCCCGATCGGCCGGTGGAAAACCGACCTTTCCCAAGAGGAGTTAACGACCCTCGAAAGCTTGGTGGGCGGTACGCTGCAACAACTGGGGTATGAGCGCAGCACGGAAGGGTCGGGCGGCTTCGGCCTGGCGAGCATGCGCGCAGCCTACCGGCTCTCCTTCGAGAGCAAGCAATACCTGAAAACCAGGACGCCTGCGGGAAAGTTGTTCGTGACACGCGATCTGTCCTGGGTCTAGGGACTGGCCCGGCCCCTCGGCATTGTCAAACCATCTGGTGACTTCAGTAACACTGTTCTAACAAGGGGTTCACACGGCCCACTCTCCATTGCGTGATAAGATTTTATGGTGCTTACGCCCAGCCCGAGCGATCGCAAGCATGCTCCTGTTTTCGTGATGGGCGCCGCCGATCGCCGTCGGAGTTTAAGGCCGTGGCGGATGCGAGGGATGTATCCCGCCTTTCTTGGCGGCAAGCTGTGGCTGAAGTTGCATACCCCGCTCGGCCGGTTGGCCAGCATGTCCATGCTCGAACTCGAAGAAACACCGGGGCAGGTGGGGGAGTCGGTCCGGTCCTGAGGTTCGAGCTGAGGATCGTCATGAATCCGGCAACTAGAGTCCCGGCAACCGGAGTCGCATCCCGAGTGATGGAAAACGCCAACGTCCTCGTCGAAAATCAGCCAACGGGTCAGGCCGCAGTGCCGGGCGCGCGGAGCGCTCGTTCTAAGGCTCCGGTGTTTGTGCTGGGTTGCGGGCGCTCCGGAACCAAGTTTCTCTACCACGCGCTGCTTTCCGCCGGTGGGTTCGCCGTCTATTACGCGGAGAGCAACGCCTTCAACCTGCTCGGCCTGCGCTTCGGCAACCTCAACAGCCGCGGCAACCGCCGTCAGTTGCTCGACGCCTACTTCACCAGCAAGCTGTTTCACCGCACCGGACTCGATCCCAAAGAAATTGAAGAGCGCGTGATGGAAGATTGCCGCAATGCCGGCGACTTCCTGCGCATCGTGATGGAAGCCATCGCCCGCAAGCAAGGCGTCGATCGCTGGGCCGAATGCACGCCGCTGCACTTGCTCTATCTTCCGTTGATCAAGCAAGTGATTCCCGATGCGCTGGTCGTCCACATTATTCGCGATGGCCGCGACGTCACCGCCTCCTTGTACCGCATCGGCTGGATACGTCCGCTGCCCTGGGACCGCACGCGCGCGTTTGTCGTGCCGGCGATTTATTGGCGATGGGTCGTGAGCAAAGGACGGCGCTACGGTCGGGCGCTGGGCGCGGATTACATGGAAGTTCATTACGAGGATCTGGTGCAGAATCCACGCGACACGCTGGCGCGCATCGGCAAGTTTATTGAACACGATCTGGACTATGACCGCATTCAGCAGGTCGGGCTGGGGTCGGTGCGCAATCCAAATTCCTCGTTTCGCGGCGACGGCAAGGAGACTGAAGCGAACACCATCGGCCGCTGGAAACGTATGTTCACTCCGCCGCAGGTTCAGGACGTGGAGTGCAGCATCGGCAATTTGCTCGTCGATACCGGATACCCACTCGAAACTCCGCCAGCGGAGCGGCGTTCGTCGTTGCCTGTGGGTTTCATGAATTTTCTATATCCGTTATATTTCGACTTCAAGATTTGGCTGAAATCATATACTCCGCTTGCCCGCATCGCCGACGAGGGACGCATGGGCACCGCCGAGTCGGATGTTAAACCGGGTGCGTAGTCCGATCTAAGTCCGATGCTAAGTCCGACGCTAAGTGCGAGGCGAAATAGGTTGCGTCCCACCACGAATGCGCTCTAACAGTTCGTGGTGCAAGTGCGGTTCGTATCAGACATGCCTTCAGGCATGGCGAAAGTGCTGCGTTATGAGAGCGACTTCAGGCGCCGAGACCGGAGATCGGAGTTTCACCACGGGCTCCTACATCTAACGATGAATGCGATTTCCCTAACCTGGCAGCCCGAAGGCGCGTTTCACCACGTGGGCTTCGTCGTGGCTTCGATTCCGAATTCCGTGCAAGACTTCGCCGGCATGCTCCAGGCGGATTGGGACGAACAGGTTTTTCATGATCCTAACCAGGGAGTTCGCGTCACGTTCCTGAAGAGCCGGCGCGCAGGCGATCCGCTCTGGGAACTGGTGGAACCGGCGGATGAGCAATCCCCCGTGCAAGCCTTCGCCGCCAAGGGAGGCGGCCTCCACCACGTTTGTTATGTCGTAGACATTCTGGAACGGGCGCTCTCTGGCGCGCGCGCGTTGGGAGCGATCGTCGCGCGGCAGCCTATGCCGGCAGTCGCGTTTGGCGGCCGGCGCATCGCCTGGATCTACACCAGAAACCGTCTGCTGATCGAGTATCTGGAACGCTGATTTAATGTCTAGTTCGATGTCCGATTTGACCCCCAATCCGACGCCCGCCGGGCACAATCCGGCAGACCTGCGAGCCGAAATTGACGCGCTGATTGCCCAAGGTACTTTCGATCTTGCCTCGAGACGTCTAGCCGAACTTTGGCGGCGCGATTCCGCGTCGGGTACGGCGAGCTTCGTGACTTCTCGACTCGATGAGTTGCGCGAGAAGACGCGCGACAATCTAGCTCTTACAAAATTCAAGCTGGCGATTCTGCGCTCGTTCACGGTCGAGCCGATCGTGCCGCTGCTGCGGGCAGAAGCATTCGCCTACGGTATCGATCTGGAAGTCCACGTCGGCGATTTCAATACCTACGTGCAGGACATTCTCGACGGCCAGAGTTCGCTCTACCGCTTCGCGCCGAACGCGGTCGTGTTGGCGGTGCGCACCGGCCAAGCCGCGCCCGAGCTGTGGTGTGACTTCGCCGATCTGGCGCCGGAAGCGGCGCAGCAAGCGGCCGAGCGCGTGGTTCGCAGTTATGAACAGTGGATCGGCGCGTTTCGAAAGCAGAGCCAGGCCGCGCTGATCATTCATTCCCTCGAGCGCCCGTCGTCTCCAAGTCTCGGAATTCTCGACGGCCAATCCGACGCGGGCCAGTCCGGACTCATCCGGCAGATCAATCGTGAACTGCGGCGCATCGCCGCGGGATTCCACGGAACGTACGGCCTCGACTATGACGCGCTGGTGGCGCGGCATGGCAGCGAGCACTGGCACGATGAGCGCAAGTGGCTGACGGCGCGGCTTCCCATCGCCGCCGGTTATCTTCTTCAGATGGCGCGCGAGTGGATGCGTTTTATCGTGCCACTCAGCGGCCGCACCGCCAAAGTTTTGGTCGTCGACCTCGACAACACGCTCTGGGGCGGCATCATCGGCGAAGACGGCATGGGCGGCATTAAGGTTGGCCTCGAATATCCGGGCGCGGCGCATCAGGCCTTGCAGCGCGCTTTGCTCGATCTGTCTCGTAAAGGAATTCTGCTCGCCATTTGCAGCAAGAACAATCTCGACGATGCCATGGAAGCGCTGGAGAATCATCCTGGAATGCTGGTGCGCGCGAAACATTTCGCGGCGCTGCGTATCAACTGGACCGACAAGGTGCAGAATCTCCGCGAGATCGCGCAGGAACTTAACGTCGGCATCGATGCTCTCGCCTTCCTCGACGACAATCCTTTTGAGCGCGAGCAGGTTCGCGCCGCACTTCCGGAAATTACCGTTATCGATTTGCCGAAGGATCCGCTGGAGTATGCCTCTGCTGTCAGGAATTGTGCGGCCTTCGAGCGCCTGACCCTTTCGGCGGAAGACCAGCAGCGCACCGAGATGTATGCCGCACAAAAGCAGCGGTCCGGCGCCGAGCAGAGCTTTCAATCGAAGGAAGATTTCTTTCGCTTTCTCGAGCAGGAAGCCGAACTCGAACCCGTGTCGGACGTGACGCTGGCGCGGGTAGCGCAACTGACGCAGAAAACCAACCAGTTCAATCTGACCACACGGCGCTACACCGAACCGCAGATTGCGGAGATGGCGAAACAGCCGGAGTGGCACATATTTTCAATCCGGGTGCGCGATCGTTTTGGCGACCACGGGCTGGTCGGAGTCGCGATCGCGCATGACGAAGGCGAGCAGTGTGAAGTCGATACCTTCCTACTGAGCTGCCGCGTCATCGGAAGAACGGTCGAAACCGCACTGCTCGCCCATCTCGCCGAAAGCGCCGCCCAGCGCGGCCGCAAGCGGCTGGTGGGCTGGTTTCTGCCGACGAAGAAAAACGCTCCGGCGCGTGATTTCTACCCGCAGCACGGCTTCGAGCGGCAAGAGACAAATGGC
Organism: Acidobacteriaceae bacterium; assembly: GCA_003138955.1. GTDB lineage: Bacteria > Acidobacteriota > Terriglobia > Terriglobales > Acidobacteriaceae > Acidiflorens. The sequence continues at coordinate 11,068 of PLHP01000404.1, read as the reverse complement.
GCGGGCTCGCTGTGGACGCTTGATCTGAAGAGTTCCACGCTGCGCTGCCCCGATTGGATTAAGCTGAAGGTGAATGACAGAAGTTGAACGACGGAAGCGAAACCGGGAGGAAGGAATTGACGGCCACTACGTTTGAGCAGGTGCGCAACGTCGCCAGTGACATTTTCGGAATTCCAGCCGACAAAATCACGGCGGAATCTTCGCCGGAAACCATCGAGACCTGGGACTCCATGCAGCATCTGAATCTGGTTCTCGCCATCGAAGAAAAGTTCGGAGTGCAGCTCGATCCCGAAGATATCGAACAGATGAAAAACATCGGCGCGGTTGCGACGCTGGTCGAGAAGCTGCGGTCGGCCGCGCGATAAGATATTCCGGCAAGCTCACATTCCCCATTCATGGCCATCGTCATCCAGCCCTATCGTCCCGAGCACGAGGCCGCGGTCGCGGAGTTCAATCGGCGCCTTCGGCAAGCGGGTGAAGACGAGAACAGGGTGTTCTATCGCTCGGCGCAGCCGCGCTGGCTGGCGCGCACGGCGGGGTCCCTTATTTACAACGAATTTTTCGTCGCCGTTGAGGACGGAATCGTGCGCGGCGGATACGCGCTCAAGACCCAGGAGTTTTTTCCCCCCGACGGACAGATTCGCCCCATCGGCTACTATCACCATCCGCTATCGGAGGGCATCGTCAACAAGGCTCACGCCATCGTGGGCACGCTGCTGCTGCGCGACGCGATGCAGCGCGCACCGCTGCTCTATTGTCTCGGCATGGACGGATACGACCATCCGCTGCCGCAGATGCTGGTTCGTCTGGGTTGGGCGCATTGCCTGGTGCCGTTCTTTTTTTGCATCGTGAATCCTTCGCGCTTTCTGCGAAATATGCAGACCCTGCGCTCGTCGCCGTCGCGGAAGTTTCTGCTGGACCTAGCAGGGTACAGCGGCGCTGGATGGGCCGGTTCGAAAGTGTTTCAAGGGTATCGCGCTTTGGTTGCGCCACGGTCGCCCGCGGTTGAGTGCCGCGAAGTCGCGAGCTTCGAAACCGCGGACGTCGCCGAGAGTTTGCAGTCCCTGTGGGAACAAGCCCGGCAGACTTGCTCGTTCACGGCGGTGCGGAATGCCGGGGCTCTGCGCACTTTGTATCCTCCGGGGCAAACGCATCTCAAGCTCCTGGTCGTGAGGCGCAACGGCTCCACGATTGGATGGGCCGTGGTCGGCGAACGCCGCAAGGACGCGAAATACGGCAGCATGCGCGTTGGGTCGGTCGTCGACTGCTTCGCGCTTCCGGGAGAATTGTTTTCGGTGGTGCGATGCGCCACGCAGATGCTCGAGCGGCAGCGCTTCGACCTCATCCTCAGCAATCAGAGTCACCAGGCCTGGGGCGCGGCGTTCAAGGCCGCGGGCTATCTACGGGGACCGTCAAATTTTATTTTTGCCGCATCAAAGAAGTTGGCGGAATTGCTGGCGCCGTTTGAGGAAGTGCGTCCGCGGATGCATTTGACACGCGCGGATGGAGATGGGCTGCCCGCGAATTTCTAGCGTCGCGATGCTATGCTGTTTGCGCCCAGCATGATTTGTGAGGTTAAGCTCGGCCGAGCAATCCTGGAATGATGATTGTCCTGAAATATTTTGCGCTTGGGTTTAGTGCGCTTTTGCCTCTAATCAATCCCCTGGGTTCGGCGCTGGTTTTTCTGGGGTTGGTCGGAGTTGCGCCGGTCGAGGTATACCGCAGTCTCGCACGCAAGATTGCAATCAGCACGACGCTCTTCCTGCTTGTCGTGGAACTGGTTGGTGCAGCGTTATTGAATTTCTTTGGTATTTCCCTTCCGGTGGTCCAGGTGTCGGGCGGCTTTGTTCTGGCTGCAATGGGCTGGGGGTTGCTCAACGAGAAAGACAGTACAGCGAGCGGCGATAAAGGAACTGTCGCCCCCGTTGATTTCCATTCATTGGAAGAAGACGTCTTTTATCCCTTCACGTTCCCAGTGACGGCGGGTCCCGGTTGCATTGTGGTCATGCTCACATTGAGCGCACACGCATCGGGGAAGAACGTTCTCAACAACATTCTTGCGCATGTTGGAATCCTGCTGGCGGTGGTTGCGCTGAGTTTCACCGTGTTGATCAGCTATCGATACGCGCCGAGAATCACCCAGAAAATCTCGCCGCAAACCGTACATGGGATCTTGCGGGTGATTGCGTTTATTCTCTTGTGCATCGGTGTGCAGATTGCGTGGAATGGAGTGCAATCGCTGATAGAAAGCGTAGCAAAGTAACAGGCCCGCCGGCGCTTATGGCAACTGCACCGATGCGCGAGTTTCTCCGGCCCGGCACTTCTTCACTGGGCTGCGTGGGTGATTTCCGAGGCTTCTTTTTCCGTTTCGGTGGAGAGCTTGTAGCCGAGTTGTCTCATGATTGGGCCCCAGCGGGCTTCCATGTATGTGACGGTCTTTTCGGGAAGGACAGCTCGCCATCCGCCGGACGACGCTTTGCGGACGAAGGGCTTGTCGGAGCGGGTGTGGAATGTGGCTACCCATTTCTTGCCCTGCGTCTCTTCCATCTTGCGCATGTTGGCGGCGGAACTGCGTGCGATGGCTTGGTTGATGCGCTCCGGGTCGGGATTGAGGCCCATGAAACGGGCTACGCGCGTCAGTTCGCGCTGCTGATTCGCCTGCAGATCTTCGTAGCGCATCAGGAGGAAGCTATCGTGTCCATGGCGCGTTGCCAGCCAACTGTTGACGTGATCGGCCCAGGAACCGATGCGGCGCCAGAAGTTACCGTCCATCCAGCGGGGCACGAATTCTTCCATGGGACAGCCCTCGGGAATCGAACGCAGCTTCATCTCCCAGTGATAGTTGGAAATGGCCACATCGCGCGGGTCGCGCACAATGTAGATGACACGGCGGTAGCGGGCGTCGAAGCACTCGTGGCTCTTGAGCACGCGCGGACGGGGACGGCGGCGCAAGACCCAGTCGGCGGTCTTGTACATGTCGGGAACAAGGCGCTCGACATTCAGAAAGGTGACGGGCTCATTGGGATTGACGAAATTGCCGACCAGGAAGCGCGTCCAGGTGTTGCCGGAACGCGGATAGGACGTGAGAAAAATGTCGTCGTCGAAAATGGTGATTTCGCGCTCCAGCAGCGTGCGGCGAAACAGCACGTCATGAACCCGCGATAGATGCCGGAATGCTCGGCGAATGAGTAACGCCATCGGTGCTTCCCCTCCGTGATTCTATTCCTCGTTCCACTCTTCGGCCGGGCTGCGGTCGGCGGCGGAACGGTTGCCTTGCAGCCATCCGAGAAACTTTTGCTTGCGCGCGAACATGGTGCGAGCCTCGTTGCGCAGCGCGCCTACAATCTGATAACGAGACTTGGTGAACCAGGGCACGCGATGCGGCGTGCATCCATATTTTTCTTTGTACGCGCCTTCTCCGCCCCAGTCGAAGATGCTGGCGCCGCGCTTTTTCCAGTAGCGCATGGCGTACCAGTGGCAGGCTTCGTTGGGGCGCAGGCTCTGATGGGAACGGAAGCTGGCATTGCCCCAGAACTCGGCGATCTGGTTGAAGCCGGGATAGATTCCGGTGGCGACGCACTTCCTCTCCGGATCGCGCGCTCGGATCAGCAAGACATTCCCGCTCGGCTCAACGTTGCGAACCAAGGCGCGGACGCGCTCGACCGAATAGGTGGGGACGAGGGACTGTTTGGCGAAGACGTCCTTGAGCTGTTCGAAATATTCGTCGGCGAAGGCGAGGTCGTGCGCCTCTTCGATTTTGAGCCCGCTCTTATCCGCCTTGCGAATGCAGCGGCGGCAGGCGCTTTCCATGCCGTTGAACAAATCTTCTTCCGAGCGGGTCAAGTCGGTGCGGTAGGAAGCGTAGTATTCGGTTTTGAATCCCGCGTTCTCGCCGTCTTCGATGGTGAAGTGTGGATCGGAGACTTCGAGATGCAGGCACTTGAGATCGTCCCACGCCAACTTTTCGAGGGCTTCGAGCGCGGCACGGCGCGGGACGCCGGGGTTGAGATTGAAGCCGATAAAGGGAGTCGTCCAGCCGGGAAAAGAGCTGCCCAGAACTTTCATGCCGAATTTCGAGAACGTGAGCCCGGTAAAGTATCCGAGGACTTCGCCCGATTCGCGCAACTCGGCGAGCACGGGCAGCGCGTTCTGCGACTCGGCGACGAATTGCAGCCACTCGCGCGTCTGGAAGACGGTGCGGTCGGCAAAACGGTCGAGGCGCTTCCAGTCGGCGGATTTGATGTCGATGGGATAGAACTTCATTCTTGTTCCAGTTGACCGAACCTCAGCGGCTTAAAGCCCCAATCAACACAATGCAGGTACCGCAGCGCACTATGAACTATACCAATCCCCACTTAGGCGGTCGCAAACCGCCGTCCATCGGGGCGCTGGAGGGTCCGACCATCAGACCGCAAGGCATTTATTTTCAGTATCTTAAAGAATATTATTAAGAGCTGCCGGAGTCTAGTCCGGCGGTGAGGCAAAAAGTGGACAACTATTTCCACCGGGTGGAACTGTGAGGGGCCAAATTGCCCACAAACTCAATCATACCGCGGCGCGCAGCCCCGGTCAGAGTTAGGAACTGGCGAGGGTACCAAGAGTAACCGGCGGGTCAAGAGCGGCCTTTTCAGCATGTAAGATAAGGGAACCTGTGGCTTCTGGATGGCAAAGCAAGCTGGCGCGCGTGTCCCGGATGGACTGGGAAGAGGTGCGGGTGCGAGTGGGGCAGGAATTCCACAAGCAGAGCGACCTGTTCATGCACCGGATGGGCGTGCGGAGTGGGGCTATTCGGCTGAACGCAGAGTCGGCGGCGCGGCCGGGGCAATTCTTTTTTTCGGCGGGCGAGTTTGAAATTTCAGAGCGCGCGGATTTGTTGCGCAAACATCTTCCCGACGAAGCGGCCGAGATTCTGCGCGAGGCCGATCAGATCTGCGGCCATCGTTTTCGTCTGCTTGGCTACGAGAATCTCGAATACGGCAGCGAGATCGACTGGCATCTCGATCTGGTCCATGGTAAGCGCGCGCCGATGGATCCTTGGTTCAAGATTCCTTTTCTTGATTTCGCCGTGGTGGGCGACCACAAGGTTACATGGGAATTGAACCGGCACCAGCACCTGGTGACGCTGGCCAAGGCCGGGCTGCTGAGCGGGAACAACAATGATAAGTACGTTCGCGAACTCGTGGCGCAGTGGCGCAGCTGGGTCCGGGCGAATCCGTATCCGTTGGGGATTAACTGGGCAAGCGCGCTGGAGGTTGCCTTCCGCAGTTTGTCGTGGATATGGGTGGACCAGTTGCTGGCGGGAGCGGCTGCATATGCGGAGCTTCGATCGGAAATAGCTCCGGCGCTCGCGTTTCACGGGCGTTATATTGAGCGATATCTATCCACTTATTTCTCTCCGAACACACATCTGCTGGGCGAAGCGGTGGCGCTGTTCTTTCTGGGCACTTTGTATCCGCAAATGCCGGGGGCCGCTCGCTGGAAGGAATCCGGTTGGCGGATTGTGCTGCACGAGGCGGGACGGCAGGTGCGTCCGGATGGCGTTTACTTCGAGCAATCGCTGTACTACCACGTTTATGCGCTCGACTTCTTCTTATATGCGCGCTTGCTCGCGGCGCGGAATGGAATGGAAATTCCGGTGGCGTACGACGCGGTGCTGGGGCGGATGCTCGAGGTCGTCGCGGCGCTGGCGCAGGCCGGACCGGCGGAAGGCTTCGGCGACGATGATGGCGGGCGGCTGTGGAATCCGCGGCGCAACCGCACGGAGCAGATGACGGACCCACTGACGCTGGGTGCGGCGATGTACTCGAGGGAAATGTACCCCAGGGAGTTTTCCGCGGCACGTTTGACGGAGGAAGCGATCTGGTTGTTTGGAAATCAAGCCATCGAAAAACTCTCGATCGCACACCTGAGCACACAAGCAAGTCCGGCGGCGCGTTCGCTCGCCTTTCCCGACGGCGGGATTTACGTACTGGCGGATTCGCAGCCGTTCGCGCAGGCAATGGTGGTGGATGCCGGTCCGCAGGGTGTGGGCCGCTCGGGACACGGACATGCCGACGCACTCAGCTTGCGGCTCACCATGAATGGGCGGCGCTGGCTGGTGGATTCCGGGAGCGGCGTCTACATTTCGAAAGATGCGGCGGACCGGAACACGTTTCGCGGGACGGGTGCGCACAACACAATGCGCGTCGATGGAGTGGACCAGGCGGCTGCGGATGAACCCTTTTCATGGACTCACATTCCGGCGACGCAAGCGGAAAATTGGATTGTGGGGAAGAGCTTTAGTTACTTTGTGGGCAGTCACAACGGATATGCGCGGCTGGCGGATCCGGTTGTGCATCGGCGGCACGTGCTGAAGATCGCGGGCGATCTGTGGCTGGTGCGCGATGTGGTGCTCGGACGAAGGGAACATGAACTGGAGATACGGTGGCACTTCGCGCCTGATCTCGAAGTTCAAAACGGAGCTCGAAACGACGTTCGAAACGCTGGCTCAAGACGGGTGGAAATAACGAGGGCTGGCGCTGCCTCCGGCGAATCAGGGCTGAGCCTCATCGTGCCGGAAGAAACAGTCTGGCAGACGGCAACGGAAGTTACGAGAACTCTGCTCTCGCCCGCTTACGGTGCGTTCCAGCCTGCGCCGTTGGTGCGATGCCATGCACGGGTTTTGCTGCCGGCAGAGACCGCGACTGCGCTCGTACCACGCTCTGGCGCAATCCGGCAGGAGGGCGAATCACAAATCGAACCTCGATTGGTGAGCATGGCGCAGGCGGCCGTGCAGGTGTACGAACTCAACTATGGTGACGAAAGCCATGGATTCTTTTTTGCGCTTGGCGACGAGGCGTGGAGTTTCGGTCCTTTGTCTTCGGACGCGCGAGTGCTGTATTGCCACATCGAAAAAGAGAAGCTGGCGCACCTGGTTGTAATCGGCGGAACGCACGTCGCATGGCAGGAACAGCCGCTGCTGAAGGCGGCGGGGCCATCCGCATTTTTCGAGTGGCGCAGGCGGGATGCGGTGATGACCGCAGCGCCGGGCGAGTTATCGGTTACGGCTTTGTTCGAAGAGCTGACAGGCGAAGGGCTGACCGGCGGCTCGCGTTCTCCATTCCCGGGCGATCATGATTCGTCGCATCATAGTCCGTCACCATACGCGGAGAAACACTAGATGTGCGGGATCGCGGGAATTCTCGAATTCGGACGGGACGCGCGGGCGAGCGCCGGCGCGCTGCGCGAAATGTGCCGCGTGATCAGCCATCGCGGTCCCGACGACGAAGGCTTTTATACGGACGGCGCAGTCGGCATCGGCATGCGGCGGCTCAGCATTGTCGATGTGGCGGGCGGGCATCAGCCGATTTCGAACGAAGACGGCACGCTCTGGATCGTGTTCAATGGCGAGATCTACAACCATCTCGCCTTGCGCCAGCAACTCATCGCACGCGGCCACCGCTACAGCACGCACAGCGATACCGAGACCATCATCCACCTCTACGAGGAATACGGCGCGGATTGCGTCCAACACCTGCGCGGCATGTTCGCCTTTGCCATTTGGAATCGCAATACGAAAACCCTCTTCATCGCGCGCGACCGGCTGGGCATCAAGCCGCTGTACTACAAATTGACGCCGGAGCGGCTGCTGTTCGGATCGGAAATCAAAGCGGTGCTGGCGCATGGCGGGATTCGTCCGGAGTTCAATCGGGTGGCGCTGCCGGAATATCTGGCGTTCGGATATCTGTCGGCTGCGGAAAGCTTCTACTCCGGAATCCTCAAGTTGCTGCCGGGACACGCGATGACGATTGGCCCGGAGGGCAAAGCGGAAATCCGGCAGTACTGGGACCTGGATGCGTCGAAGCCGCACGAATCGGGAGTTGATAGTTACGACGAGAGTTACTACGTCCAGAGCTATCGCGAGTTACTGGAAGGCGCAGTCCAGAGCCACCTGATGAGCGACGTGCCGCTAGGCGTGTTCTTGAGCGGAGGCGTGGATTCGAGCGCGGTGGCTGCGCTGATGACGAAACTGCGGCGCGAGCCGGTTGAGACTTTTTCCGTCGGCTACGCCGAGCAGACTTACAGCGAACTGCCCTTTGCGCGCACGGTGTCGGATCACATACAGTCGCGGCATAATGAAGTGCTGGTCAGCGAGCACGATTTTTTTGCGGCGTTGCCGCATTTGATCTGGCATGAAGATGAGCCGATCGTGTGGCCTTCGAGCGTCTCGCTTTATTTTGTCGCTCGCCTTGCCCGGGAGAGGGTGACGGTCGTGCTCACCGGCGAGGGCGCGGATGAAACCCTGGCGGGCTACACGCGCTATGCCTTCACTTTGAAAAATGCGGCCATGGATCGCGCGTACCGTAGCGTGGTTCCGGGCATTCTACGGAGCGGATTGCGCCACTCGGTTGCGACCTCTCCCCTGCTGGGGGCGACCCTGCGCCGGAAACTGGAACACACTTTTCTCGCGAGGGACGGCAACTCCTGGGCCTCTTTCTACTTCGATAATTTCTTCTCCGCCTTCGGTGAAGCAGAGCAGAGCGGATTGCTGACCGGCGAGTTTGCGCGGGAAGCCTCGCCCAGCACGGCATATAAGAATGTCCTCGATTACTGGGACCACTCGGCAGTGGTTCCACCAGGGGGCGAAATGCTGCAACGGCTGCTCTACACCGACATCAAGACCTATCTGGTGGAACTGCTCATGAAGCAGGACAACATGAGCATGGCCGCTTCCATCGAAAGCCGGGTGCCGTTTCTCGATCACGTACTGGTTGAGTTCGCGACGCGAATTCCGCGCGAAGTGCAGATTCAGGGATTGGCCGGCAAACGGATTCTCAAGAAGGCGGTGGAAGATCTGCTGCCGCACTCGATTCTGTACCGGCCGAAGCTGGGATTTCCGACGCCGTGGAGCGGGTGGCTGGCCGGACCGCGGCTGGAAACGATCCGCGAGATGCTGCTGGAGCCGCGCAGCCTGAATCGCGGATACTTCCGGCGCGAAGCGATCGAGAAGCTGTTCGACGAGCATCGCGCGAAGCATCGCGACAACTACGATCGCATCTGGCGGTTGCTCAATCTTGAGTTGTGGCATCGCGTCTGTCTCGAAGGCGAAGCGAACGACGAGATTGGCGAGCCGGCGATGAAGATGGCGTCGACGCGGTAGCTTGCAAAGCGGGCACGAGCGCACTAAAGTACGTCCAAGACGGAAGGGTTCGCCGCTGGGGTGACTGGACTGGCGCAGCGGCGGACAAGCACAGAGATCGGTTGGAAAGGATACAGGATTGAAGATCTCGCAAAAAGGGCTTTACGCACTGCAAGCGATAATGACCTTAGGCCGCCGATACGGAACTGAAACTGTCAAGATCCGCGACATCGCCTTTGACAGCGACCTGCCGGAGAAATTTCTTGAGCTGATTCTGCTGGAGCTCAAGAACGCGCGCATCGTGGAAAGCGTTCGGGGCGCGAAGGGCGGCTACCGGCTGCGGCGCGCACCTGCGGAGATCATGCTCAGCGAGATTATTCGTCTGGTCGACGGTCCACTCGCACCCTTTGGCGATGCGGATCAACTCCGAGGCCTCATCATCACCGATCCCGACCATCGTGCGCTCTATAGCGTGTTCTTGGAAGTGCGAGATGCCGCGGCCAAGATACTGGAGAGCACCAGCGTCGCTGACATCGTCGGTGATTCTCCCAAATCCCGCAAACGATCGAGCGCGAAGAAGAAGACGAAGAAAGGCCCTACTCTGGGAATCGTTCACAAGGACGCGAAGAGTAAATAGCTGGCTGGTTCCGGCGCACGGGACGGTCGGTGAGTTCGCGAGCTGCCCGTCGACGAAAGTAGTCTGGCTGGAGCCGTTCCGGCCCATCGACGCGATTTTGTTTCCGCGAATTCATGTTAGCCTTTTCAAGCTAATCTTCCCTGAAAGTGGAGCGTAATGAACGATTCTCGGGCTTTTTCTATCGATCTCCAGGCAATGGCGCGGCAGGTCATGCTGGCGCAGGGTTTCGAACCGAATTTTCCACCGGCGACACAGCAGCAACTGGCGGATATCAAGGCTCATCCTCCGCAACTGGCGCCTTCCGATAAGGTCCGTGATCTGCGCGGGCTGCTCTGGTCTTCCATCGATAACGATACCTCGCGCGACCTCGATCAGATCGAGACCGCTGAACGCTTGCCCAATGGCGACTTCAAGGTGATGGTGGGCATCGCCGATGTGGATGCGTTTGTCGCCAAGGATTCTCCCATCGATCAGCATGCGGCCAGGGAGACGACCACCGTCTACACCGGTGTTTGCAATTTCTCCATGTTGCCGGAAGATCTCTCGACGGGTGCGTCGTCTCTGCTTGAAAACGTGGACAGGCCGGCGATGGTGATTGAATTCGTGGTCGATATCAATGTCAATGCCGGCGGCTCGATCAGCGCCAGCAGCGTGTATCAAGCCATCGTTTGCAACAAGGCACAACTCACTTACGGCGCGGTCGGAGCATGGCTGGAAGGCACGGCGGCGGCTCCGCCGAAAGTGGCCGCGTCTTCAGACCTGCAAGCGCAGCTCAAACTGCAGGACGAAGTTGCCCAGGCACTCAGGAAACTGCGCTACGAGCACGGCGCGCTGAATATTGACACCAGCGAAGTGCATCCGGTGGTGCTCAACCAACAGGTGGTCGATGTCGTGAAACAAGAGAAGAATCGAGCCACCGAGTTGATCGAAGACTTCATGATCGCCGCCAACGGCGTGGTGGCGCGCTTCCTCGGAAAAGTTTCTTCTTTGCGCCGCATCGTGAAAACTCCCGAGCATTGGGACGGCATCGTGCGTCTGGCGGCGGCGCAGGGCGAAAAGCTGCCCGCACAGGCCGATTCCAAGGCGCTCAACGATTTTCTTCTGAAGCGCAAAGCCGCCGATTCCGATCACTTCGCCGACCTCTCGCTTGCGGTCATCAAGCTGATTGGGCCGGGCGAATATGTGCTGGAGCGTCCGGGCGATCCTGAGCAGGGGCACTTCGGACTCGCCGTGCAGGATTACACGCACTCGACCGCGCCCAACCGGCGCTTTGCCGACATGGTCACGCAGAGGCTGATCAAGGCGTTGCTCGA
>PLHP01000351.1 GCA_003138955.1 Acidobacteriaceae bacterium | reverse complement strand
CATCCTTCGATTGGAAAAGACTCACCCTCGGCCAATGCCATCCAGGTTCTGGTGGGTTCGACGGAAGCTGCCAGCCTGCAGAATCTGACGAATGCCATCAACGGGGGAAGCGGCGCGGGCATTAACTACGCTTACGGAAGCTCCGCAACCGCCAATACCTCTGCCACGGCAGCGGCTGGGCAAAACACGGCTGGGCAAGACACCGTCACACTCACGGCGATAACCAAGGGTACCGCCGGCAACGGTATCGCTCTGGCGACGACCGGGTCGGCGGCCAACACCTTCGGCGGTGCTACATTCTTGACTGGCGGCACGGCTGGATCGGTAAACGACCTGTTGACCAGTGCCGACGCGCAAGCTGCCTTGACGCTCATCAACACTGCTGTCCAAAGTGTTGCCGCCCTGCGCGGCAATATTGGCGCAACCGTCAACCGCTTGCAGAGCGCTTCCAGCGTCATCAACAACCAGACGCAGAACCTGACTTCGGCGGAAAACGACGTTACCGCAGCCGACATTCCGACAGCGGTGGCCAAGCTTTCCCAGAACTCAATCCTGATGCAGACCGGTATTTCCGCTCTGGCCCAGGCCAACCAGCAGCAGCAACTTGTTTTGAAACTGTTGCAGTAGTACGAGGTTTTGGCACAAAGGAGGCGGACAACCAACCGCCTCCTTTGTGCTATTCCGGAGTAGTGGGCCATGAGTATCGGACCGGTGGATAGCTTTCCGCCGGCAAAGAGTGTGCAGGCAGCGAACACGAGTGTGGGTTCGGGCCGCAGCCAAGCGAGTCCCGAGTCGGGCGCGGCAGAAGAAGCGTCCCAACCCGTTTCGGGAACTATGTCAAAACAAGAAAATTTTGTCGCAAAAACATCTCCCGCAACCGACGAACTGCCACAGGATGTAGTTGAAGTGCACCAGGATCCTGAGGTTAAGGGTCAGATAATCATTGGAGTGTCTGGACAAGGTCAAGAACGTTTCCTGCAAGTGCCGAGCAGCGAAGAACTTACCGTAGATCGCGGAATTGCCCAGGAATTTCAACAGGCGGCGAAACTGCGCCAGGGCGCGAGCACGGCAGCAGCGGGAAACGAAGGAGAAAAAACTCATGGGGATCAGCTTTAACGCGGCGAGTTTGTTGAATGGAAACGGTATCAATGTGTCCGCGGTCGTTTCCGAACTCCAGGCCGCCCAGAGCGGGCAATTGACCGTCTGGAAGCAGGATCAGGCCACGCTGCAAACGCAGGCGACCACGATCGCCAACATCAATACCGATTTAGCCAGTCTGGCGAGCGCCGTGCAAACGCTTTCGGACCCAACCGGAGCGCTGACGGGGCTAACTGCCACGTCCTCGGAGTCGGCGGTCCTGACCGCCACGGCGCAGACTGGGGCAACGGCGGCGAGCTACAACGTGGTGGTGAGCACCCTGGCGTCGACAGGCACTCTTTACACGGCCTCGATAGCGAACGCGACCACGTCGATTCTGCCCAGCGGCCAAACCAGCGGCGACCTGCAAGTGCAGATCGGAGGCTCGGGCGGCACGACGGCAGACATTGCCATCACAGCGGGCAGTAACGACACTCTTACCACCCTCGCCGCTTCGATCAATAAGCAGAGCACGGCAAACCACTGGGGCATCACGGCGAACGTGGTGACCGACGCCAGCGGAGCGCGTCTGGCAATCTACAGCCAGGCGACTGGCAGTCCGGGGGCGCTGGCGGTTTCCAACAACACCACGAACCTCACCTTTGAGCCGCCGGTGGGCGGCACCAACGCCGATTTCACGATCAATGGGATCCCGTATTCGAGCACCACCAACACCGTGACCGGGGCGATCCCGGACGTGTCGCTGAACCTGTTGAGCGCCGATTCGGCCCTGCCGGTGCAAGTAACGGTGGGCCCAGACACAGCCGGCATCACCACCGCCGTCAACAACTTCGTCTCTGCTTACAATACCGTCGTCAACGATATCAACAGCCAGTTCACCGTCAATCCCGCCACCAACTCTGAAGGACCGCTCGGGTCCGACACTTCCTTGCGGGTCTTGCAATCCAGCCTGTTGGCCGACGTGACCTACGCGACTACCGACGCGACTTCTGTGAGTAGCGGCCTGACCAATCTGGCTGCGCTGGGCATCGACATGAACGACGATGGAACTCTGACGGTGAACCAGGTCGCAAGCGATACCCACCCTTCGTTCAGCAACGTGCTCGCCGCCAATCCCAGCGCGGTGCAAAATTTCTTCCAGAATTCCAACTTGACTGGGTTCGCCAACAACCTCAACAACGACCTCAACAATCTGACCTCCCCGACCACGGGTGTTCTGAGCGAGGACCTCACCGCGAACCAGAACCAACAGACCGACCTTACCAACGAAATCGACAACTTTCAGGCCCAGTTGACGACCCAACAGGCGGCGTTGACCGAGGAGTTCGACCAGGTCAACGCATCGCTCGAACAGTTTCCCTTCCTGCTCCAGGAAGTCACCGTCGAGCTGGGTTCGATGACCTCTGGCTCGGCGATCACGGGCGCGACCGTAAACTCGAACACGACCCCGACTTCCGGGAACAGCACCAGCGGCAGTAGCAGCACGGGCAGCTAGTCGAAAGGCGCACGGTCATGAATATCCAACAGTCGTATCGAGAAGCGGCGGTTCGGGGCGCCAGCCCGGTAGAACTGGTGGTGCGGCTTTATGAGCAGACGATCGAAGATCTGCGGCAAGCGGCCATCGCCATCGAGCAGAACGACATCATGCTACGAACCAAGCGCATCAAACACGCGATCCTGGTCGTCGGGCATCTGCAGTCGTCGCTGGACTTTGCCAAGGGAGGCAAGGTCGCCCAGGATCTTGACCGTTTTTATAACGCGGTGCGCCAGAGTCTGGTGTGGGTGCAATTTCATCCTTCGAAACGCGGGGTCACCCAGCTCATCACGGACTTGCTGGCAGTGCGCGAAGCATGGATCGTGGTGGACCGGGCCGAGAGGCCATCGGTCACGACCACGGCCGGCATGGTTCCTTCCGCCGCGGCCGGCCCCGAGTCCGATCATGTGCGCATGGACTGGAAGGGATAATGCCGCCGGACGCGCTCGCGACCTTGCGGCAGGTGAATGAAAATCTGCGCTCCGCACTGCTTCGTCTGCGTCCGGAACGGAAGCACTGTTCGAGCATCAGGCCGCAGGACTTCTCGGACATACTCACCCAGCTGTTGCGGGCCGCGGAATGTCTGCGGCGCCTGCCGCCACATTCCGAAGCCGCTGCGGCGCTCGAAAAAGAAGCGCTCGAATACCGCGGCAATCTGGAAAAACTGAAACATTTCCTGCCCGACCTGCAGGTGCGCCTGCTGGCCGAGAAGTCACGGCTTGAAACCGCGCGAAGCCACGTAGCGAACGCAGCGGCCTGGGCTCTTGCCAACAAGAAGACGCTTTGAAGCGGTAACTCATGGGGAGGCTTCCAGCGCCGATTGCAGCGGACTCACAAATCCAGCCAGATTGCGGCCAATAACATCACGGCGAACCTGACTTTTCTGATATTCTCAAACGTTTTCCTGTTCGAGGTGTGCCGTGGAGCATCGTGGCCAGAAGTATCATCGCGGACGGCTGAGCGCGGCCATCCGCGAAGAGATCGAAACCATCCTCGAAGGCGAACTGGGCGATCCTCGCATCGGGCTCGCCAGCGTCAGTGCCGTGCTCATGGCCCAGGACGCCCGTTCCGCTCGCGTCATGGTGAGCGTTGCCGGCGATGAGGCCGAGGCCGAGCGCACCCTCGAAGGACTCGCCGCTGCCCGGAATTTCGTGCGGCACGAACTCGCGGAACGCCTGCGTCTGCGCCGCCCTCCGGAACTTTATTTCCAGATCGATCGTGCCGATCAATTGGAGAGCCGGGTCGACGAGCTTCTCGGCCGCGCGAAGAAGCGCAGGCGGAAGAGCGCTGAGCCTGGCCCCTGAAGGAGCGGCTGATTTCGGAGAACTTACGGCATCGCTAAAGAAGTAGGGGCGTCGTTGGTCGTCAGTCGTTGGTCGTTCGCGACGACGGGAAACTGACACGGCGCGGCTTTACCGAAGCGTGACAGGAAATGGGCTTTCGGTTGTTGCTCGCTGACGACCAACGACTAGCGACTAACGACTGACTACCCTGAGACGAAGCTAACAGCCTCGAACTGAAAGCTGAGAGCCAAGAGCACTTCATGCTAGAGCGGGTTCTACGAGAAATTCGGTCGCGGGGCCGCATCGTGGTGACTTCGCACGCCCGGCCCGACGGAGACGCCATCGGCTCTGCCCTTGCCTGTGGCCAGATCCTACGCGTCATGGGAAAGGATGCCGAAGTCGTTATGCACGATGGCGTCCCCCGCATCTATCAGAACCTTCCCTTCGCCCATCGCGTCATTCAGACCGATGTTGTTCCCTGGAACGATGCCGTCATCCTGCTCGAATGCGACAGCATCAGGCGCACGCTTCTCGAAGGTCTGGAAAAATGTTTCCTCATCAACATCGACCATCACGCCAGCGGGCGCAATTTTGCCCACATCAACTGGATCGATTCCACGGTGATGGCCACGGCCGAACTGGTTTTCCGTCTTGCGCGCCTGGCGTGCGTTCCCGTCGATCGCGACATTGCCACCTGTCTCTACACCGCGCTCATGACCGACACGGGGTCCTTCATGTTTGAAGGCACCAACGAGCACACTTTCACCGTTGCGCGCGAACTCGTGCTCGCCGGAGCTGACCCGGCGCTTTGTGCGCGGCCTATCTATTTCGGACATTCGACAGCCAAACTACGGCTGCTCGGCGCCGCACTGTCTAATCTGCATCGCGAAGGTACGCTGGCCTGGATCTGGGTCACGCAGGAACAGATGCAGCGCTTCGGCGCCCGCGAAGAGGATTGCGAGGGCCTGGTCAACTATGCGCTCTCTATCGCCGATGTGCAGGTCGCCATCTTCTTTCGCGAACTCCCCGATCGCCGATATCGCATCAGCCTGCGCAGCAAAGGAGCAGTGAATGTCTCAACAGTGGCCGAGCATTTCGGCGGCGGCGGTCACAAATGCGCCAGCGGCTGTTCGATTGAAGGACCTCTGGCGGTCGCCGTGTCCCGAATTGTGGATCGCCTGCACCAAGAACCTGTTGTCCTGGACGCGAACTCAGCAACGAACTGACGAACGCGACCATGAAGGCCAGCGCGCCAACTCGAGATCGCTATGGCCACGCCCTGCCTGACATGCAATGAATAAGCCAGGAACGAATCCGCGAACCCGCACCGATGTGCTGCTGCTAACGGCGTTCTGCGGATTCCTTTTCTTCTACGGTCTCGGTGCCTTCGGCCTCGTTGGCGCCGACGAGCCTCGCTACGCGCAAATAGCCCGCGAAATGCTCGATCGCTCCGATTGGATTACGCCCACGCTGCAAGGCAAGCCGTGGCTCGAAAAGCCAGTGCTGTATTACTGGCAGGCGATGCTGTCGTTCCGCATCGCCGGCGTCACCGACCAGGCTGCCCGCCTGCCCGCCGCCTTCGACGCTGCCCTGCTCATCGCCGCCATCTACTTGTTCCTCCGCCGCTTCCGGCCCGGCAGTGAACTTGACGGCGCCCTCATCACGGCCAGTTGCGCCGCCGTCGTTGGATTTGCGCGCGCCGCCGCAACCGATATGCCGCTGGCCGCCGCTTTTTCTATCGCATTGCTCGCATGGTACGCCTGGTACGAAAGCCGCCGACACATTTATCTCGCCGCTTTTTACATTGCTCTGGCCCTCGGAACCCTGGCCAAAGGCCCGGTCGCGCCCGCTCTTTCCGCGGTCATCATCTTTCTCTTCGTCGCTGTAAAGCGTGACTGGCATACCATTCCGCGCACCCTCTGGATCCCCGGCATCGCCGTCTACCTCGCCGTCATGCTGCCCTGGTATATCGCCGTTCAACTGCGCAATCCCGAATTCTTCCGCTTCTTCATTCTCGAACACAATCTTGCGCGCTTCTCCCATGACGTCTATCACCACCACCAGCCCTTCTGGTTCTACCTGCCTGTGTTCTTGCTGGCCATGATGCCCTGGACGCTTGCGCTCATCCTCGCCGTCGCCCAACGCGTTCGCTTGCTCTGGGCCGAAGGGAAACAGGCTTTGTCCAGTTCGGAAGCGTCCTGGCCGCTATTTCTTCTCATTTGGATGCTTGTGCCTATCTTGTTTTTTAGCACATCGCAATCGAAGCTGCCTGGCTACATCCTGCCCGCAGTTCCTGCGGGAGCGCTCCTGATCGCCGAGTATCTGGCTAGCCGCGAGCGTGGTCAATTCTTCAACGCAGAGGGCTCTGAGGTTTCGCAGAGGTCGCGGGACGACAGGAAGTTGTCGCCCCTGTTCGCGGCGACTCACGGAATTCTCTGCGGACTGCTGATATTTGGCGCGCTCTCCGCCGCATCCATCGCGATGAATCACCACCTGCTGTGGGGAAGAGGAACCTACGTCGCCGCAGCCATTGCCGCTATTTCTGCGCTCGGCATCGGCGTTGCGCTACTGTCCCGCGCAGGGATGCGTCTGCTGCGACCAGTGACGATGTTCGCCGTCGTGGTCAGTGTCGCCGCGGTCATTCGTCTTGCCGCTCCCGCCATCGACGCCACCCAATCCGCGCGTCCCATCGCCCGAAGCATTCGGGCGTTTTCGCACGAACCCGTACCTATCGCCCTCTATCACGTCAATCGCGTGCAGGGATACGGACTCGAGTTTTATTTCAATCGTGCGGTACAACCATATGAGAGCGGAAATATACCGGCCGCAGCTCATGTCCTGGTTGCCGCGCAAGGTACCGAATCCCAAGTCGCCCAACTCGTTCCTGGACGCCGAGTGTCATACTTAACCAGCATCCCGGAGCAGAAGTTGGACTTGTACTGGGTGGGAAAAGAATAGGTCTCAGGTGCCAGGCACCAGATTCGGAAGAGGTAAAAGAACCTCGCACCATGTTTTTCCTGAGACCTGAGACCTAAGACCTTCTTTATGGAAATTCTCGATCTCCGACACTTCTCTTCCGCTGACCTTCGCCCGCTGCTGGAAGATGAGATCGCCATGTGGGGACGCCTGCTCTCGTGGGACTACGCTACTTCCGCCGAGATGATCCTCCGCTACATGGACGCCAAGATCCTTCCGGGCTACGCCGCCATTGAGCGCGGCAGCATCTTCGGCTACTCCTTTTTTGTTTACGAGCAGAGCAAGGGCGTCATCGGAGATCTTTTCGTCCGCGATGGCGCCCGCACACCCAACCGTCACGAGGTCGAAGAACAACTGCTCACACACGTTATCGAAACCCTGCAGCAGTCTCCCGGCATCCATCGCGTGGAGGCGCAGTTGCTGGCGCACCACACCGGAGAGGTCGCGCGCCCCTTCCTGCAACAGGGCTTCAGCCGCCATCCCCGCGTCTTCATGAATTTCGAGATCGGACGGCATCCGCAAGCTTCGCTGCCACCGCTTCCGGCCCAGTTCGAAATCTGTCCCTGGTCCGACAATGAATACCAGTCCGCCGCCACCCTGATTACCGCCGCCTACCGCGGCCACGTCGATTCCGAGATCAACGATCAGTACCGCACCCTCGCCGGGTCGCTGCGGTTTCTCAACAACATCGTGCGCTTCCCCGGATGCGGCACCTTCGATCCCCAAGCATCCTTCTCCATCTTTCAGCGCCGCACGCGCACCCTGATCGGCCTCATCCTCTGCTCACAAGTGCGCCCCGATGTCGGCCACATCACCCAGGTGTGCGTNNGGATTTCATTTCATCTCGCTGACGGTAACCGAGGCCAACGACCGCGCCATTGCCCTCTATAAACGCATCGGCTTCGAATCCACCCGAGTGTTCGACGCGTTCGTTTGGGAAGGGTGAGAGAGGCGTGTGCGCTCAGGGCTCAACAATTGGCGCTTTTGGGAGCGAAGCGAACTTGGGGACTGGCGCGCAGCTCGGCAGCGTCTACCGCTAACCCTTCACGCTAATCTTCGAAAACGACAGCACCGCAGTCCCCGNNAGCACCGCCTTGGCGTCGTCCGGTTGCGACAGGATGCGGTAGTCCTCCACCCGGCCGTTGGCATCCACGTAGGCTTCAATCACCAGCGCATCGTCACCCATATTGCCGAGTGACGTGCCGAACGCCGACTGTTCGAGTTGCGGCCCGGTGTACAGCATCAATGGAACGTCTCCGCTGCTGGCCCGCAGTTCCGCCGGCAAGGCAAAGAAGCCCAGCAGCAGACCAAAAAATAATACGGCGCTGACCAGTCCCGCCGTGGCCGGAACCATGAAAGCGTTAAGCGCATTTTCCAGCCTCACCTGCACACCTTCAAACCGCGGTCGGCGATTCTGTGCCGCCTCGCGCGAAATCGCAACCCGCAACTTCAAAGCCAAGTCGGCCGGAGCCTTCTTCGGACCCAGACTGGCAAGCAACCGTTGCGTGCGCTGCATCGCGGTATATTCCCTCGCGCAACCATCGCACTGTTCCACATGGCGCGTGAGCGCACGCATCTCCGACCCGCTCACCCGTCCGTCGAGATAGGGCGAGAACAACTGCCCGATCTCAGCGCAGGTCATCTCATCGCACTTCATGGCGTCACCTCAACTTCCCTGCCCCCACGCGAACCTTCCCGCGGACTTTCTCCCGAACTTTCCCCCGAAATCTGGGTTGCCCGGCTGTGCCGGCCGCTGGCAGGGCGCTCATCGGCGGGAGCGAACAGCCCTAACTCCGGACCCACTTCCCGGATATATCCAGTTAATTTCTTGCGCAGCGCATCGCGCCCGCGGGTGATGCGCGATTTCACCGTTCCCAGCGAAATCGTCAGGACGTCGGCGATCTCCTCGTACGACATTTCTTCCAGATCGCGAAGGATCAAAGCCGTCCGATACGGTTCAGGCACCTGTCGCAGAGCCTGTTCCACGGCCGCGCGCACTTCGCCATGCGCGAACTTTTCAAACGGCGACTCGCCCGGATCGACCAGCCGCGCTTCTCCGGAATATTCGTATTCACCCGCTGCGATGGGATCAATCGGCGTTTCCTGTGCCTTGTGCCGGAACCACCAGCGCCGGCGATTTGCCGCCTCGTGCAGCGCGATGCGGTAAATCCAGGTCTTCAGGCTGGAACCGCCGTGGAAATGCTTCATCCCGCGAAAGACTTTCAGAAACACATCCTGGGTAGTGTCCGCCGCGTCCGACGGATCGTTCACGATGCGGTAGATGAGCCCGTAGATGGGCTGATGAAACTCGCCGATCAGCCAGGAGTAGGCTTCTTCCGAACCCGCCTTCAGTTCAGCGATGACGGCGGATTCCTCAGTTCGGGCCCCGATAACGCTGGCAAGATCGCCCAATGTAGTAGCTCCCGCCATGATGGCGTTGCCCTCAATTATAGAGTCACTGTGGCCCGGGTCGGGAATATAAATTCTTCCACAAAGCTGCACCGGATGACCTTTCCCGCTTAGTTACTTAGACTCCGAAGGGAGCGCCGGAGTTCCAACGGTAAGTCTTATGTTTGCAGGGCTTTTAGAGTGTGCGTGAGAACTGGGTCGTCCCTCCGGGACTTAGCTCATTCTTCCCACTTTTCCCAGCGCTGAAGCGCTGGGCTAAGTTCGGTCGCCCCTCCGGGGCTGGATTCTAGAGTCTCTTCATTCCACCGGATTGCCCAAAACCAGTTCTCACGCACACACTCTTCGCTCCTGGTTTTTGGCTTTTGGCAGGGTGTGGAAAATCCTGCGAAGCGAAGGACCTGCTTCTCTTCGAACCATCCCCGATAACTCGGCATCCTGAGCGGAGAGGGACCCCTATATCCTGCCCGCTCGGGATTCGGAATCACCAAAGCGCGGTTGAGCAAAATGCTAGGAGGCTAAGAGCCAAGAGCTAAAAGCCAAGAGCTTGAATGTCGTCACTTGGTCGGCGGAGCACTCGGCGGAGCGCCCGTCGTCGCCGGCGGCTTGGGTTTCGTCACTTTCTTTTTCGCCGGCGGCTTCTTCGGAGGCTCGGTATCATCCACGACGATCTTCTTCGGCGGCACGGGTGGCGCCGCTGACAGCGTTTTGACCTGGGCGCGCAAACGCGTCAACTCGACTTCCTTGCCGGCGGCCAGTTTCTGCATGCGCTCGCCAAACGCATGACGCGCGCTCTCCAGTCCGTTCATGTCGTTGCCAAGGCTCTGAAACTCATCTTTCGATCCAAAGGCTCCCGCCGATTCCACCACCGCACCAAAGACGTCGTACAGCGCATCGAGGTTGCGGTAGAGCTTGAAACTCACTCCCACATCTTCCGGTGCGTTGTTCAGTTGCGCGATCGTTTCCGGCAGCGCAGACTGCAAGTTGCGCTGAATGGACTCCACGTTCGCGAGCGTCTGTCGCTTGGTCGCGCCGTCGGCCTTCCATTTTTCGATGCGCATCTTTCCGAGATCGGATTGCATACTTTGCGCCGTCTTCTGTAATTGCGTCAGGATGCCGTTCAGTTCGCTCACGGACGCATAAGCAACCGGCGGCTGAGCCCCGGTTGCCTGGCCGGTTGCGTCTTGCGCGCCTGCCGCCGCGGGCGCAAGCACAGCGAGAAGAAGGAAAAACGACCGAACGAGAATATTCCGCGAATTCGACATGGGGCTCCGATTGTGTCCTTAGCGTTTTGCCAACCATATTATTTGACGTGGACTGCCCGAGTCGAGCCCGATTCGCGTTTGACGCGGCGGCAAAGCTAAGCGAGAATCAAGGAAGAGCAATTGCCCTGCCAAGTGGGCCTGTGGCGCAGCTGGGAGCGCGCTTCCATGGCATGGAAGAGGTCGTCGGTTCGATCCCGACCAGGTCCACCATATTTTCTATTACTTACCGCGTTCTCCTTTCCATCCTGGTAGCATTTGGCGGCCGGTTTATTCGTGCTATTTTTTCTCGTTCTTTTTCTCGACCTTTGCCCAGGTATCTTTCAACGCCGCGGTGCGGTTGAAGACTGGACGTCCGGGCTTGGAATCCGGGTCTACACAAAAATATCCAAGGCGTTCGAACTGATAGCGGCCTTCGATCGGCGCATTCGCGAGCGACGGCTCCAACTTGGCTGGCGCGATCACTTCCAGCGAATTCGGATTCAAATTCGCAGTGAATTCCTGGCCTTCTTCAACCTGATTCGGGTCTTCATTGGTGAAGAGCTTGTCGTAGATACGCACTTCGGCGTCGAGGGCATGCGCGGCTGAGACCCAGTGGATGGTCGATTTCACCTTGCGCCCATCCGGAGCATTGCCGCCGCGCGTGGCCGGGTCGTACGTACAGTGCACCTCAACTACTTCGCCTCTGTCGTTCTTCACCACCGTCTTCGCCGTAATGAAATAGCCGTAACGCAGCCGCACTTCGCGTCCGGGCGACAGACGGTAATACTGCTTGGGCGGATCTTCGCGGAAATCGTCCTGCTCTATGTAGAGCACCTTGGAAAATGGCACTTTGCGCTTTCCAGCGCTTTCGTCCTCGGGATTGTTNNCGCGGCGCGCGCTTGTTCAGGTCCTCGCGAACAAAATGTTCGAGCATCGCAAGTTCCAGTGTGCCATTCGTCTTCGAAACCCCTATGGCCGCGCAGAAATTGCGGATCGCCTCCGGCGTGTAGCCGCGGCGCCGTATGCCGGAGAGCGTGGGCATGCGCGGATCGTCCCAACCGGTTACACGTTTTTCCTGCACCAGCGTGAGCAGCTTGCGCTTGCTGAGCAAGGTGTAGGTGAGGCTGAGGCGATCGAACTCCATTTGCTGGGACGGAAAAATGCCGAGTTGCTGAATGAACCAGTTGTAAAGCGGGCGATGATCTTCAAATTCGAGCGTGCAGATCGAATGCGTCACGTGTTCGATGGAATCGGACTGGCCATGCGCGTAGTCGTACATAGGATAGATGCACCACTTGCCGCCGGTGCGGTGGTGCTCGGCGCGCAGGATGCGGTACATGATCGGATCGCGCATATTCAGGTTCGGCGACGCCATATCGATTTTGGCGCGAAGCACGAGCGATCCGTCGGGAAACTCGCCTTTGCGCATGCGCTCAAAAAGGTCGAGGTTCCCCTTCGCCCCGCGGTTGCGATGCGGACTTTCCTTGCCGGGCTCGGTGAGCGTGCCGCGATGCTGGCGAATTTCTTCCGCGCTGAGATCGTCAACGTATGCCATGCCCTCGTTGATGAGCTTGACCGCCCACTCGTAGAGTTGATCGAAGTAGTCGGAAGCATAGTAGAGACCGTCCCACTCGAAGCCCAGCCAGCGGACATCCTTAAGAATAGAGTCCACGTACTCCTGCTCTTCTTTCTCCGGGTTGGTATCGTCGAAGCGCAGGTTGGTCTTGCCGCCGAACTCGTCGGCTAATCCAAAGTTGAGGCAGATGGACTTCGCATGGCCGATGTGCAGATAGCCGTTGGGCTCGGGAGGAAAGCGCGTCTGAATGACGGCGTCGCCGTACTTCTTCGTTTTCAGGTCTTCAATGACGATGTCGCGGATGAAGTTCGAGGGGCGAGGCTCGGCGGGCGAGTTCGCGGCAGCTTGGCTGGATTGAGATGAAGACAAATTCGTGGTGCTCATACTCCCTGTATTCTATATGGGTAAAGTGGGTTCGCGGCGACTGGCGTCTGCCGTGCAGCCGGGCGCGGCGCTCGGCTCTCCACCACTGACACATGATAATCTGCGTCAAGAGGCGACGCGTTTTTCCTGAAATCGCGGACAGCGCCCTTTAATCTTTCATGGCAAATTGCGTGCAATGCGGTCGTCGGCTTCCGGGCCTCAGCTTTGGCAAGAAGCTTTGCCAGTGGTGCGTGCAGAATGAAGCAGCGAAGCGCGGCGAGGATTCCCCCATCCAGCGAGTCGAACCAGTGCCGTGGAAGCGGTCGCAGTCCAGTTCGATGGCGGTTACACAGGCAATTTTCGGCATCAATGTCGCGGTGTTCGTCGCCATGTCATTGGCGGTGGGCGTCACTTTATTCGGCGATCCTGCGTGGCAGGAACTCTCCGTGCGCCTGGGTGCCAATTACGGGCCGTATACGCTCAGTGGCCAGTGGTGGCGGCTGCTGGCTAGTGTTTTTATTCACGGCGGCTTGCTGCACATCGCATTTAACATGTGGTGCCTGTGGAACCTTGGCCGACTAGCGGAATCGGTCTATGGCCACTGGACTTTTGCCGTCGTGTACCTGATCACTGGATTGTCGGAGAGCCTGATGAGCGTAGCCTGGCATTTCCCGATTCCCGTCCCCAGCGTCGGCGCTTCCGGCGCGATTTTTGGGATTGCTGGGGCCCTGATCGCGTCGTTTTATCTGGGCGAGTTTTCGATGCCGCGCGCCGCGATGACCGGGATGCTGCGCAGCGTGGCTACATTTGTCGCATACAACCTCTTCTTTGGAGCGGTGATGGCTGGCACCGATAACGCGGCCCATGTCGGCGGCCTGTTGATGGGGCTGCTGCTGGGCGCGCTGATCGCGAAGGTCGCTCCGGAACATGACGACTTTTTGCGCCGGATCGCAGTGCTGCTGGTTGGAACTGTGCTGGTGGCAGGCGGCGGGATGTGGCTGCAGCGGTCGCGCTCCTACATGCTTCATGGACAAAACGGGGTCGGACTTCTCGGCCGGGGAAAGACGGACGAAGGGATTGCGGAGCTGCAGAAGTCCGTGCGCCTGCGGCCCGACTTCGCCCCCGCCCACGCGGCTTTGGCACGTGCCTACATTTCGAAGCATGACTTCGAGAATGCGGCTTCAGAAATGCGGCGCGTGATTGCGCTGAATCCGCGCAGCGAAGACGCGTATTACCGGCTTGGGCTGATTTATCTGGAGCAGAAGCTGCCGGCAAAAGCCCAGGACACCTTTGCTCAATTGCTCAAGATCGACCCTAACAGCGCCGATGGACACGCCGGACTGGCCGACGCTTTGTCGGATCAGCATCGGAATCTCGAAGCGCTCGAAGAGTACAAGCGCGTGGCGGCGCTCGACTCGGGCTATCAGGGCGTGTACTACAACCTGGGCGTCACCCAGGCCCGGCTCATGCGCTACGACGATGCCATCGCATCGTTGTTGAAGCAACGGCAAACCGCAGACGATGGCGACAACGAAAATCTGCTGGCTGAAGTCTACGAGGCCAAAGGGTTGAAGAGTGAAGCCGCGGAGGCGCGGCGGAAAGCGGTACAGTTCCAGGCCGCTCACTAGGATGATATCCGTTAATTCTCGACATAAGTTTGGGTTGCCATCCTGAGCGCAGCGAAGGACCTCGGCATTCTGTTGGCGCGGACGAAATGCATGGGTCCTTCGCTGCGCTCAGGATGACAGTGGAGATTTGGGAGACGCGGACGCACAACCTTCTAGCTTCTCAATCGCCTGATCGATTCGTGCCAAGGTAATTTCCCGCCCGAGAACTTGGAGCGTTTCGAATAGCGGCGGGGCATTCTTTCGCCCGCAGACGGCCACTCGAATCGGTTGGAACATTTGTCCGGCTTTTACGCCCATCGCCTGGGCGGCGGCGCGGAGAGCCTGGTCCAAGGGATCGTGTTTGAATTCCGTTTGCGCCAGGACTTCCCGAGCGCGGGTGAGAACTTTGAGCGCCATGGCGGCGTCGCCCTTCTGCGGGATGAGTTCTGCGGGGTCGTAGGGCGGAAGCTGGTCATCATCAACGAAAAAAAAGTCGGCGGCGGTAAGAACGTCGCGCAGAAGTTTGATGCGCTCGCGGATGAGCGGGGTGATGGCATGCATTTTCTCCGGCGCAATTGGAAATCCGGCGCCGTGAACTATGGGGAGCAGGCGCACGCTAAGGTCGTCGATCGAAAGCCCGCGGATGTGTTCCGCGTTCAGCCAGACGGCTTTGGAGTCGAAGGTTTCGTCGGGTGATGTGGCGGGGAGTGTTGCGGCCGGTTCCTTGAGATTCTCTTTGAAATTAATGACTGCGTTAGCGCGGTTGATGCCTTCGAGCGAGAAGGCGTCGATCAGTTCCTGGCGGGTCATCTTTTCGCGATCGTCTTTTGGCGACCAGCCCAGCAGGCATAGAAAATTGATGAAGGCTTCGGGGAGGAATCCGGCGTCGCGGTAGGTGGTGACGCTGACGACTGGGCCGTGGCGGCGTTTGGAGAGCTTCGATCCGTCGGGGGCGACGAGCAGCGGGAGATGCGCGAACTGCGGCGGCTTGGCGCCCGCGCCTTCGAAAATGAGCACGTGCTTGTAGGTGTTCGAGAGATGGTCCTGGCCGCGAATGATGTGGCTGATGCGGAGGTCGATGTCGTCTGCACAGGAGGCGAGGTGGTAGGTGGGCATGCCGTCGGAACGGAGCAGCGCGAAGTCCTCGATGTCGGCGGCGGATTTGATTTGCTCGCCGTAGACCGCGTCGGTGAAGCGAACTTGCTCGCCGGTGCCCCGGGGAACGCGGAAGCGAAGGGCGAAGGACTCTCCGGCGGCGGCGCGGCGGTCGCTCTCGGCGCGGGAAAGTTCGCGCATGCCGGGGTTGAAGAGCCAGGTCTGATTGGCCCCGGATTTTTCACTGTCGCCGGTGTGCGCGGGAGTGAAGTCGCGGTAAGCCAGGCCTTTTTGGAAGATGGCGTCGGCGATCTGGCGGTGCAGGGCGAGGCGTTCGGATTGCTTGTATTCCTCGTCCCAACCGAGGTCGAGCCAGCGCAGACCGTCGAAGATGGAGTTGACCGAGGCGTCGGTGTTGCGCTCGACATCGGTATCATCGAGCCGCAGCACCACGGTTCCTCCGTTGTGACGGGCGTAGAGCCAGTTGAAAATAAAAGTGCGGGCACTGCCGACGTGCAGAAAACCGGTGGGAGACGGCGCGAATCGAACGCGAAGCATAACTTTTGAGTATAGCGGGGATCGGGGTTTTGGCTCTAGGAACAAGCGCCGCCGAAATTCTTCCGCCGGACCGGTTACTACGGGTTACGAAGGTAACTCGTCGGCAGAAGATCTTGTGGCGGCACCGCATCTCATAAGAAGATACTCTTGGGTACGTTGTGCCCCGGGGCGGGAGCCTGCCGGAAGACACCTGTTGTTTCGGCTTGTCTAGTGTGACAGGATTAGGCCAACCCAGAGTTCCATCCGGGCCACAATTACCAGTGATGAGGAAGCACTAATCGAGGGTTCGTTGGTCGAGGGTTCGTTAAACAATGCATAGCGTTGCCACAGGTCTGGTGCTGATACCTGGGGCGGTGGCCCTGCTGGTGTTTCTCGTCTTCACCTACCTGTACGAGCAGAACCGTCATACCTATTTTCGCGCGTGGCAACTGGCCTGGGCCGCATATACGCTGCACTATGCCTTGAAGGCTGTGGAATATTTTGAGGGCCCTTCCGCACTATTGTTTTTTCTGAGCTCGCTGATGCTGGTGGCCATGGCGATTTGCATTTTCGTCTCGACCCGGCTGATGAAGGAGCCGTTCCAGCTGAAGTGGTATGACGTGGCGTTGACGGTCGCCGGGGTTCTGCTGGCGTATGTGAGCTTGCGGGCGCAAATGGCGGGCGGGATATTCAGCGAGAGAGCGGCTCCGGTGCCGATCTATTTACGGCTGGAAGTGGGTCTGGCGGTGACGCTGCTCTATTGCTCGTTCCATTTTTACCGTTACGCTTTTCGCAGAGATTCCGTGGCGTTCCGGACGCTCGCGTTTTCGCTGGCGCTGTGGGCGGCGCTGATGTTCGCGGGACAGATGCGTCAGCCTTTCCTCGAGGTTGTTGGCCAGCTAGGAGGTTTCCTGGGGCCGATTCCGCAGATGCTGCTGGCCATGGCGATGGTGATGGTGCTGTTTGAAAACGAGCGCAACGCCGTGCAGGAAAACGCGCTGGCGTTCTCTACGCTGGGCGTCGATCCGCGCGGGTGGTTCTCGGCCTCCGACCTGGAACCCAGCTTGCAGACTTTTGTGGAGAGGTTAGTGGCGCCCCTGCCTTCGCGCCGCGCCGTCTTTTTTGTTTCCCAGCAGTGGCGCGGCACCTTGCCCTCGGTACAAAAGGGCTTTTCGGCGGAGTTCCTGGAAAAGCTGCAAAAGACGCAGGCCGGGGATTATATTGCCGAGCTTGCCTACCGGCGCGGGGGGGTAGCCACCTTCAGAGGTCTCGCCGAACTGGATGAGCCTTTGCCGGCGCTTTCGGGAGGAAAGTTCGAGGCCTGCAAGCAAACGCTCCTGGCCGAGGGAATCACCGACTTGATGGCAGTGAGCCTGCAGACGCGCGAGCACAACTTCGGAGTCCTTCTGTTTCCGCACGCGGAAAAGCGGATGTTCGGTTCTTCGAATCTGCGCCTGCTGATCGGGCTGGCGCTGCAGATCGGGCTGACCCTCGAAAACTATGTCGTAATGCACGAAGCGCAGCGCCGCACCAAAGAATACGAGCTTCTCACCGAAATCGGGCAGGCCATCAGTTCTCATCTCGACCAGGACGAGGTGTTGCGCACGGTGCATGTGGAGTTGGGCCAGATTTTCGACACCAGCACCTTCTATATCGCGTTTCAGGAAGAGGATGAGATCCACTTCGAGTTGGAGATCGAAGGCGGCGTCGTTCTTGCCAAGCGCTCGCGCCCGGCCGGCAACGGATTGACCGAGTACATCATCAGGACAGGGGAACCGCTGCTGATCGAGTCCGATCTTGAACAGGTGCTGTCGAAACTGGGCGTCGACTTCGTGCCTCCGCCGCCGGCCCGGTCCTTCTGCGCCGTGCCTATTTTCCTCGGCGGCAAACCGGCGGGAGTTATGGCGGCGCTGAGCACGGTGCGGGAATCGCAATTCCAGGCGAGGGATCTCCAGGTCATGCAGACCGCAGCCGGTCAACTGGGGGTAGCGATCGAAAATGCGCGCCTGTTTACCCAGGAACAGCGGCGCGCCCGGCATCTCGCGTTTCTCAACACCATTTCGAAAATGGCGATCTCGAGCGAAGACTCCGAGCAGATGATGGCCGGCATCGTGCACGAGATCCAGAAGAACTTCCGCTACGATCACATCGGCATCGGCATCATGGACCACGCTACCAAGGGAATCGAGATCAAAGCCGAGGCGGGAACGACATCGCACACGCTGGGGCGCCGGATCGAGCTGGGCAGTGGAGTTCTGGGAAAGGTCGCGCGCACCGGGGTGAGCGCACTGGTACAAAACGCCGGCCCGGGGCAGCTCGCCGGTGTGCTGCCGGAATCGCGGGCGGTGCTCTGCCTGCCGATCAGTTACGGCGAGACGCTGCTGGGCGTGCTCAACGTGGAAAGCCGGAATGAAAACGCGTTCGCGCCCCAGGATGTTTTGATCCTGAACACGCTGGCCGATCTGGTGGCGACGGCGTTGCACAACTCCTTCGTCTTCCAGAAGCTGCAGCAGCAATCGATCACCGATGGCTTGACGGGCATCAAGACGAGACGGTTTTTCTGGGAGGCGCTGAGTTCGGAGTGGAAGCGCGCGTCCCGTTCGGGCCGGCCCTTCTCGGTGGTAATGATCGATTTGGATAAATTCAAAGAGGTCAACGATTCGCTCGGCCATCTGGTAGGGGATGTGGTGCTGACACGCGTTGGCCGGCTGCTCGAACAGAAGTGCCGTCAGTCCAACGTGGTTGCCCGCTACGGCGGAGACGAATTCGTCATCCTCATGCCCGAGACCGGGATCGAGCAGGCGCAGGTGCTGGCGGAGAGATTGCGGCTGTGGCTGGCCACCGATCCGATGCTCGAAGAGCACCATATCACCGGCAGCTTCGGCGTCGCCAGTTTCCCCGTGCATGGTTTCTCCATGGAGGAGCTGATTCGCGTGGCCGATGCGGGCATGTACGTGGCCAAACACGCGGGCGGTAACCAGGTATCCACTTCCAATGCGTTCGGCGAAGGTTCCGCAGTGCAGCGGCAGCTTGTCTCCGGTTATGTCGAAGGATTTCTGCAGCGCGAGCATAACGGGCCGGAGCAGCTCGAGGAACTGGCCACCACGCTGCGCAAGCTGTGCGGACGCGACGATGATGCGGGCCATAAGGCGATGAAGGAAGCCGTCGAAGCCTTGTCGCACGCGGCCGAACTCCGCACGCCCGACGCTACGGGACATGGCGAACAGTGCGGGCACTATGCCGGGATTATCGCGCGCGGACTCAACCTCTCCGCGCAGGAAGTGGAAGACGTCGTCTTCGCGGGGCGGGTGCACGACGTGGGCAAGCTGTTCATCCCCGATCAAGTCCTGAACAAGCCGGGCGCACTTACGGAGGATGAATTCGCGCAGATGAAGACCCACTCGCAAGTGGGGGCGGAGGTGTTACGGTCGATTCCCGATATCGAACACGTGGCGCAGGCCATCGAATCCCATCACGAAGCCTTCGACGGCAGTGGCTATCCTTTGGGACTGAAGGGCGAGGACATACCGCTGTCTGGCCGCATCCTCGCCGTCGTGGACGCCTATGCGAACATGACGAGTGGTCGCTCGTTCACTCTTCCCAAAACCGACGAGCAAGCGCTGGCGGAACTGGAAATGCTGAGCGGCACCCGCTTCGATGGCATGATCGTCCGCTTATTTGCCCGCCTGCTCAAGATGGAGAAAGCCTCAACCTAGGCCGGGGTCAGCACCAGCGTCGCGTCTTTGGGCAGATAGCTCTTGCGGCGAAACCAGTCTTCCATCGCATCCCGGAGTTGATCGAGCGGGACGTTCGTTCCAATTTCCAGGCACCCGTCAGCCACCGGCAGCGTGTCGTCAAAAACGGACGCGTTGGTGAAGTTGCGCATACTGAAATTGTCGAGCCATTTCAACGGACATGGGTGAAGCTGCCCTTCGTGTTGGTATTCCACGCGGAGTTTCCGGGCGAACATGCCTTGATTTAAGCACAGAGTTCGACTCAAAAGGGACAATGACTCGACACGGAGAACGACCTAGCTAGGGGTAGCAGCGACCTGAGGCTCGGCCTGCGCCACGACAGCTTCCAGGTGCTTGAGAGTCTCATCGATGGTAAGCGAATACATTTCGCGGCCCAAACCTTCGCCCGATTCCAGCGCCGTTTTGAGAAAATGGCCAGCGATTTCCTTCGCCAGGGAGTCTGTGATCAGCCTCCCGGTGCGGTTCTTGTACTCGACCCAGGCCGGGTGCGGCAGGGCGACCCAGGCCGGGCGTCCGTCGACCAAAAACTTGATGTCCACCGCATCAGCGTGGCGAGTGGCGATGGCCACGATCAGGGCCTGGTAGAGGCAGTGCACTTTTTTCTTCGTCCAGCGGTCGGTGACACTGAAGTCAGTGAACATAAGAAACTCAAAAGTGGACTCGCTGCTAATTATATCGCTCGACGGGGGTGTGGAGCAAACCGGTTGGGTCCCGAGCAATTGGACTGACCAGGTATGCGATTGGCGGGCGGGGGGAAATCTGGCCGTTGGAACAAATTTAGTCGATGGTTTCTGATCCTCTCATTGTTCTTCTGCCTTATTGAGCGCGGCCAGCTACCCAGCCCGTTGTAAAATCAAGGATTATTCATTACTGCACTATCCTTATCTATGCCACAGCAAGAAAAACCTGTCACCACCGCCCGCGACGAGCGTTACGACGCGCAACGCATCGAGCAGAAATGGACTGAGCGCTGGCAGAGCGATCCGTCGCTGTATGCCGCCGAGGCCCACTCGACGAAACCGAAGTATTACGTTCTGGAGATGCTTCCCTATCCTTCGGGCGCGCTGCACATGGGGCACGTGCGCAATTATTCGATCGGCGACGCGCTGGCTCGCTACATGTGGATGAACGGCTACAACGTGCTTCATCCGATGGGCTGGGATTCGTTTGGGCTGCCGGCCGAGAATGCCGCCATCAAGAACAACACTCCGCCGAAGGAGTGGACGCTCGGGAATATCGCGGCCATGAAGGTGCAGATGAAGCGCCTCGGGTTTACCTACGACTGGTCGCGCGAAGTTACGACTTGCCTGCCGGAATACTACCGCTGGAACCAGTGGTTTTTTCTTAAGCTCTACGAGGCGGGATTGGCGTATCGCAAAAAGAGCAAGGTGAACTGGTGTCCGGAGTGCGCCACCGTGCTGGCGAACGAGCAGGTGGTGGGCGGAATGTGCTGGCGGCATGAAGACACTCCAGTCGAGCAGCGCGAACTGGAACAGTGGTTTTTGCGGATCACGAAGTACGCGGACGAGTTGCTGCGCGATCTCGACAAGCTGCAGGGCTGGCCGGAAAAAGTCCGCATTATGCAGCAGAACTGGATCGGACGCAGCGAAGGCACACTGGTGGACTTCGATCTGGGCGGAACGGTGGGGCCGGCGGGGTCGACGATCACGGTGTTCACTACACGCGTGGATACGATCTATGGCGCGACCTCGCTGCAGTTGGCGCCCGAGCATCCGATCATCGCGGACATAATCGCCCGCGATGCGGCGCTGCGCGCCAAGGTGGAAGAGTTGATTGCCGAGCAGCGCCGGGCGAAAGAAGCGGGCGATATTGGCGACATCGAGAAGCATGGCGTGTTCACCGGACGCTACGCGAAGAATCCTTATAACGGCGAAGTTGTGCCGGTCTGGGTGGCGAACTACATCCTGATGGACTACGGTACGGGCGCGATCATGAGCGTGCCGGCGCACGATGAGCGCGATTACGAATTCGCCAGAAAGTACAAGCTGCAAATCCGGGTGGTGATTTTGCCGGCGAGCACCGACCCGGAAGAAACGATGACGGCTCCCCCGCTTCCCTTCACAACCATGGACGGGGTCCTGGTGAACTCAGGCGAGTTCACCGGACTGAGCTGCGACGAAGCGATCGCGAAGATGTCGGCGCGCGCCCAAGAAAAGAAATTCGGCAAGGCGACAGTTACATTCCGGATCAAAGATTGGGGCATATCGCGGCAGCGCTATTGGGGAACGCCGATTCCCATGGTGTACTGCGACAAAGACGGCGTGGTGCCGATCGCGGAGAAAGACTTGCCGGTGATTCTTCCGGACAGAGTGCAGGTCACGCTTTCGGG
>PLHP01000377.1 GCA_003138955.1 Acidobacteriaceae bacterium | reverse complement strand
GCGCCCTGCCGGGCGCACCAACGGAAAACGCCGGGAATCTGGGATCCGATTCCCGGCGCTGTTTCTTACGCTGACATTTTATCTTGCGCGGCCTTATCTTGCTGGGCTGAACTTGCGCGCGGTCTTACCGCGTGTGGGTCCTGCAAGGGTGGTGCCGCCTGTGGGTCCTGGCGGGATGGTGCACGAGGCAGTGGAACTGGTGACTGGGAATGGCACCGTGAAGTAGGTGTCGGGGCTGGTGGTGTTGCCGGTTGTAACGGTGTCGGCGAGAATGCCGGCGCATGCACTTTCCACGATGGTGTTTCCGGTTGCGATGTTGTTGTTGCCAGTGGTGCCGCCGAAGGCAATGCCGCAGGAAGCGTCCAAATGCACGCCGGATTCGGCGCTATTTAAAGATAGTGTTGCCCGTGACCGTATTGCCGTTGGTGCAGACATCGATGGCGTCGTAGGTCGATGTACCAAAGATGTGGTTGTCGGTAACGGTAACGCCGTCACCAAGGTTCGCGCCATCATCACCCAAGGTGATCAGGGCGATGGGAATCTGGCTGTTGCCGACTCTGTTGTTGGTGACCGTGATTCCGCTATTTTCCGCGGTGTCATAGAGCAAAATATTGGCTGAAGCCGCGACCGTT
Organism: Acidobacteriaceae bacterium; assembly: GCA_003138955.1. GTDB lineage: Bacteria > Acidobacteriota > Terriglobia > Terriglobales > Acidobacteriaceae > Acidiflorens. Next base: position 8,265 of record PLHP01000377.1, on the reverse strand, counting down.
GGATCCCCATAGATATTGTCGATCACGGTGTTGCCCTTGATCGTTCCCGCGGCTCCATAACCAAGCTGGATGCCGTTCTGAGCCGTACCCCCGTCCGGAACCACGCCGGCTCCCTGGACATAATTCAACGCGATGACCAACTGCGTGTTGAGATCATTTCCCGTGATTCCGTTCTTGTTGTAATTGTGAACTGAACTATTTTCGACCGTCACAGTGGAAGAGTGACCTGCGGCGGGTTATCGTTTGATGGGTTTTCGTCCTACCGCTTCGGCTGCGGCAAGTTTCCGATCTCGGTGAGGCTCGGTGCGCAGGGCTCCCGTCTGCAGTTCCCAGGCTACACGGACTTGACAACCCGACCGCCTGAGCCTAGGGTGAGGGTCGAGCGATGTCCATCTTCCGCTCTTTCAGGTCTCCTGATCTAAGTCAGCCCATCTGAAGTTCTCCCTCTTAGATTACCTAACCAATCGATGGGGGTTGATCATGTTTGCTCGCAATGTCTCTCTACGCCTGAAACCAAACACGCTGAGCGAGTTCACGCGGATTTTCGAAAAAGAAGTCATTCCCATGCTGCGGAAGCAGAGGGGGTTCCGGGATGAAATCGCATTTGCTGTCCAGGGAGGGCTGGATGTGGTCGCAATCAGTCTCTGGGATACCAAGGAGTACGCGGAAGCCTACAAGACTGCAGGGTACCCCGAAGTGCTCAAGATCCTGTCTAAAATATTAGACGGCACTCCCAAGGTGCAAGTCTCGGATGTGATTAGCTCGACTATTCACAAACCCGCCGTCGTGGCCGCCTGAGACGGTGCCTCGTCAATCGCCCGGGGTGGCTACCTGCGCCGCCCCTTTTTTGGGTCGCAAGATACGTTTACTCGGGGAGAGCCGATGAGGCCAAAAGTTCAAGTCGGCACTATTCTGATCGAGGAGCGGCCCCCTGTTCGTCAGCGGTGCTGCCCCTGAGAACAATCTTCCTTCCCGAACGTTGACAGCGATGCCGGACGAGGTATTCACAACAGACATTGCTTCGGTGCCATTGGCGTAGCACTCAGTCGGGGAATATATGACGCTATTCGTCCTACGGCTACGAAACGGTAATTGCGTTGTGGTTGCTGCGGGAGACGACGCAGCCGCACGGGAGCGAGCAAAGAATTTGAGGGCGGATGTGGAGATTGCTACCGTGAGAGAACTGGAGTCGTTCGCGGCTCAGTTCCTGTTGACCGACGACGGTGAATTGAAGAGCATTCTCCTCGATGAACAAACGCTCGCTGATTTGCGCGCTCACGAGTATCCAATCCTTAACTCCGCACGCACGCAATCGTATGCCGATTTCAATTCGTCGGAGACCGACAGCAAGGCTGAACATGTCCTCTACGATGCTCTCGCACGAAAGCATATCGACGCATGGGATGACCGCGACAAGCGCCTGGTTTCTTACGCCGTCCGGCAGGAGCGTGACAGGCTAGCGAAGTAAGATGTTTCTGGATCATGAAGACCCATCGTTGCGGCTAGACCACAACCCTGCGCCTTCGCGATTAAGCTGCCTTCCGGCGAACCGGGCAAGGAAGGGGCGTTTATATCTTGCACCTCTACGCTTAAAGAAACTCATGCGCTCAACCCAACGCCCTACAATGAGGACCGATCATGCGTTCTGATCGTATACACAAGGCTTTGGCCAATATCCCGAATCGCTTCGTGTTGTGCCGACTCGTCTCAGTGGCAACGCGGAAATTCCTTGGCCCTGATATGCGGGTTCAAGACGTCATCAATGATGTAATTGGGCGGTTCGCCGATACAGAATTCGCGACGCAGCAATTGAGAATTCTTGCGGACCTTGAAACGAAACTCCCCGCCGCATAGCTGCATCGGCGAAAATCAGAGGTGGACCCCTTTTGGGCTTCAACCGGCGTTTAACGCGACAGCTCTCGGGCGGAAGCTTCCGCTTCAGTCATTGTCAAAGCACTTTTTGCTCCATGCGGGAAGGCGCTGAAAGGGATTCGGCTTGGCTCTTGACGACGTTAAGAAACTCATGGATGCCGGAAAGGAAAAGGGGTATCTCGCCTCCAACGAGGTGAACAGGTGAATGACCTGATTCTGAATGGTGTCCGTTCCCCGGAGGACCTGGACGACGTGCTTGCCACCATCGGCACGCTGGGCATTGACGTGCTTGAACGCCAGCCCAAGCTACCTTCCTCGGTACTGAAAAGAACATTTGAGGAGGAAGTGGAGCCCGGCGAGGACCTCGGACTCGACTTGGCCCCCGGCGCTGTTGAACAGACCGACGATCCGATCCGCATCTACCTGCGCGAGATGGGCGTAGTCCCTCTGCTCACCCGTGAAGGGGAAGTGGATATTGCGAAGCGTATCGAGCGCGGACAGCTGCGCGTGCTGAAGGCGCTTTCACGCTCGCCTATTGTGATCCGCCAGGTTCTGGCGATCGGCGAGGATTTGAAGCGCGGCGTACGCTCGATCAAGGAAATTGTCGTCTTCGATGAGGAAGAGATGACTGAGAAGATCCTGCAGAACGGCGTCAAGGACACCACGCGCCGCATCGACGAGTTGCAAAAGCATTACACAAGAGCTAACCAGTTGGCCGGACGGCTATCGACCATTCCGGCTAAAAAGAAAGCACGCGAATACAGCCGCTGCCGATGCAGGCTGGGCCGCGAGACCGTTCGGATTTCGCTCATCATCCGCAACCTCGGTTTCACCAACTTAGAGCGCAAACGCGTGATCGATCGGGTGAATAAAACCATGGATGTCATGCGCTCTCTCGACCGCCGGATCAGCGACCTGGAAAGGAAGATTGAGACCACGCGCAGCGAAGAACTCAAGAAAGATTACCGCAAGACCCAGCGGCGGCATCGCGCAGACCTGGAAAGGTTGGAGTGCGATGCCGGAGTGGCCTTTAAGGAGCTGCACCGGACCCAGCGCGAAATGATCCAGGCCGAGATGGAAGGGGAGCAGGCCAAGCATGAGCTCATCGAGGCCAACCTTCGCCTCGTGGTTTCCGTCGCTAAAAAGTATGCCAATCGCGGGCTGCAGTTCCTGGACCTGATTCAGGAGGGCAACGTCGGCCTCATGAAGGCGGTGGACAAGTTCGAGTACCGCCGCGGCTACAAGTTTTCCACCTATGCTACGTGGTGGATTCGCCAGGCAGTCACCCGAGCCATTGCCGATCAGGCGCGCACCATCCGACTCCCAGTGCACATGATCGAGATCGTCAACAAGCTGATTCGCACTTCGCGGCAACTGGTCCAGGAGCTGGGCCGCGAACCCACGTCGGCAGAGATTGGCAAGCAAATGGACATTCCGGCGGCCAAAGTGCGCAAGGTGCTCAAGATCATGCAGGTGCCGATCTCGCTGGAGACGCCGCTCGGCGAGGAGGGGGATTCCCACCTCAGTGACCTCATCGCAGACCGCGCCTCGGTCTCGCCGGCCGACGCCGTCATCAACGTGAGCCTGAAGGAGCAGACCGCGCTCGTGCTGCACACCCTGACTCCGCGCGAGGAGAAGATCATGAAGATGCGCTTTGGTCTGGAGGACGGCTCGGAGCACACGCTGGAGGAGGTTGGCCTAGAGTTCGCTGTCACCCGCGAGCGCATTCGCCAGATCGAAGCCAAAGCCCTGCGCAAACTGCGCCAGCCCTCCCGATCCCGCAAGCTCAAGTCATTTCTAGAAGAGGTGCACGAATGACGCCGGAATCTGTGCACGCTGGGAGCGGAAGTCGAGGGGGACGGCCTGTGTATCCCTCGGCCTGTCCCCAAAATACAGGACTGGCCACGGCCTCCTGCCCAAGCCCTTGGAGGCTGCGTTGAGGAGAGTGGTGGAGCGCCTTCCACCACAGAACAGCCGCGAAAGGCAGCAAAGTCAATAAGATGGGACGGATTGACTTTCGACACCGCGGGTGAAATCATTATTTCGTCGAGCGGATCGCAGCTTTATCCGCGGAGGCTTGATGATGTTCTCGCCTTCTTGCGCATTCATTCATCCTTCATCATAGGAAGTTGCGCTTCTGCGCATTCGCAACCCTTGAGAGGGGGCCAATCATCATGACACCCGTGGTAGAGGCGAAGAAACTCAGCAAATTCAATCCCACGACATTCCTTTCGACCATGGACGGCGGTAGGAAGATCGAAGCTTTTCCCAAAAAGCAGACGATCTTTGCTCAGGGCGACTCGTCCGATGCTGTTTTTTATATTCAGAAAGGAAAGGTAAAACTCACCGTTGTGTCGAAGATCGGGAAGGAAGCCACAATAGGCNNATTTCTTCGGAGAAGGTTGCCTTGCAGGGCAACCTCTCCGCCTGTGCTCTGCAACCGCAATGACCGATTGCTCGTTGATGCGAATCGATAAGAAGTCCATGGTGGAGGTGCTTCACCGGGAACACGCGTTTTCCGACATGTTCGTGGCATATTTGCTGACACGGAACATCCGATACGAAGAGGATTTAGTTGACCAACTCTTCAATTCCAGCGAAAAGAGACTAGCCCGGATATTGCTATTGCTGGCTCATTTCGGCAAGGAAGGTAAGCCCGAGACTGTAATCCCAAAGATGAGTCAGGAGACCCTCGCAGAGATGATAGGCACAACTCGGTCGCGGGTCAGTTTTTTCATGAATAGGTTCAGAAAGTTAGGCTTCGTCGAGTATGACGGCGGGAGTGGGTTGCAAGTGCACAGTTCACTTCTCAACATCGTTCTTCACGATTAGTTTGTTCGCCGCCATCCCACAAACCAAGCATCCAGACAGCGCCGTGCAATCAGGCACTTGCTGGATCTAATCCGAAGAGCGGCGTTATTTTCGTCGCGATCAGCACCTCCAACAAAGTGGCGGTATTACGAACGCTTCCCGAGATGGTGATGAGTGCTTCTGAGACGAGAGGATGTTGCTCTGACAGCGTGTCAAGACGGTCACTCACGTTGTAGAGTTGCTGAACTTCGTCCAGGATCGCATTCGGATGCATGGGGTACACGGCTTTCTTGAGAGCCTAAGGAGAGAAAACTTCAGATGGGCTGACTTAGTTCAGNNAGGGAACCTGAAAGAGGAGAAGGAAGCTCACTCCACCCAACTGTTGCATTCAGGTGGCCCTCTGCATCAACCGCGCAACTTATTGTTTCGATATCACATAGCAGACCCGACACCGCAGAGTCTGGGATTCCGTCGTGCACTTTTGGCGGAAAGCAAGCACAAACGGCAACCTTTGCGGGAATGACAGGCACTACAGGCCGCGCGGTTTTGTCAATTGGCGATCACGGTAGGGACAACCATTTCTGGTTGCCCCCCGTACAGACCCGGACGAGCGCTTATTAGCGCATCCGGTTCTTATCTCGGATGACTGGCGGCAAAGCGAGCGTCAGGAAAGGGATGGAGCGCTCGCGGTCGAGGAAGCCATCGCTGAGCCAAAACGAGGATGCGCGTCCAGGAGATCCGACGTTTCTGGCTCCGACGGCGAATAGTACGCCACCAGAGCGCGAGCACCCGGTCCCGAAATACACCCAGACTCGTGAGGTTTCCCGGTACCGCGTAGTAGTTGAAGTAGCCTTGTACGACCGACTTGCGCCACTGTCCGGTTTGGGGCACGGGATCGTGCATGCGCTCGCGGAGTTGCTGCTTAACCTGTCGCAGCTTGACTCGCATGCGCTTGCGGATCGTGGTGCGCCGCACCACCCGGCGCACAAATATCGCCTTTACACCAACAACCGATTGGCGTGAGCGGGTGGTGACACCTCCGGCAAAGTGCTTGAGGTGATGAGCCCACGCACAAGAATGTTCAATTTTGAACAGTTCTCGCGCTCAAAGTTATTCTATGCTGCGCGCATGGCGGAGAAGAAAACCGAAGCGCAGCAACTGCCGTTGGGTGTGACATGACAGACAAATCTGAGTCTTCATTCGCCGTCGTTCGGTTTAACGAGCAAACCTACCAGTCGGGAGGAGTGGTGGCCGTCATCAAGGGAATTGAGGCCGCACAAAGAACTCTCAATGATTTCGATTGGTGTCAGAGCGAAGAGAACCGAAGGGTGGGTTGGCGACATTTCCTAGAGGAAACCGATCTGCGGCCCGGAATGGACCCGGAGAAAGCCACCAAACTTCGACAAGTGCGGCTCGACCTTCAAGAGTCTTAAGCTCAGGGCGCTCTGCGGAATCAACGCTCGCAGGGACGGTCGCGCCGCGCAACACCGCGATGTGCTCGCGCACTACGGCGCGGTGGCCATGCCCTGCCGGATCATCCGAGTCAAGTGAAGTCCGTGTGGATAAATCCCACGTTTGCCAAATCGCTCGGCATGAAGGTGAGCGAAGATGGCCGGGTCAAGAAGCCGTCCAAACCGAAATAGCGGCAGTTGTTGATCAAGCGCACGTTTCGCGCATGGGCCACGATTACTTCGTGCCCCAGTTCACTCAACAACCGGCTCACCCAGGGCGAATGCGTCCCGGTTTCCAGCGCCATCCGGCTGCGCGCCATCCCGCCGAAGACTTCTCTCATTGCCTTCGGCGTCGTAGCCAGCTTCTGTTCCAGAAGCAGTTCACCCCGTTCATCCAACACGCAGTACCAGCTCGACCGGTCTCCCAGATCCAAACCGATCGTCAGTTTCTGACCTTCAACTTTTTCGATCTTATGTGCCGCTACGGTGCTAATCTTCTTCATTGCCGGTCTCCTTTATCTCTTGCGCTTCAAAGCGCGTCGATAACTTGGGAGCGTATCGCATCCCGCCGGAGACCGGCTTTCTCATCCCATCTGTTTGCGACAACCATATTGAACTACGTATAAAGAATGTAATAGATTTCCTCTAGAAAGAGTCCAATAATGTAGGTGCTCTGCTTCTCCGCCTGAACATCTATGCCCAGACCAAAGGGGAGTGCCGATCTGCTGGAAGACCGGCGCCGGCGAGCTTTGGCCTTAGTGGATTCCGGTTGTTCACTCAATGAAGCGGCGCGGCGCATTGGCTGCAGGGCCAGTTCGGTCATGCGCTGGTACCATGCGCGGCGGCGCGGCGGAGAGAAAGCATTGCGCGTCCGTTTCTCCCCGGGGCGACCGCCTAAGTTGCGGCCGAAACAGCTACAGCGCCTGATCAAGTTGCTGCTCAAAGGGCCGATGGCTCGCGGCTACCGCACGAACCTGTGGACAACGGCGCGTATCGCCCTGCTCATCGACGAGGAGTTCGGAGTCGATTACCACCGCAATCACATTGGGCGGTTGATGCATCGTCTGAAGTGGAGTCATCAGAAACCCGAACGGCGCGCGATCGAGTGCGACGAGCAAGCGGTCGAGCAATGGAAACGCCGCCAGTGGCCGCGAATAAAAACAAAGCCGCTCGGCTGGGCGCCCACATAGTGTTTGCCGACGAGTCCGGATTTCTCCTAATTCCCAATGTCGTCAAGACCTGGGCTCCGGTAGGGCAAACTCCGATTCATCGTCATGTCTATCGGCGCGACGAACTTTCCGTGCTCTCCGGCATCTCGGTCAGCCCGAAACGGCAGCGGCTGAACCTCTACTACTACCTCTTCTATGACAATATTGGGCAGGAAGAAGTGTGTTTGTTCCTCCGCCACCTGCTTCGGCATCTCCACGGTCCCGTGATTGTGTTGCTGGATAACTCCAGTACCCACAAAGGCGAGCCTCTGCAGGCGCTTCTCCGGCGAAATCCCCGTCTCCAGATTGAGAACTTTCCCTTCTATGCCCCGGAGCTGAATCCGGACGAAGGGTTTTGGTCTCAGGCGAAGCGAAAACTGTCCAATAGTTGTCCCACGGACATTGATGAACTCATGGAGGACCTCATCCGGTCGATAAACGGAGTTAGAAGATCGCAGAAGAAGCAACGGGGTTGCATCGAGCAGTCCGAGCTGCCGTCTTTTTTGTGCTAAGTCATTGCATTATGTATACGTATCTCAATAACGCCACTGTCCATGGGTTTCACAAGATGGAGGTGACGCAATTAGGAGTCACCGCCAACAAACCGAAAGCAGGTGGTGGTTTTGCGGCTGCCAAGTTGGACACGGAATCCGAGTGACCTTGAATCCCGCTCAACTATCGGCACGGCCGTTACGGAGAAGATTTGCTGCGACGTGCGCTTCGGAATAGTCAGCTCGCAGTTTGTCGGCAATTTCGTCGGCCGCTAACGGCTTGCTGAAGTAGTAACCTTGAATTTCGTCACACTGATGTGCCCGCAGGAATGACATTTGCGCTTCGTCTTCGACGCCTTCGGCAATCACTTTGAGATTCAGGCTTCTTGCCATGCCGATAATTGCAGTGGTGATCGCCGCGTCATCAGGATT
>PLHP01000170.1 GCA_003138955.1 Acidobacteriaceae bacterium | reverse complement strand
AAACATGAATCCATCGCCTCAGGGTGGCTTCATCGTAGCGCAAGACCGATCCTTGCGCAAGCCGCGCCGGTCTGGAAAGTCTGGAACCTCCAGATTGTTTCCTTCGAGCACGCGAAAGCGTCCGCCGCGCTAGCGGCTTCGTGCAAACGGGCTTCTGGGAAGCCAGATTCGGATTCCGTCCGGATTGTCGGCAACCCTTACCTTGGGATTACTTCACGCTTGCACGTGACTCGGGGAGAACGAGGTTGGAGTTTCTTCCTGCCTGGGCCGCTGCGATTTCAATATCGCCTTCTAGCGCAAGTTATCGACGACATAAAGAGACGATGAGAACCGGGAAAAAGCGTACGCATAATATTTCAGGTCGGGGGTCGCCGAGAAAAACTGGTCGGAGCGGGTTTCGGTGGGGATGCGTTTCCACAGTTCGCGGTGGCCGCTCGCCAGATCGATGCGAGTAAGCACCAGTTCATGGCCCGTCGCATCGGCCACCAGCAAGGACTTTCCGCCTGATATAAAGCGAATAGCCAATTCGGAATCCGACGCTCCCTTCAGGGCGGCGGACTGGCCTCCGTCGGCGGAATAGAGAGAGACTCCTCCGCGCTGCTCGTGCAAGGCTACGGTCTTTCCGTCGGGAGAAATCACGGGATAAGAATCCCGGGCGTGCGTGATCAACACCGGGGGACCGCTCGCGACCCGTTGCGTGTAAACATTCCAATCGCCCTGCTCCGTGTGCGCCTCGTAAACAGCTCGCTCGCCGTTATCAGACCACGACAGGTGGTCGAAGGCGACAAGCCCGGGCGTGGGAAGGTCCTTTGGCTGACCCGGACCCAACGGCTGAAGCTCGAGCGGTCGTTTGGGATCGCGATGATTCGAGCCAAGAAGGACCCACTTTCCGTCCGGCGAAACCACCGGCGATCCAACACCTAACCGGACCGCAGGGGAACCATCCGTGGGACGGTAATACGCGAGAAAATCATGCTCGAAAGAATAAGCGTCTCCGCTTTCGTAGAACGACATCAAGCGGCCGTCCGCGGAGAGTGCCGTGGGTTGTGTCGAGTCAAGCCATGAGTACGGGTGCTCAAGCTTGTCTCCTGGAAACACACCCTTCAGCTGCCGCCGCCAGGCTTCGTGAGACAGGAGCACGCGGCCGTCTTTCGAAATGTCATACAAACGGATTGACGGCGAGGTCAGGACAACTCTCTCCTTGCCTCCGGGCTTGATGGCATAGAGCGTATCCGCCCAACCACCGTTCCTGGTGGCGGCACACCAAAGCTCTTTTCCATCCGGACTCCAGGCCAAGCCCTCGACGCTGTCGCTTCTGGAAAAAAGCACAGAACGCTTCCCGTTCAGATCCATAAGATCGACTTCGCCGTCATCGTTTCCTTTGATGAAATGGTTCTCAAAAGCAATCATGGTGCCGTCGGGTGAGAAGCGCGGGTGACCGAACCAACCTGCCTTTTGCTGGTACAACACGTGGCCGGGAGGAAATTCGAGCCGAGGACCGTCGGGTGATGTGACACTGATGACCAGACGCTTGCCGTCGGGATGCCAATCGGCTTGGGTCACGTGCTCGGCGAGCGTGCGAGGGGACCCTCCGGCAAGGCTCACAGTCGCGAGAGTTCCTCCGCAATTAAGGAAAAAGGCCTCTTCGCAACCTAGAAAAACCGCCAACTGGTCGGACGACGAAATCGACGCAACTTCCGCTCCCGAAATGCCAAGCGGCCTCGACTCCGGACTTTCCAGTCGGGCGACGAAAATCTGGGTTGGCTCACCTTCCAATCTTGCGCCATAGACAATCGTCTGGCCATCGTGGGAGAAACGCGCGCCGAGCACTGTTCCCTCGCGATAGCTGACATCCCGATAAGTTGGCGGGGCTTTCTCATGCTGCGGCAGGAAGAATGCGGCTGCGGTCAGTATCGCGATGGTTGCTATCGCCCAGGGCAGCCAGGCGAGGAGCGGCTTGGCGGCTGTGACCGGCGGTGGAGTTGTGAGTTGAGACAGGTCGTTGGCGATCCATTCCAGTTCGATCCTGACATCGTGCGCGGTCTGGAAGCGATCGTCCGGATTCTTGGCAAGGCATGAACTCACCACGCGCTGAAGCGCCACCGGGGTGAGCGGCTTGAGCGTTTGCATAGGCTCGGGGTCTTTTTCCAGGATTGCGTTTGCCAGACTGATCTGGCTCTTGCCCTCAAAAGGCCGCTTGCCTGTGGTCATTTCGTATAGGACTGCGCCCAACGCAAACAAATCCGAGCGCGCATCAGCTTCTTTGCCCTCGATCTGTTCCGGCGCCATGTATTGCATTGTGCCAATGACCATTCCGGCGCTGGTCAGTGGAGTCATCGGAGTGGCCTCGCTCATGGTTTTCGTAGCCGACAACAATGGAGCGCTCGCCGCCGAACCCAACCCGGTCACCGCCTTCGCCAGTCCGAAGTCCATCAACTTGACGCCGTTTTTGATCAGCATGATGTTGCCCGGCTTCAGATCACGGTGAACAATGCCGGCGCGCTGCGCGGCTTCGAGCGCCTCGCAAACTTCAATCCCGATCTTCAGAGACTCCTTGAGCGGTAGCGGTCCCTTCCTTAGCCGGTCGGCAAGGGTTTCGCCTTCGAGGTGCTCCATTACCAGGAAGTCGACACCATCCTGATGGCCGACATCATGCAGGGTGCAGATCCGCGGATGATTCAATGAAGAGATCGCTCGCGCTTCTCGCTCAAATCGCTGCTTCAGCTCAGGACTGGACGAAAGATGGTTTGGGAGGACTTTGATGGCTACGGTCCGATCGAGCCGAGTATCGCGGGCGCGATAGACTTCTCCCATGCCGCCCGCGCCGAGGGGAGACTGGATTTCATAGGGGCCGAGCTTTGTGCCAGGGGTTAGAGCCATCCGTGCGCGCAATTATAGCCTGCGCAGCACGTTGCACGTCGGAGGCGACGATTCCGGGTGTGTTGTCGGCTAACCGGAAGCTATCCAGAAACGGGCTTCGGGGAGATGTCGCAGCTGAACGTCAGCATTGGGGCAGATCTCCCAGAAGCTGACTTGAACGAAGCCGCTTTGCG
>PLHP01000242.1 GCA_003138955.1 Acidobacteriaceae bacterium | reverse complement strand
CCTCGAAGCCGACTTCTGGCCAGCGTCGTTGAGAGTCTGTCCCGGGCATAACTTCCGATTTGTCCGTCACTCGGGCGCATGACGGGGCGGATCACATCTCCTTCGACGATTCGGGGAGGAGGACAGTCGGCTGTGCGCCACGGCGCGAGCGTTGTTGGCGGATGCAAAAAGTCGAATCTCCTCATACGTCATCTTGGGGCCCGTCGGTTGTGAAAAAGGAGTTACACGGGTAAGATTTCGGCTGCTCGGAGCGGACCCGGTGTAATTCCGGGCTCGTTTGAAATAGTTCGGAGGATTGCTTATGTCGAAGGTGCTTCGCCGCTGCTGCGGTATCGTGCTTGTCCTTCTTGCCGTCACTCTCGCGGCGCAGGAGATGCCGAAAGATCAGCCACCAATCTGGAGCGCCAAGCCCGACATCACGGCCTTCGAGAAAATGGAGGACGAGCGCCTGGCCGTGGCACAGCGCGCGATCGATCAAATCGTCGCCGTGAAGGGTGCAAGGACAATTGAGAACACGCTGGCTCCGTACGACGAAGCGATTCGGCAGCTCAACGCGGCAAGTTATTTTTCCGGTTTGATGCAGCAAGTGCACCCGGAGGCGGCGTTCCGCGATCATGCGACCGCAATGACCACCAAGGTGAGCAGCGTGCAGACGGCGCTGTCGCTCAATCAGGACGTTTACCATGCGCTCTCAAGCTTGGACGTGTCCAAGGCCGACGCCGCAACCCGTTACTACGTTCAGCGCCAGTTGCTTGAATTTCGTTTGGCAGGCGTGGACAAAGACGATGCGACTCGAGCGAAGCTCAAAAAGCTTCAGGACCAGCTCACCGAAGATCAGTCGATGTTCGACCGCAACATCGCAGACGGCAGGCAGATCGTCGAGATCGCCGATGCTTCGGAGCTGGACGGACTTCCGCAAGACTACATCGACAAGCACAAGCCAAGCGCGGACGGAAAAATCAAAATCTCGACCGACTATCCAGATAGTCAGCGGCGAAGGCGTCTTGGTGCATGATCACAACCGGGGTGTCCGGTGCGCGGCACGCCCTCGCAAAGTCCGGGAGCATCTTTTCGACAGCAGCGATGAGGTTGGCTTCCTTTCGCGCAAGTGCGGTCTCGGTTCCGGCTCGACTTTGATCCCACTCTTTTGAATCACTTTAGCCGGGCATCGGTCGGGTCTGAAATGTGCGTCGCCAAAGAACTTCAGGCTGCGGAGGCGGATTCATTACATTTGCGATACTCTTGGTGTGCGTTGAGTCACGGACTTTCATTCCGTGACGGCATAGTCTGGCACCGCAAGCACTCCTCTCGCGGGCGTGTCAGCTTGCGGGTCGCCCCAATCGAAAAACAAAGGAGATTCATCATGTTTGCCCGCATCGTTGAATTTACTCCGAAGCCGGAAATGAAAGAAGAAATCGTGAACGTTATCCGCAAAGAGGTTCTGCCGATCCTGAAGAAGCAGCAGGGATTTATGGAGTTCCTACCCTTCGTGCCGGAGACCAAGACGGAAAAGTGGATCACCGTCACTCTCTGGGCCGAGAAACGGGATGCAGACCGCTGGGAGCGCGAAGGGTATCCCAAGTTGGACGGAATCCTCAAACTCTATCTGGCCGCCCCGGCCATCTGCAATTACTACAACGTGGAAACCTCCCTTTGCACGCACTTAGTAGAAGCCCTGAGCCTGAGGCATAGGCTAGAAAGAACCTCCCCGAAGAGCAGTTCCCACCGTGGGACGCAACACCCGAGACGCGAATGACCCGAATCCTGCGAGGTGGGTCGTGAACTTGAGATGCTCCCTGTTGTCCCTGCTGAGAATCCACCGTCCAGACTGTGAACTTTGCAATGCTCGTCGTGAAAAGTACGGAGTTGAGATGCAAAAGCGGCTGGAATCTGCGGCAATTTCGGGCTGTGCTGGTGCGGATGGCAGACCGTCGGGAGTGCGGAGGCGGGTCAGTTCGTGCCTTTCGACAAGGAAAAGGGTTACAGCGTCGTGGACGCGCTGAAGGAAGTGGCCAAACGGCACGACGCCAGCGCGGCCCGTGTGGCGCTCGCGTGGGTGCTGGGACGGACGGCCGTGAGCAGTGTGATGGTCGCTGCCCGGAAGCCCGAGCACCTGGAGGACAACATCCGCGCCGTGGACCTGCGGCTCTCAGCCGAGGACGTGCGGCTGCTGGACGCGGCGTCGGACCCAGGCGTTCCCTATCCGAAGTGGATGGTCCTTCAGCTCGACAGCGCGGAAGACCCGCGTGCAAAAGTCCTGCATCCCGAGCGCTACGCGGAGGACGGCCTCTGGAAGGACCTCCGCGGAATTAGGTGGTCCGGCTAAGAGTTGGTATCCACGAGGAGCGTGGTTCGCGTCGGGGGCGGTGGAATTTCCCCGCCCAGCCTTGCGGGTGCTTGGCGAAAAGATCTGCGTACAATGAAGTATGCACCTTGTAGAAGAACTCGACTCGGGATCGATCAAACGTCTAGGAAAGCAGGTCAGATTACTGTTTCGCATACATCAAGCAGAACTCGCCAAGGACCCTACCAGCCACGCCACGGAGTCATCGCGCAGCAATTTGATGGCTGTGCAGCACACTGTTAAACGGATGTACGGAGGGGCTGTTGCGCGAGATGTGGCCGATCTCGTTACACTGACCGCGCCTGCATAGGATATGTGCTAATCCATTTACATAAGGACAAGCAGCTTAGCCTGCCTTGTCCGCAGGAGAACGATTCATGCCGCAGCAA
>PLHP01000201.1 GCA_003138955.1 Acidobacteriaceae bacterium | reverse complement strand
TTAATTATGACGCACTACACTAGAATCTACCCCAAGTATACGCTCTCGTAGAATCCGGTATCAGGAAAATACAACCCCATGGTACACAGAAATACACCGTGATGGTACGCACTTAGGTAACTGGCCTGGGCCGGAAACCAAACATCTAACCCTTATTTCTCGCGGCAAATCAGGGCTGTAACTCCCAAGCCTCTGACTTTCCCGCAACGTTGACATTCGAGAAATGGCTTGTGTCTCGGAGACATATTCACGTCGTCACAGTTATATGTGACTTATTTCACACCATACCCTTCCTTAACTCTTCCAGCGAATATTTCGTACCCCGCCACACGATGCCGTCATTCCACAGCGCGTGAAACATGGAGCGCAGCAGTATATACATGAATAGGCTGGTACTGAAGGGATGCAGAAAACAATAATATGGCGGGACTGCCGACCGGAGCGAGATTCCGTAATAAATTGCAAACAGCGAACCGAGCGCGATAACATAAGGAACTCGCGCCCATCCATGTGCCAGCCAGATGCCAAGAAATGGCCCGAGGTTCAGAAAACCCAGACCCACTACGGTGACCACCGTTCGCCACCACTGGAAGGAAAGCACGGCAAAAAAATTCTTGGTGAGATTGTCGACGATGCCGAAAGCGCCCTTAGCCCAGTGCAGGGAAATCAGATCCTCCCCGGAAACATTGCGCTGGACGAAGCCCGCGTTCTTGATTACCTTGCCCAGTTTCATGTCGTCGATCACTTCCATGCGCAACGCGCGATACGTGCCGACCGCGTCATAGACCGGGCGCCGGACCAGGTTGAAAGCACCCACCCCCATGTGGTCGCGCGCTTTGGGATCGGCAACTTTCCACGGTCGATGTCCGAAAACGAAGAGCACCTGGAAGAAGGCGATCATCATTCTCTCGCCCGGTCCCTTCATGATCATGCGCGGGAAAAGAACGACGTGGTCGGCGCGCTCGGCTTGGGCATAGGCGACGGCTCGCCGCAGAGAATCGGGCTTGAAAAGCACATCGGCATCGGTGAAGAGCAACCAGTCTCCACTCGCCTGCTGGCCGGCCATCCACATGGCATGTGTTTTGCCCAACCAGCCCGATGGCAGTTTAGAAATGTGGATCACCTTCAGCCGTTTGGAGCGGACACTCCTGTCCGTCTCCGGATGCAGCTTCGCGTCCGTGTTTTCGAGCAGGTCAGTCTCTGGGTTGGCGCGAGCTTTTGGGTGGCGCAGCGGTTCACCGCTGCGATTCAGGCGCTCAATTCCGACGGCTTTAGCCGCTGAGGCAACAGAACCCTCCGCAACCTCCTCCATGATCTGGCCGGTGCGATCCGTCGAGCGGTCGTTGACGGCAATAATTTCGTAGTTGGAATAGTCGAGGGCGAGCAACTGCACGAGCGTCCGGCGAATGCTTTCTTCCTCGTTGCGCGCGGGAACAATAATGCTGACTCGAGGCTCGCCATTCGGGGCCGCTGGCCTGCGATCCCATTCGGGCCGAGCGATATTGGCGACATGCGGCATGCCGAATGCCGCTTCCACGATACGCGAAAACCAGGCCAGCGCGAGGATGCCGCCTGCAATCCAAGAAACTGCAATCCAGTAAACGGTTTGCCAATGCATTTTGCTTAGGAAGATACTCCCGAGGGTAATTGCGCTGGCGACGATTCATCTTGCAAGCGTAAGGGTGGGGCAAAGCGCATGCCGTAGAACAGTATGGCAGAAGACAGCGCGATCGCGATGACCGGGCCCACAAAGGCAAGTCGCAGTGAATACTTGTCCGAGAGATAGCCGATTAGAACAGGGGATGGCACATCGCCGAGTAGGTGATAAACAAAAATGCTTGCTGCCAAGGCGGCGGCACGCACATGGGGTCCGACCGAATCGATAATGGCGGCGTTCAGCGGGCCGGTGTTCAAGAGCAGCAAGAACTCGGCGACAAAAATGCCTACGACCATGGTCCTCCCGCTCGCAAACAAGGCGACGCACATGGCGGGAATGCCCAACCCCAGACTGACGGCAGACACGAGGTAGTGCGCGGACTTGGTGCGACGCAGCAACCAATCGGAGATCCAGCCGCCCGCGAGGGACGCAACCAGGCCGTTAACAATGGTGCTCAAACCAAAGATTATGTTCGCATCCAGCAGGCTGTAACCGTGGGCACGGTGCAGAAACGTCGGCATCCAGACCTGGAGTCCTCCGAGCGCGAACGTCATCATCGCCATGCCGAGGGTTGCCGTGAGGAATGCGGGATTATGGAACAGGCTTTTCAGCGTGTCCCGGTCTTTAGTTTTGCTCTCGGGCGTATCGAATTGGCCGAGTGGCGGCTCCGGAAGCAGCAGAAGCAGCAACGCCAGCAGCACTCCGGGTGCAGCTCCTGCATAAAATGGAGCCCGCCAGCCGTACTTTGGACCCATGACTCCGCCGAGCAGATACCCCAGCGCGGTTCCGACCGGAAGCGCGAGATAAAACACCCCCATGACCCGCCCTCGTTTCTCCACCGGAAACAAGTCTGCGACAAAGGTTGGAGAAAGAATGACAAAGCTGGCTTCGCCGATGCCCACCAGGGTATGACGAATGAGCAGTTGGTTAAAGTTTGTCGTGACGGCGGTGAGCAGAGTTGCCCCACTCCACACCAAAGCTCCGGCAACGATGACGCGCTTGCGCGAGAAGCGCAGCGAAAGCGGCCCCATGAAGGGCGCCGCGCACATATAAAAAATGAAGAAGACGCTGGTGAGCAGGCCGAACGCCGCGTCGCTGCGATGGAATTCCGCTTTAACCAGATCCTGTACCGCGAACAACACTGAGCGGTCGATGTAATTGAGCAGGTTCAGCGCCGTCAGCAGCGCCAGAGCCGTGCGAGGATAGAGCTTGGTCGGGGTCACAGGTCGAGCGAATATAGCATGGAGCAGCAGAGAAATACCCGGCCCCTAGCATATCCATTCAGATTATTAACGATTGACATTATTAACGAGTACCGTTATTATTACCTGGTGATTAAGACTTTCGCCAACAAGGAAACGGCGGAAATCTGGAGAACCGGTAAGACGAAGGGTAGGCCGCCAGCCAGCGTGACGAAGCGGAAGCTGGCCATGCTCGACAGTGCCCTGACGCTGGGCGACTTAAAGGTCCCTCCCGCGAATCGACTGGAGAAACTGCGCGGCGATCGGCAGGGTCAATTCAGCATACGAATAAACGAGCAGTACAGAATTTGCTTCGTATGGCGTGCATCCGATGCTTACGATGTGGAGATCGCAGATTACCATTGAGGCCAATCAGTATGAGCATTATCAGAAAAGGTACACCAAACTGGAGAGTTCACCCCGGCGAGGTCCTGCGCGAGGAGTTCCTGAAGCCGATGGGCATCTCCGCATACGAATTAGCGAAGCGGCTGAACGTGCCCGCGCCTCGCGTGAATGACATCGTTCTCGAACGGCGTGGCATCAGCGCCGATACAGCCGTGCGTTTGTCCCGTTTCTTCGGGACGACCGAACAGTTCTGGCTGAACTTGCAGGGAGCCTATGAGATAAGCCGCGTCAAGGCCGAACACGCGACCGATATCGAACTTATCACGCCACGACTGGCGGCCGCCGCGCGCTAAGTTGCAAGCGGAACAACTCTACGGGTTCCGAAACGTCCGATCACTTTTGCCCTTTCTTCCCTCGCGGCCACCTCGCGATCACGACTGTCGAAATCCCGCCGCGCGGACGGAACTCACCTTTCACCTCGGCCCACACCGGCTTGGCCCAGCGCACAACATCCGCCAGCACCTGATTCACGATGTTCTCCTGGAAGATGCCGAGGTTTCGATAAGCCTGGAGATATTCCTTTAACGATTTCAACTCCAGGCACCGGCGATCCGGCACGTAGCGGATCACGATGTTGCCGAAGTCCGGCAAGCCAGTCTTCGGGCAGACGGACGTGAATTCGGGATCATCCACGACAATCTCGTATCCTGCTTGACCAGAAGCTGGAAACTGGTTCGGCCAGGTTTCAATTTCCGGGAAATCGTGATCGAGCCCGGCGCTGGCGTGCTCGGCGGTGTAACGCGGCGAAGCATAGCGGGAAGATGGGGACCGGCGAGATTTCGGCATCTGCCTATTGTACCCAGCCCCTTGTCCCAAGCGTCTTGAACTGGGTCTGGCCCGGATCGCGTCCAGTCGCTAGGTTAGTCGTTGGTCGTCAGTCGTCAGTCGTTGGCAAACCCTCCGAACGACCAACGACCAACGACTCCTGACGCAAACCGTCGGCCCGGAGCATCTAAACAGGTAAGCCCTAAGCGTCCATTTGCCTGCTCTCACAGCGCCTGGATGATATACATTGAGCTTGTGCGTTTCTCTGCATGCCATTGAATGGAAATAGTTCGGGACACCGGCCGCGGCGTTGGTGGATAACGGCGCTTGCCATTTTGGCGGCGGTGATTGTGCTGGGTGCTTTCGTCTCCCGCCGCGATAACCCGGTGCCGGTGCGAACCGCCGTCGTCGAGCAGACCGCGATCCGCAGCCTGGTTTCCACCAACGGAAAAATTGAGCCCGTCAACAACTTCGAGGCCCACGCTCCGGTCTCGGCGAATGTGCAGCGCGTTTTGGTCAAGGAAGGCGACTCCGTCAAGAAGGGCCGATTGCTGCTGGTTCTCGATGACGCCGGCGCACGGGCGCAAGCCGCCCGCGCCCAGACACAATTGAAAGCGGCGCAAGCCGACCTGACCGCCGCCGAACGAGGCGGGAACCAGGAAGAAGTGTTGAGCCTCGAAGCGCAACTCGTAAAGGCCGGCACCGACCGCGATTCGGCAGAGCACAATTTAGTCGCGCTGAAAAAACTTGAGCAGCAGGGTGCGGCCTCGGCGGGAGAAGTGCGGGAAGCGGAAAACGCTCTTGCCCG
>PLHP01000235.1 GCA_003138955.1 Acidobacteriaceae bacterium | reverse complement strand
GACCTCGCCTCCTACCCGATACGTTAAGTTTCTACTGTCATCTTGAGCACAGTCGAAGGGAAAAGAACCTGCGTATTTCGGCGGGCTCAAATACAGAGGTCCTTCACTCAGGATTGGAGTGTGTGTTACGATCCCGCGGCCACCGACTTTACCGTGATCGTCGTGCCGTCCACTTCTCCGGTCACCTTTGCCTTCGCTCCGGCCAGATCGTTCAGCTTGTCGAGCGCGGCCTTATCCGAGGTCTCCAGGGTATAGACTTTGTCGCCGACCACGAGCGCGTATTTCGATCCATGCTTGACGCAGCCGCGCGTGCAATCCGCGGCCTTGCCCGCCATTTCATGTTTCGCCCCGCACATGGCGTCGCTCACTTCGCCGGTCAAGGTCTGGGGCTTACCCGCAGCCCGCGCTGGAACCGCCGTCAGCCCGATCAACATCTGCATCCCAAACACCGCAGCCGCAATTCGATTAACCTTCATTGTGCTTTCCTCTCCTGTGAAACGGCGTGATAGTTCAAAAGTAGCCACTCGATGATGTCACTATCACTGTGTCTCACTATCATGATGTCAATATTACGATTCTCACGCAAGCTTCGGCTTACAAAAATATTTACTCCTCTACACGCCGCAGTTTTCAACGCTACTGCGGCTTGAAACGGATCTCCACGTCCACGGTCTTGTCCTTCGCGTCCAGCGATTCATGAATGCTCACGGCCCAGCGTACGGCGCGCGGAAGGAGCTGTTCGGTATCGTCCACAAATTTCCTGGGGTAATCGGCGTTGTAAGGCTGACCTTCGGGCAGATGCCACGCTGCCTGCATCCGAGCCTTGGCCTGGGTGTCGAGTCCTGCGATCTCCAACTCGCCCATCTTGTAGAGGTCGCCTTCGACGATGCTCAGATCGTAGTGCACGGTGCTTTTCTCGTCGTCGAACTGGGCGTCGGGCTTGACTTGAACCGTCATGTAGCCGCGGCTGCGGTAAAGCTTGTCCACGCTTTCGAGGTCGCGCAGAAGCCGCACGGCGTCGGCAGGCTGTCCAGCCGGCATGTGGATGAGCGGAGCGACTTCGCTGATGGCAATGGCAGAGTTGCCCTTCCAGTCGACACTGGAGGTTGAGTAAATCCTGCCCGGCGTCACCGGAACGATCGCATCCACCTGAAGCTCGGAGGCCGCCTGCGCATCCGCCGCAGGGGGTTGCGGCACCACACGCGCGTCGGACGGCCCAAACGCGGCCTTCAAATATCCGCGCTGCAGGTACACGGGGAGCAGGTCGAACTTAGCGACCGCGGCGAGAGATGAGCGCAAGTATTCTGCTCCCGTGAGGCTGCGGGCTGCGGTTGTGAGCAGAGCCGTCTGCTCCGGCGAGGCTCCCGGGAACTCGACGCCGCGAATCCGGATAGTGACTTCCTCGACCCGATACACGATTGCGTTCAGGGTGTCGCTCGACTCTTCTGCATTGCGCAGGAAATCTACCCGCCCGGGAAATTGTTTCGCGGTGAGCAGGGCCTGTAGCGCCTCGGATACCCGTTCCGTAAGATTGCCGGTAAGGGGCAGCAACTGCTTGAACAGCGGAACGCTGCGTTGCAAGGCGGTGAGCAGTTCGTCGTCGGTGAACCAGACGAAGTTCTCAAACTGTGCCGGAACCAGCTTGTTCTTGTCGACGTCGGCGAGCTGTAGTTCGAGTCTCACGCCCGCACTTGAAGAGGAATACGAATACACAACGTTGCTGAACAAGCCGGAATCGCCCAGACGCTGCACCGCCTCTTTGAAATCTCCGTCGGCGGCGTTCTGGCCCATCTGCAGGCCGCTCGCCGCAAGAATTTCCGTGTCGGTGTAGCGCGCAGTTCCCGTGACTTTCAGCGCAATCAGCTTGTAAGGGGCTGCGGAAGCTTTGCCAACGCTGGTGGACTGCTTCTGGCCTGCAGCGGCCGAAAGGAGCAGGGACAGGCAGAGGACGAGACGCATAACCCGGCTCATTTGGATCGCTTCCCAGCCCCAGCCGTGGAGAAATTCTTTTGCTTCACTGCGATGTCCATGAAGGCTTTGGCGGCGCGGCTGAGCGATTTGTCTTTGCGGAACACGAGCGCGAGGTCGCGCCGGATTTGCGCGTCGGCGAGGGTGATTGCAACCAGGGCTTTGGCCCGGATGTCCTCCTCGATATTCGACCGCGCGATAAAGCCCACCCCGACATCGGCCGCCACAAAACGCTTCAGCAGTTCGCTCGAATCGAGTTCCATGGCCAGCTTTGGCTTCAAGTGATGGTCATAGAACAACGCATCGAGCGCGTCGCGGGTGTGGCCCAGTTTGGGCACCACGAGCGGATAGGTCGAGACCTCGGCGACGGTGACGCTCTTCTTCGCCGCGAGCGCATGATGCGGAGCCGTGATCACGACAAGTTCGTCGCGATGAATCATCTGCGCCTCGAGCCGGTTATCGGTCACGGGCAGCGAGACCACGCCAAAGTCCACTACGTTTTCGATGATCGACTCGAGAATCCTGGCATAGTCGGACCGCTTGATGCTCACGGCAACGTTCGGATAGTCGCGTTTGAATTGCGCGAACACCTCGGGCAGGATGTGCAGGCAGGTGCCTTCATTTGCTCCCACGACAATTTCGCCTCGGGGCACGTGCTCGGTCTCGGCAATCTCGTTGAGGATGGTTTTGCGCCGCTCCAGCGTCTCCTCGGCATACTTGAAAAACAATTTGCCGGACATGGTGAGCGAGACGCGGCCACCGGAGCGGTCGAGCAGGCGAGCGCCTACTTCTTCTTCGAGCGCCCGAATCTGAGACGAGATGGCGGGCTGGGTGCGAAAACGCTTCTCCGCCGCGCGAGAGAAGCTGGAGAGGCGCGCCACTTCCAGGAAGATTTCGAGCTGATCAAAATCCATTAGTGGCTGTGTCCATCGTGTACTGGCCTCAGACACTATAGCGAGCCTGGGGCAATCACGAAAGAGAAATCAGAGACAGGGCGCATGACCGCCAAACCGGCAAAGGTGGTGTGGTGGGGGGCCTTGCCCCGCCACTGCATGTGCCATCCGAGCCCCTAGACGTTGATCACCGCGATGAGTTCTTTCACGGC
>PLHP01000390.1 GCA_003138955.1 Acidobacteriaceae bacterium | reverse complement strand
CCGTTTCGGCGTATGACTGCGCGGGCGAAGGATTTCCAGGCTTCAAGGGAATGAATCTCCCCAAGAGCGGTGAGGAAAATCCTGAGCTAGATGAGCCTTACATCTTCCATTTTCCAGACGGCAATGCATCCATTGCCAGAATGCTGGTGCGCTCCCTGGTGCCCGGTGCTCTTCCCGGCCACACCATGGAAGACATCGTCACTGCCCGGGCAAAATATGCTCGCCTGGATGATGCCTCCTCCACCGTTCGCATTCGCCTGAACAGTACCGCGGTGAGAGTCCGGCACATCGGAGATCCAGATCTAGATCCCAATCCAGATCCAAAGACCGCGAAGGAAGTCGAAGTGACCTACGTTCGCGGCGGACAGGCCCACCGCGTCCGCGGCGCGAACTGCGTGCTCGCTTGCTACAACGCGGTCATTCCTTATTTGTGTCCGGAGATGGCAGACAAACAAAAGGAAGCTCTCGCTTACTGTGTGAAGGCTCCTCTGGTCTACACGAACGTGCAAATCAGCAACTGGACGGCATTCCAGAAACTCGGTATTAGCGCGATCTACGCCCCGGGAGCATACTTCAGCAACGTTACATTGGATTTCCCGGTTTCCATGGGCGACTATCACTACCCCAGTTCGCCGGATGAATCCTGCCTGCTTCACCTTCTTCGCACTCCCTGCGAGCCTGGCCTGAATTGCAAGGACCAGTACCGGGCAGGACGGTGGGAACTGGTCAACACGAAATTCGAAACCTTCGAGCGTCAGATACGAGATCAACTTGGCCGCACCCTCTCAGCCGGCGGTTTCGATCCCGCCCGCGACATTCAGGCAATTACGGTCAATCGCTGGCCTCACGGATATGCATACGAGTACAACGCATTGTTCGAGCCTCTCGACCGGCCGGCGTCCCAACGTCCGTATGTGATTGGCCGGCAGCCATTCGGGAGAATCAAGATCGCGAACTCGGACGCCGACGGTCACGCCTACACCAATACCGCCATCGATCAGGGCTATCGTGCTGTGCGAGAGATTGTCGGAGCATGAGCTAATTGCGCTGTGGTTGGCATCCGTTCACCGCCGCAGCCGCGCCGCTGTTCAAGGTATTTTGCTCGGCACGGGCCTTTAGCCATAGCCCGAGAAAGTCGCGGAGTTCGTCCGGCGGCTGGAGCCACAATTGTGCCGCCGTCTCCCGCCAGGTGGGGCGCACCAGGATCGTGATGCCGCGGCCCTGCATGGCCTGAAAAGCGGATTCGTCGGTGGCGTCGTCGCCCAGATAAGCCACCGGCGTGTCGGGATTGATTTCACTGAGAAAAGCACGAACCGCAACACCCTTGTCGGCTTCGGAAGGGCGAATTTCCACCCCACCGTCGAAATTCAACAGATCGAGCCCGCTGTTTTCCGCAATGGGGCGCCAGCCCAGCAAAACGCGGGACCGAATATCCTCCGCGTCGTTTTCGCTGAGCCCACGCCAATGCACTGCAATGCTTCCGGCCTTGAATTCCGCGACGTGGCGCAGTTGCAGGTCGCCGAGCCAGCGATCGGCATCCGATAAGCCATTGAGGGTTCGATCGTCGAGGCGAGGCGTCTCCATACTCCCATCTGTCCTCAGGCGCTGCAGTCCATGGATTCCCCAAACTTCGGGACGCGGATGAATATTGAGAAGCGGGAGAACTTCGTTCGCATCACGCCCGGAAACGATAACCACTCGCGTCCGGCAGTTGCGTACGATCTCTTGCAGCAGGGGCGCAACTTCCGGATATGGGTAGGCCTGATCGCGCTCGACATGGAATGGCGCCAGCGTTCCGTCGTAATCGACCAGCAATACCGCCTGCGAGGCCTGGGCGAGAGTTTGCAGAAACGGCGTGAGCTGCTTTTCCACTTCTGGCCTCAACGGGCTGCTCCTTTCTCTTGCTTGCCGGCTCGCGAACCTCGAAATCAGACTGCATTCGACTTAGCGCGAATTTTCTCCTGCATGTCCTCGGGCGCATCCAAGCGGACCTCGCAAAGTTCCGTGATCAGGTTCCCGGCCCAGCGGTAAATATTGCGCTCCTTAATGAGCTTGCGCATGCGGTGCATGCGCAACTGTTTGTCTTCCGGTTCCATCTCTAAAGCGGCGCGGATGGCGTCGGCGGTCTGATCGATGTCGTAAGGATTCACCAGCAAGGCGTCGCGCAGTTCACGGGCCGCTCCGGTGAACTGGCTGAGGATGAGAACGCCTCGTTCATCCCGGCGCGCGGCGAGAAATTCCTTGGCTACGAGGTTCATTCCGTCGTGCAGTGAAGTCACCAGGCAAAGATCGGCGGCGCGGTAATAGGGCTCGATTTCCTGATGGCTATGCTGGCGCTTCAGGAACACGATGGGCTTCCACTTTCCGCTCTGGAAGCGCCAATTGATGCGGTCCGCCTCGGCTTCCACTTCGGCGAACAAGTCGTGATAGCGCTTGATGTGCGTACGGCTGGGCGCTCCGATCTGCACGAACGTGAATTTTCCCTGATAGCTTGAATACTTCTCGAGGAACCGCTCAATCGCGAGGAACCGCTCCAGAATTCCCTTGGTGTAGTCGACGCGATCGACACCAATCCCCATCAAGCTTGCTTCCACGCCCAGACTCCGCATGAGAGCCGAACGTTCGATATAGTTGGAGCCCTGATTGTTGTTTTCGGCAGCATCATCGCCGGTGAAGGCAACACTGATGGGAAAAGGACGGACCATCGTACGGTGATCCTGGCGGAGCACGGAAAAGTGCTCCCAGTCCACGCGCGACTCGACCACGCGGTCGACGGTTTCCAGAAAGTTGTTGCAATGCGATTGAATGTGAAATCCGATCAGGTCGGCGCCGAGCAAACCATCCACCAACTGGCGCTGCCAGGGGCAAATGCCAAAGGCTTCCGGATTCGGCCACGGAATATGCCAGAAGATGGCAACGCGGGCATCCGGCCGCTTTTCCTTGATCAACCGAGGCAGCAACGCGAAGTGATAGTCCTGAACGAGCACCACAGGCTTCGCGACATTCTCGATTTCCTCGAGCACGGCGGCAGTAAACTTGCGGTTGACATCCTGGTAGTACTGCCAATCGTCAGCCCGAAAAAGCGGGCGCGTGTGCGCGATGTGGCAAAGCGGCCACAGCCCTTCATTGGCAAAGCCGTAGTAGTAACCCTCTTCTTCCTGTTTGGTTAACCAGACGCGGCGCAAGCTGTAGCGGGGATCCTCGGGAGGAACGCGCAACCGGTCACCGGCGTCCACGACTTCGGCGTCGGCATTGCCGCTGCCGTGCGCGATCCAGGTGCCATCGCAGGCGTTGAGCACGGGTTCGAGCGCGGTAACCAAGCCGCTCGGCGGAACCACCACTTCCACCGTCTTCCCGTTTCGCTGATGCATGTAAGGCTCGCGATTCGAGACAACGAACACGTGGCCGCCGTCCAGACGCGTGCGGAGTTGCACCGAAAGACGATCGGCTGTCCACATGGATTCCCCCGCTTCGCGCAGGCGGGCCTCATTTTCGGCTGCATTGCGGGCGTGGCTGAGGCTCTCAGCCATGGTCACAACTTCGCGCGCTAGCGGCCGAAACATGTCGAGGTCCGGAACTTCCTGGCGGAAGGAAATCTTCCCCGTGCGGAGCGCGCGCATCCACAACGCCGCCCGTGCAATCGGGCCCGCGATGCTCCAGCGGACAATCAGCAAGGTAATGAGAACGATGAGGAAGACCTGAGCCAGCACCCGGAAAAATGTTTGGCGCCAGACGAGAAGGATTTGCGCACGGATGTAGCTCGCGTCGTGCACCACCGCCAAGCCGCCCACCACTTCATCCTGACGGCGAATCGGTAACCCGAGAATGTGCACCGGCACGCTTCCCAGTCGGACGAACGAGCTTTCTTCGCGACCCTGCGTGATCGCCTGCATTATTGGCGGCGGACTCCCGGTAAGCAACACCGCGAGTTCCGGAGTTACGTTTACCAGTACGCCCTGCCGGTTGTAGATGCCGACGCCTAGCAGGTGCTCCCGGTTTCCGAAGCGCTGCACCAGGCGCTGCAGTTCGTCGTTCGGGACTAGGTTAGGAACTGTGTTCGGGACTATGCCCGAGCCTGTATTGTCCAAGCCTGCATTCCACGAACGCTCGACGTTGCCGACAAGACTTTCACCCAGCATCTCGGCGCGATGCTCCAGATCGCTGCGCAGAGCGCGCTTCTTGCCCAGCACTTCGTAGTAGGAAAAACCCGCCGAAACCAGCGTAATGCCGAGAATAAGAGAAACTATGAGACGAAAACTAAACAATCGCACGCATGGTCCTCCTGCCGGGAACTTGACCGTGAAGCAAGCGGGACGAAGCGACGGCGGTCAGCTATATCGTTCGTCAAGTGCAGATGTTGACAGCATACGAGTCCGAATCGCTTAAGTCCATGACGAGAACCTCGGGGCTGCGACCACGATCTGGTCACGGCGGTTCAGAAGGAAAACCGTCGGAGCCGGCTGGGACCAGCGAAACTGAACTGCTGCTTGATCTTCGTTATGCTTTCATCGTCGGGCGCTTGTTCCCGAGCTTCCTGCGCTCTGGCTTGCAGTCGCAAGAATGCACGTTACGTGCCAGGCCCGGGAAGTCCCTGTTCTTGCTGCAACATAACTTGCCGCAGAGTTGCGCGGCAGCGACTCATGACTACCCCCGGGATGTAAATTTTATGCAGCTGGAAAAGGAAGGTGGAGAGCCGGGCGCATCCGCCCGGCTGGACGGGCGAGACGCCCGTCCCTCCACCAGCACGAAACCTCAGAACGAATACTTCAACGAGAATTGAACCAGCCGCGGTGTACCGTTGGTTTGGGTGATCTCGCCAATTTGAGGACCGTCAGCAACGTTAGCAGTCCCAGTAAATTGTGGATTTTGGAACGACGGATGGTTGAACAGGTTGAAGAACTCGGTGCGGAAATGCAGGCTCTGCCGTTCGCCGAACTTGAACGCCTTGCCGAGCGTGAAGTCGACGTTCACCTGCTTCGGGCCGATGATGCAATTGCGCGGAGAGTTCCCAAAATCGGTGGAGCCGTCCGGGGAATTCGGAACAGGGCCGTCAGGCACATAGGCCTTGGGGTTGACCCAGTTTGCGACTTTGGCGGCGAGGCCACCCGAATTCAAAGCGTTGCCGCACCCGAAGCCGGGAGCGAAATCGGCCGTAGCAACCGGATAACTGGCCAGATTATAGTCCACCCCGCCATTCCCATCCGCAATCGTGATGGGCGACCCCGACTGCGCAACGATCACACTGTTGACCTCCCAACCGCCCAGCACGTATCCCATGGCATCGCGGCGGTTGGCCAGGAAAGGCAGGGCATAATTGAAACTGGTGACAAAACGCTGGCGATGATCGAAGTCCGATAGACCCCGCGAGGCGGCCGCGCTGTTCTGGTCGTTGACGCGCGTGAGGAAGGCTACGCTGGCAGTGGAGACGTCGTCGATCGACTTGGAGTACGTGTACGCGCTTTGAAAGTACAGTCCTTTCGAGAAGTGGTGCGAAACCGTGGCTTGCAAACCGCTGTAGTTGGAATCGGAGTTGGGATAGAACGCCTCAAACGCCGCGGGATCAATTCCCAAGAAGGGCGCTCGCGCCGCAGAATTGGCATACGTGTTTGTTTTGATCGTGTACTGGGTCCCAGTGGGCGCAGTCAAGCAGGGGTTGGCGGCATTGCCGCAGGTCAAGGTGATGGGGGCAAGTTGGCCAGGGCCGCCAGGGCCAGCGAGCGCCGGTTGGTCAGGATCAAAGGTAGAGCGCAGACGCGTGCCCTTGGTGCCCACGTATCCCAGTTCGAGTACCCAATTTCCACCCAGTTGGCGTTGTAACGTCAAGTTCCACTGCTGCGTGGTGGGCACAACCCAGTGCAGGGGAACGGAAAGATTAATGAAGTTGAAGGCGCTGCTGGCGCCTCCGGAGAACATTGGAGCCTGGGTCGTGTCGCCACCCGGGAAACCTTGAAAAATGGCCGGCGACGGCAAGAAGGCCGCGCTTACCTTACCCAGGGGCGGTGCCCCCGCAAAGATGCCGGCCATGCCTGTTCCTGGACCGGAATATGGCGCGTTGTCGGTCACGAGCACCGGATAGATCGGAGCCGTGAACGACAGGTTATCCACGGCTCCAATATCTTCGCGGACGCTGTAGATGCCGTAGCCGGCGCGAATCACCGTGTTGTGTTTGCCCCCCACGTCGTAGGCAAAGCCGATGCGCGGCTCGGGCACCCTGGCGTACTCATTACTCAGGGCGGCACTGTTCAGCGTACCGCTGAAGCCGGCAATACCGAACTTACTCACACAACTCGGGAACACGAAGGCATCGCCAGTCAGATTGGCGTTGTTCGGAATGGTGTTGCCCAAATGGCAGAGATTGTCGTAGGCCGCACCCACCCACTCCATGCGCAGCCCCAGGTTCAGCGTCAAAGTTGGCGTGACCCGCCAATCGTCCTGCGCGAAACCGGCATAGGCGGGAATGTGGTAATCGTGATTGGCAGCGCCGCCTCCCCCTTCACCAAACGTTTCCGCGCCCAACAGGAAGTTCTGCCAATAATCGAGGCCTTTGACGCTCCCAGGTTCGAAGTACAACAAACCATTGTCGAGCACGGGGAGGTTGCGGCGAATCGAAGTGCGGTCGATTTCAACGCCGAAACGCAACGAGTGGTGCCCCTTCGTCCAACTGACCGTATCGAGCCAGACGAGGGCGTCCGATAACGCCGATTGCAGTTGGTTGGGGAAAGGTCCAATTTGCAAGCCGCTGCTGAACTGGAACCTGTACATGTCAGGCGCACCCGATCCGTTGTCAATGCCCAGCGCGCTCGGCGAGGCTCCGGGGACGGGGACGTTTTGGAGGGAGTCGCTGATGACGTTCACGCCAAAACGAAACTCGTTGATCAGGGCATTGCTGAAGGAGTGGGTCTCCGCGATGCTGCCGAACCGTCCCCGCAGCGGGATGTCGAGGGGGAAATTCAGGTTGCTGGCAAGAGCCGGATAGCCCGTCTGAACCTGTAAGTTATCGGCGCCGAATGGTTCGTAGGTTTCGGAATCGGACCAGAAGAACCGCTCGGAGAGGCGATCCTTGCCATGGTTGAAATCACGGTCCCAGTTGGCCGTGAACTGATTATCGGTATAGCGCCCCGGAACGCTGAGAGTCACTGTGCCAGTGTTGATCGCGTACTGGCCGGTGGAAGAATTCAGGGTATAACCGGGCGTTCCAGCGACGCTGGGAATTAGCCAGCCACCACCTATGCCCGGGCCGAACTGAGTGCCCGGTGCCTGCAGCAGCGCCAGCGCGACCGGATCGATGGCCGTAGCTGTAGCTCCGTTACAGGCCGCACCGCAAAAAAAGGTATTGAGCAGCGTGGTCTGATCGCGCGCCGTCGGCAGCACCGGAACTGAAGCGTTGCTGATATAAGTTCCCAGAGAATCGCCGCTGCGCTGGCGCGTGCCTTGGTAGTTCACGTAGAAGTACCCTAGTTTGGCCTTCGGCCCGACCGGGCCGCCGAAATCGCCGCCGAAAATGTTCTGCTTAAGATCAAAGGGCCCCAAGAAGAAGTCATCGGCATTCAGCACGGAGTTGCGGAAATACTCCCAAGCGTCTCCGTGGAAGCCGGAAGTGCCGCTTTTCAGGATAGCGTTGATGTTGCCGCCACCATTGCGGCCCTGAGTAGCGTCATAGAGGCTGGTGCCGACTTTGAACTCCTGGATCGAGTCAGGGTTAGGAACCGGTGTGTACGTGAGTTCCCCGAACGAGTAGTCGGAGGCCGAAACTCCCTCGATCAGGTAGTTGTTGTTATCTTCTCGTCCACCGTTGACGTCGACACGCACATCGCCACGGCCCAGGGCGGCAGCGTTGTTCAAGTTGGAAGAGGCGCCTGCCGAGAGGTCGAGCAACTGCTGGAAATTGCGCGTGGCCAGCGGGAGCGTATTCAGGGTTGCGGAACTGATGGATTCTCCCGTAGTGGCATCCGTCGTATTGACTGCCTCCGCTTGGGCCTGGACTTCCACAACTTCCTTCACCGCACTCAGTTTAAGAGTCGCGGTTATGCGCGTCGTTTCCGTGATGCGCACCACCACACCGGGGAACTTGGTGACGGGAAAGCCCGCCGCGCTCACTTCCACCGTGTACGTGCCTACGGGCAAGAGCGTGGCTGTGAAGAACCCGGATGTCTCGGTCTTCGTTTGGCGTAGGACCTCACCCGTGGCTTCGTTCGTGACGCTCACCTTGGCGTTCCCGATTACGGCTCCAGATGCGTCCTGCACCACGCCGCTAATGGCGCCCGTGGCTCCGCCTTGCGCGAAGGCGAGCGAACCGAAGCTCAGCAACAGCAGCAACAGCACCGCCAACTTTCCAGTCATCGACATTAAAGTCCTCCCAATGGATCGTTTGGACTGCTCAAAAAATGGCATTATTTTGAAGAACGAAATTAGATACGCCAGAACGACCACTGTCAAGAAAGATTTGCTTCTGAGCAGGGTCGGCGCATCTGAATTTCAGGTCCCACGCATTTGAATCTCAGTTCTGACGCATTTCACCCTCGCCCCCAACCCAGCCCACTATCGTCCGCCCCGCTAGCCTAGCGCCCCGTGCGAGCGACCCCGCCCCCCCCCCGGCTGCACGCCGAGAATGTGATACTGCCTTCGGTGACCAAGCCGATGCTGAAGGCGAGCCTGCTTCCATGCTGACGTTTTTCCTTTGCGGGCCGGAACCGATCGGGTGGCTTCGTCGGGTTCATCGCTCCTGCTCTCGGCTCCCCATGTTTCAAAGCGTTGCGCGAAGGGGAACATTTCAAGATTACTAATACGCCAAATCATTTGGCTTTGTTTTTCCAATTCCAGCCACGGACTAATTGAAACTAAGGGCTTCTTGGCTTTGTTTGGCAAAAAGTTATCTCCTTCTCCCCAGATTGATGTTGAGAGGAGGCGGCACGTTTTCTCCTCGGCGCTGCCTCTGTAGACGCTCCAGTTGGTCCATCGCACGATAAAGTTGCCTTCTGCTTGGCGACCAGCGATGGATGAAAAATGTGGATGAACCCCAGGCAGCGCGGGATCGGGACCACTCGTGCTGCTCGATCGCAGGAATCAAGGCCTCCCCTAGGAGAACACTCTCTAACATTGCCTGGGATCTTTTGGCGACTAAGCGCTGCATGAACTTGTGCCCTTCCTGCTCGGGTCCCATTTGTAGGCAATCAACCCGGCATCGAACAATAGCCTCCCCAAAACGGAAACCATTTCGCAATTGCGCCAGGCGTGCGGACCCTGCGGGCGGTCCGGCCCGTTCGTTGATTAGCGCACGGGCACTCGGGCCCGTCCAGGACAGTTGCAAAGTTCACCAAGTTCACTAAGTTCACCGCACACGGCCGAGATCGGATTATGCGCCAGAGGTCGGCTCGCCCGACGGATTCCGCATTTCTGCTTTCCTTGGCGTGTTACATTGTGGGCATTTCTGACGGTGGTGGTTAAAGCCACAACTGGTGCACGGCTTGTACTCCGCCATTGCCTCATCAAAAGTCAGCAAGCTCTCGCCCTCATGGTCCCTCATCATCTCGAATTCCGAGCAAAGGTCACAGGGGTGGCCTACAAGTCCGGATTCGACGGTGACCGAGGGAAGGATATCGGCCCGTTTAATCCCCATGGCCTTAGCCTGACTGTGAATCTGTCGCGCGATTGCTAACGTCAGCTCGACCCTGTAGCCCTCTCCCCGCCGGCGTGTGGGAAAACCGAGCGACTTATTTAGGATTTGGCCGACCCTTCTTGGGAAATAAGGGCGTGGTTCCCCGTTTTCGCGAAGGATGCGGTTGGTTTCGTCTGTCAGTTCACGGACGTAGCAATCGCCCTTCCTAACATGGCAGAAGCCATAAAGCGCTAACATCACCACCCACGCAGGATCATTGAACCGGTCGAACCGCATGGAGTGAACCTGGGATTCCAGTGCTCCAACCAACCGTTGCTGGAGTTCTTCATTCCCCAACATTGCTGCGGCAAGAGCACGGGCGTTGTCCCGCAGGGGTGGAGGAAATTTCAGAAACATGGGATCTTGTGAGGCGACGACCCTCCCATAATGCAGCAGACGGAACATCTCCAGCATTGGCTGCAGTTCGTCAGACAATTTTTCCTCGGCGTCCGAATCTACCGACGGCACATCCCGGTCCGATGGTGTCATCACGATATTGATGTTGCAGCTGACCAAAGCCGCGTCTAAGGGAACTCGTGAGGCTATTACCTTGGGGCCAAAATTTTCGAACGCTTTCCCGTTGCAGAGAACGCGCAATCCCCTTCTGTTACCTACCCGAAGCAAACGTTGGAAGTCGCGACTGGTCCGATCCGTTCCGAAATCCGCTTCATCGATGAGCAAGGTTGGGCGCACCTGAGCCGCTAACCGGTAAAGCGACGCCGCTGTAATGACGGAGGCGTGTATTGCGCGGCGGCAGAGACAGTGCAAGAGCCGCAGAAGCGTGGTTTTTCCGCTGTCCGGCGGCCCACATATTGAGAAGTACGGCGCGACTGTGAGCCGATCCGCAAACCAGGTACTAAGAACGAAGGCGGCGACCAGGAAACTGGATTCAGTCGTGATGTCGACATACTTCTCGATATAATTCATCATCACCATGAACAGTTCCCCGACCTCCGGGCAAGGTTTCGCCATCGTGGGCAGGCGCAGGGCGGAAACCACCGTCGGGTCCACCTTCGGGACAACAAGCAGTTCGCCGTCGTATTCAATGTGAGATGTCAGCCGGATATTCCCATCCTGCCAAACCAAAAAGCCTAGATTTGAAGGCTGGCGGATGCTCCTGACTAAGTCCACCATCCGACCGTCGGGCAGGATCGTGAATTCCACCTCGCGAGTGACGGGAGTGGCCATCTCCCTTGGTTGTGTCGACTCCATCGCAACCACTGATGGAGGGCTCGGGAAAACACGCAGCGAGCCTTGCTGTTCGTGATTTGTCTCATTGGATTGGGTCGAAGTGGTGTTCTCGGGGTCGATGGATTTTGTGGCCTTGGCCTGATTGGCAGCCACTTTCCTATCGCTCGAAAAATTTGGCATAGAACCTCCGTGCGCGATGTTGCCCCTCCGGGCCCTCTGCCTCAGCATCCCGCAATCAACGTCGCCTGAGCGGCAAGAGCATTCTGTCTTTGCAGCTGGCTTCCTAGCTGTTTGTGCTCCTGGAACTGAGCTTCACACTCATTGGGACCTAAGAGAATCCAGCGCTGTGTCAACTAGGAGCCTCCGTTCGGCCGCTCGAGAGTCGACTGTTCCGCCGATTCACTTCGAGCGACTGTTGTCCGCCGCCCGTTTGGAAGCCGAGAAGAACAACAAATGACTTGGCGTGTCCGGTCGACTTCCTTGAATTCCGCGGGTTGAACGAGCGGGACAGAGGACGGGATGAAACTGCGGTCGAAGCCAGCGGGAAACGCACCGTCTCCGCCAGAATAATAATCCATGTTGAACTCCTGTTAAAAATCTACGTTACTCCTAATGACTAACTATTTCAACTATTAGTTTTTCTAGTGCTAATCACATGAAGTAACCGCCATTAGAGTAAACGGATCGCGAAAGAAACCGAGGCGGAGTATGCGTTGCTGCGGCGAAACTTGTTGGGGTTGAACGGCCCGGTCCATGCCC
>PLHP01000090.1 GCA_003138955.1 Acidobacteriaceae bacterium | reverse complement strand
GGAAAGGGCCAATGCCTTTGCACCTCGGAAGACAACGACTTTTAGTCGAAAGCAATGGCTTCCGACTTGAAGGGCGGTTGAGGCCGCACGATGGCTGAAGTTGCTCCGTAAGGGGCTCTTCGGGCCGGGTCAAATCCAAACATCCGGGATAGTGCTGTTGCGGCACTTCCTCCTGAAGCGGGCCGGGAAAAACTCCCGGCCCGTTTGCTTAGTTCGATTGAGGAGTTTACTGGATTCGTGACTTCGAGCATAATGCGCCACTATGACTTACTCCCCAGATCGAGAACGACGCCAGTATGAGCGTCACCCGCAGGTGCTTGAAGTACATGCACGGAGTTTGCTACCGGGTCAGACGGCGAGTGGCCCGCCAAAGGAATTTGACGGTCGCATTCACAATCTGAGCAACGGCGGCGCTTGCATCCTTAGTTCGTATCCCCTGCAAGGGGACACGTTCCTGTGCTGCGAGTTCCCTGTGTTCGATGCCCCGGTTTCGATTCCCACGCTCATGCAGGTGCGATGGACTGCGAAGTGCGGAAACAAATCTGCGAGCTACATCAGTGGCCTTCATTTTGTTGTCTAAGGGAAACCGAGCTACCTGGAAAAATTGGTGGAGCTAGCCGGGATCCGGCATCGATTTGTTTGATCGGGTGATCTCCGCCGGCATTTCGAAAAAGTCTAGGAGTTCGCCAAAGGTTCACGGTCGATTACGGCGGCTTTTCGAGGTTCACAGAAATGGC
The DNA here is from genome assembly GCA_003138955.1 of Acidobacteriaceae bacterium. Taxonomy (GTDB): domain Bacteria; phylum Acidobacteriota; class Terriglobia; order Terriglobales; family Acidobacteriaceae; genus Acidiflorens. The sequence continues at coordinate 15,011 of PLHP01000090.1, read as the reverse complement.
TGCAATTGTCGCCAACCCATTGAGAAGATTGGTGGAGCTAGTCGGGCTCGAACCGACGACCTCATCGTTGCGAACGATGCGCTCTCCCAGCTGAGCTATAGCCCCATGCGGCGGCGAATTTCTTTTTTGATTTTAGCAGCCGTCGCTCGATTTTCGCCTCTCCACAGGTTATTTTGCAACTGTGTCCGCGCCGCGCACAGTGGAACAAAAAGCATCGACTATCGGGACCTTGAGTTCTCGAAGCGGTGTGTACCTGAAATCGAAGGCTATAATTTAGGAGTGAGTTCTTTAAAGGTAAAACAAGTGGCGTCCGCGGACTTCCCGACGCGCTGGGGACACTTCCTGATTCACGGGTTTGCGACCAGGGCGTCGGCATCGGGCGACGGCGCCAGGACCGAAGAGGCCGTAGCGCTGGTGATGGGGGAGGTGCACTCCGGGTCGCCGCTGGTGCGCATCCACTCGCAGTGTCTGACCGGCGACGTATTTGGCTCGCTGCGCTGCGATTGCCGCCAGCAACTTGAAATGGCGCTCTCGATGATCGCCCAACTGGGGGCGGGCGTCCTTATCTATGAGCAGCAGGAAGGCCGCGGCATTGGGCTGATGGCCAAACTACAGGCCTATGCGCTCCAGGACAGTGGATTTGACACGGTGGAAGCGAACGAGCGCCTTGGTTTTAAGGCCGACCAGCGTGAGTTCCAGATGCCGGTCGCGATCCTGAAGGCATTGGACATCAAGCGGGTGCGCTTGCTGTCGAATAATCCCGATAAAGTCGCTGCGCTCGAAAACGCCGGTATCCAAGTGACTGAGCGCGTGCCGTGCGAAGTCGCGCCCACGGAACATACCGAAGAATATTTGAGGACGAAGCAAGAGAAGCTTGGCCACCTGTTCAGCAGTCGCCGGACCCGGCATTAGAGATCACGCGACCTGCGAGCTTCGCTCGCGGACAGCCGAGCGCGGGGGCCTCTGCTTATGAGCCTCAGTCGTGCAGCAACTGCTTTAGTTCATCCTGGTTCTTCACCGGCAGGCCGCGCATTGCGGCTCGCGCCAGCGCCACATAAACCTCGCGCGCACCAGGATGCTTCGTCAGCACCGCCAGGTGTTTCGCCACCGTCTCCGCGTCTCCGCGGACCAGCGGGCCACTGAACGAGCGCGCCGGACCGAGGCGCGAATAGTTGGCCAAAGTCTGGCGGATGATGGGCAGGCTCTTGCGGCGCGCATCTTGCCGCGTTAGTCCGGCGGCCCGGGCGGCTTCTTCTAGCGTTACCAGGAACGCCAGCAAGAGCGGCGAAGTCATCGTGGCCCACGCGTGGTATGCGGCTTTGCGCGCCGCAGGCAATAAAAAGCTCTCGCCTCCCAACTCGCGGACGATTCGCCGTGCGACTCGCATGGCTGCGTCATCGCCCTCGATCGCAAAGGGCACACCCGTCATAGAAGGATGCTCTGAAGGATGCGCGCCGGCAACGAAGGTCATCAGCGGATGCACCGACGCGACCGCGGCGCCAGCTTTGCGCAGGGGATCGAGTTCGCGGCTGGAGAGCGCTCCGCTGGAGTGTAGGGCGAAGCGGGCTATAACTTTCTGCCGAAGCAGCGCGCGCGCAACCAGATGATCCGACAACACCCAAGCCGCGCGGCGAATCTCACGATCTGGAACGCAGAGCCATAGCAAGGTGGCGTCCAGCGCGGCGGAACTTGCGGTGACCATCTGCGCGCCCACCTTCGCGGCGAGCGCGCGAGCGCGCCGGCGCGACCGAGGCGAGTCGCGCGCGATGATCTCGGTTATTGGGAAACCGGCGTCGTTCAGTGCCACGGCCAGAAAAGTTGCCAGGCTCCCGGCGCCGACGATGGCGATGGAGGGCTTTCCAGTCATTGTTCTTCTGGTCATTGTTCTTGTTCTTCCGGTCATGTTTTCGGGAATGTGTTTTCGGCTCACCGGCGCAGCATACCTTATATTGTTGTCATGGTGAAATCAGCAGGAACGAAAGCAAAGCGAGCGCGCGTCCTCTCTTCCCGCGTCAGTTTCCAGGGCCCGGTGTTCAGCGTCACCACGGATGAAGTGGAAGAGCCTGGTGGCGTGCGCACCCGCCGCGATGTCATACGGCATTCCGGCTCCATCGTTGTTTTGGCCGTTGATGACGGGGCAAAGGCAGGCCGCGAAGCTGAGCCGCGCATCCTTCTCGAGCGCCAGTATCGCCACGCCGCGCAGTCCATGATGTGGGAGTTGCCCGCCGGACGCATTGACGATGGCGAAACGTCGCTCACCGCCGCCAAGCGCGAGTTATTTGAAGAAACCGGCTACAGCGCTCGCCAGTGGAAGAGAATCCTGCATTTTTACGTGAGCCCCGGTTTCCTCGACGAAACCATGACCATCTACCTGGCCCGCGGTCTCCGGGCTGGCGAAGCCCAGCCCGAGCCGGACGAGAAGATCGCAACCAGGTTTTTCACTTTATCGGAGGCGAAGCGGATGGCGCTCAATGGACGCATCCGCGACGCCAAGACTATCTCGGGGATCCTGTGGCTGGCTCAGACGCCGCGACCAGCGCGCTAGAGGTCCGTCCGGGTGACAACCTCCGCGCTCCCCAGGCCCTTGCGACGACCGAAGATGTGTGACGCGGAGCCTTGACAGCACCCCCGGTGAGCAGCACAATTCTTAGCACATTTTTCTGCGGGCCCTGAAATCGCGCCTTTTCGGGGAAATCCGCAAGAAAGAGGGGTGCACGTGGAACGTTTGAAAGGCACCGTCAAGTGGTTCAACAACGCCAAGGGCTACGGCTTCCTCGGCCGAGACGATGGACCGGATGTATTCATTCACTACAGCTCAATCACCACCGAAGGCTACAAGAGCCTGCAGGAGGGCGACAAGGTGGAGTTTGAGATCGTCCAGGGACAGAAGGGGCCGCAAGCGGCCAATGTAACCAAGGTCCCGTGATTTGAGGTTGCTTTGCTCAGGCCGGTTCTGCGGATCAAGCTGTGTGTGCGCTCGATGCCCGGGCTGGCTGTGTCCTCAGGTCCCTGCGAGCACGCGACATCCGCACCTCTTAGCTATCCTTGAAAAATTGACATGGCGATCCGGATTCCCTGTTCGCGGGGAACGGCGCTGGCAGAGCTTCCTTTCGGCGTGACCTGCACCGTCAGCGTGCAGGGTCTAGACAATGTACCATTTCTGATACATACTTAAGCCAGCGAGGCGGGATGGTCAAAGAACATGCGCCTGAAATACCTGTTCGCTTTTACCGGACTGAGGCGGGCGGCGAACCTGTGCTGGAATGGCTGCGTAGCCTCGACAGGGGAGACCGTCGCGCGATCGGACTGCACTTGATGCGGGTTCAATTCGGCTGGCCCATCGGAATGCCCCTGGTACGAAGCCTGAAGAACGGTCTGTGGGAAGTTCGCACAACGCTGCCGAGCCAGCGGATTGCACGGCTGATTCTGTGCTTCCACCAGGGCACTCTGGTCGTGCTCCATGGCTTTATTAAGAAAACGCGCAAGACGCCGGCGGAGGATCTCGCGCTCGCGAAGCGACGGATGAAGGAGGTGACGACATGAAAAAGAAAAACCCTCGTATTGGCTCATCGCTGGATGATTTCTTGAAGGAGGAAGGCATCCTTGAGGAAGCCCGCGCCACCGCGCTCAAAGAAGCGCTGGCCTGGCAGGTGCAGAAAGCGATGAAGAGGGCGAAGATCAACAAGGTGGAGATGGCGCGTCGCATGAACACGAGTCGCGCCGCGCTGGACCGGCTGCTTGATCCAGGCAACGCCTCGGTAACGCTGCAGACATTGTGCCGGGCTGCGCGGGCGATTGGGCGCGACCTGCGGATCGAACTGGTGTGAGAGACGGGTCGAGGCCCGTCTCTACCCGCGGAAGAACTCTAAATGGACAACAAAGCCATCGCCGGAATTCTCTACGAGACTGCCGATCTGCTGGAGATCGACGGGCAGGACTCGTTTCGCGTGCGCTCTTATCGCAACGCCGCGCAGGCCATTGAAGCGCTGCCGCAACAGGTGGCCGACTTGATTCAAGAGCCGAAGAAGCTTCTCGAAATACAGGGCATAGGCAAGGGCATGCTGGCGAATCTGCAGATGCTTTTCAAAGATGGCCGCATCGAAGCGCACGCCGAACTCCTGAAAAAATACCGCCCCTCGATGCTCGAACTGCTCAAGATTCAGGGTCTGGGGCCGAAGACGATTGCCTTGATCTGGAGCGCCTACCAGGTCAGCGACCTCGAGGGCGTAGAGAAGTTGGCGCGCGAGGGCAAGATCCGCACGCTGCCTCGCATGGGTGAAAAACATGAAGTAAAGCTGCTTAAGGCGATCGAAGACTACCGCCGCATCGCCGGACGATTCCTGCTCGACACCGCAGAAGAGCTGGCGGAAAAACTGGTGGAGCATCTGCTAGCTGCTGCAGGCGTCGAAAAAGTTACGCCCGCCGGATCGCTGCGCCGCGGACGCGAAACCGTAGGCGACCTCGACATCCTGGTCACGGGCAAGGCCTGCATAGAGGCAGAACCGCGGCAGAAGATCATCGAACATCTACTCCGCTTCCCTGGGCTGATGGACGTGATCGCGCAAGGAGAAAACAAGGTCAGCTTCCGNNTTCGGAGCGGCCATGCAATATTTCACCGGCTCCAAGGCGCACAACGTGGCCTTGCGCCAGCGCGCGCTCAAGATGGGCTTCACGCTCAACGAATATAGCCTCGCTAAAGTCGAAGACGCGAAGCCGGTCGCGCGCAAGACCGAAGAAGAAATCTACGCCAAGCTCAAGCTCGATTTCATTCCTCCCGAATTGCGCGAGAATCTTGGAGAGATCGAAGCCGCCGCCGGACACACGCTGCCCGTGCTCATCCAACTATCCGACATCCGCGGCGACGTGCATATGCACACCGTCGAAACCGACGGCCGCAACACTATTGCAGAGATGGCCGAGGCGGCGCGGGAACGCGGCTACGAGTACATGGCGATCACCGATCATTCGAAAAATCTCGCCTTCGCCAACGGGCTCACCGACAAACGGGCGATGGCGCACATCGAAAGAATCCGGGCGGTCGAAAAAGAGATGAAGAGCATTCGCATTTTCGCGGGGATTGAAGTCGACATTCTAGGCGATGGCTCGCTTGATCTCTCCGACTCGGTGCTCGAGCAAATGGACATCGTCATTGCCAGCGTGCACTCGCAGTTCAACCAGGATCGCGCCACCATGACCGAGCGGCTGCTGAAGGCGATCGCCAATCCCAATACTTCGCTGATCGGGCACCCCACGGGACGCCTGCTGCTGCGCCGCGACGCCTACCAGTTCGATCTCGACGCCGTGCTCAAAGCGGCGGCCAAACACAAAGTAGCGATGGAGCTGAACTCCTATCCGGACCGGCTCGACCTCAGCGACGTTCATCTGCGCCTGGCCAAACAGCATGGCGTTAAGATCGTCATCAACACCGATTCCCACCACACCTCGCACATGGAGAAAATGCGCTACGGAATTCTGCAGGCGCGGCGGGCCTGGCTCAAGAAGGAAGATGTGCTGAATGCCTTGCCTGTGGCGGAGTTTACCCAGGCCATGAAGCATGTTTGGTAAGCGGCCGGGGCAAGAAAGGGAAACAAATTACCCACAATTTGATTGCCGCTTGACCAGAGATTTCAGTGCCGCTTCCTGTCGACGGTAAACATCCATTAAAATCAAACAGTTAGACTGAGGTACTGGGGTGGTTTTGGACTCCGGTTTGCTGGATGAGGGTCGCGGGAGGGGTGTGCATCTTGGACGAGCGGCAACAACCTCTGGTGAGCGTCATCATTCCTGCGTATCAGGCGGCGGAGCGTATCCGGGAAACGCTGGATTCCGTGTTCGCGCAGACGTATCCGAACTTTGAGGTCGTGCTGGTGAATGACGGCTCGCCGGATACGGAGGCGCTGGAACAGGCGATCCGGAGCTACGGCAAGAGGCTGATCTACGTCCGGCAGGAAAACCGGGGACCATCGGGGGCGCGCAACACGGCGATCCGCACGGCGCGAGGCAAGTACATCGCCTGCCTCGATAGCGACGACATCTATTTGCCCGAGCATCTGGCCCGTCTGGTTCCGCTGCTTGAGGAACAGGCGCTGGATCTGGTTTACTGCGATTCCTATTTTATGAAGGATGGAGTGCATGTCGGCCGGTCTTTTGTGGGCCGGTCGTTTGTAGGCCGGTCCTTCGAGCGGCAACCACAGAGTCCACCGGTGACGTTCGAGAAGCTGCTGACGGAAGAATGCGCGGTGACGACTTCGGCCGTGGTGGCCTCGCGGCAGGCGATGATCGACGCCGGACTGTTCGACGAACGCTATCGGCGCTCGGAAGACTTCGACCTCTGGGTGCGTATGTCATTTCGCGGGGCGAAGATGGATCTTCTGCGGAAGGTGGGGATTGAACACCGGCTGCTCCCCGGCGGGCTTGCATCCGACGGCTATCTCCTCAAGCAAGCGCAGATTGAGGTCTACAAGAAGGTGCTGGCGACTTTGCCGGTTTCGGCAAAGCAGAAAAGGCTGATCCAGGAACTGATTGCGCGGGTTGAGGGGCTCTGCCAAATGGATCTAGTGAAGCGCTACTTGCGGGAGGGTCGTTACCCTGAAGCGCGTCTCGCGGCGGCCAAAGCCGCAGTACTGTTGCAGGACCGCAAGAGCCGGCGAGTGGCGCTGGCGGTGCGGATTGCGCCTTGGGCAGCGCGCGGTTTTCTAATCTTGCAGGACGCGCGGTTGGCGCGGAAAGGCAAGCAGAGAGCGGGTTTTAGCAGAAAAGGGCCAACCGAAGTGGGCCAATCAAGAACGGGAAGCGTTCAGCTATAATGAAAAAGATCCAGGAGTAAGGCAAGCTTGAAGTACTAGGACGTCCCCAGCCGGCGTGGCTACCCCGGATACAAGCCGCGTCTCCCCCGAAGGTCCCGGGTGGGTAGTCGATCAAGAGAGCGAGAGGTTCGAGCTATGATGCAGTGGCTGATCCGCGGAACGCGGCGGGCGCTGGGCTTGCACCACCCAGGACGCAATCTGGACGTTTTTCCAGACGATGTTTTCATCGTTTCTTACATAAAGTCGGGCAATACCTGGACACGGTTTCTGATTGCCAACCTGGTGTATCCGGAAACCCCGGCGGATTTTTCCAACATCAATCGGCTGACGCCGGACCCGGAGGCGCTCTCGAAACGCGAATTAGCAAAAATGCCGCGGCCGCGGGTCCTAAAGAGCCACCAGTATTTCGATCCACGCTACCCACGAATCATCTATATCGTGCGGGACCCGAGGGATGTGCTGCTGTCGGGATACTACTTTCAACGCAAGCGCCGCCTGATCGACGACCAATATCCGTTCGAAAAATACGCAGCCCGGTTCATGGCAGGGGATTTCAATCCGTACGGCTCGTGGGGAGACAATGTAGCTTCCTGGCTGGTCACCCGGCACAACCACCCCGGGTTCCTTTTGCTGCGCTACGAGGACATGCTGGCCAATACCGCGCAGGAATTGGCTAGAGTGGCCGTTTTCCTGGGAATCGACCCAGATCCGGAGCGGATCGCAACCGCAGTGCGCCGGAGCGACGCCAGCACCATGCGGAAGCTGGAGAAATCGCAGGCCCTGTTGTGGAGTTCGACCCGGGAGACGCGCCAGGATATTCCTTTTGTGCGGGCCGCGAAATCAGGAGGCTGGCGCACCGAGGTGCCGGAATCGGCCATTTTGCAACTGGAAGCTCAATGGGGACACCTGATGACTTATTTGGGATACGAGCTGCATTCCCCCGCTCAGGAGACGCATTCCAATTCGCACCCTGTAAGCGCTTTACTCGGCGAGGCTTTTCGCTAGCTCAGAGCCGTTTCCGGTATGCTGATGGCGGATGAATCGCAATCTATAAAGAGTCCGGAGACTCAATTGGCAGCCACGGCGGTCGTTGTCGTTGAGGAGCGGGGGGAGCAGCGGGAATGACGGAGCCGATCCGGCTGGCCATTCTGGGCTGCGGAGCAATCACTCGCAGCGAGCACATCCCGGCTGTCAGCGCACATCCCGGCGTGCAACTGGTGGCGCTCGTGGATACCGACCTGCCCCGGGCCGGTGCACTGATACGGAATCGCGGGCTGAGTTGCAGGGCAGTCGCGGATTACCGCGAAGTACTGGGACAGGTGGATGCGGTCGTTAACGCGCTGCCCAACCATCTGCATGTCTCCAGCAATATGGATTGCCTGCGGGCGGGCAAGCATGTGCTATGCGAGAAGCCGCTGGCAATTACAGCGGCGGAGGCGCGCTCCTGCACCGAATTTGCGGAAGAAAAGAAGCTGGTGCTCGCCGTGGGCATGAACCGCCGCTTTGCCGCGAGCCACTCCCTGCTTAAGCTGGTCATCGAAGAGGGCCTGCTAGGTTCCATCCAAAACTACGACTTCCAATATGGCGGCGCGTTCGATTGGCGCAGTGCGTCGGGCTTCTATTTTGACCGCGCCCAAGCGGGCGGCGGGGCGCTGCTGGATTTCGGCGTCCATATGCTGGACAGCGTGATCGACTGGTTCGGGCCGGTAAGTGCGTTCGACTATCAGGACGACGACTGGGGTAGCGGCATCGAAGCCAATCTGTTTCTCGACTTGAAGCACGCGGGCCGCTTCGGCGAGATTCCCGGACATCTGCAGATAAGCCGCACCTTCGGGCTGAAGAACCGGCTGCTGGTGCGCGCCGCCGCTGCCAGCGCAGAGATTACCGTGAGCGATCCGGAGGTGGTGGTGATCCATCGCGCGATCGGCGGCGCTCCGGTGAGCCAGACGTTGCAGATGGAAAACTTTTCGGGTGGCAGTCCGTACTGGCGGCAACTCGACAATTTCGTGCAAAGCATCGCGAACCGTGGCAAGCCGGAGGTGGATGGCTGGCAGGCGGTCCGTGTACTGGAACTGATCGAGAGCTGCTACGCCCACAAGCGGCGGATCGCGGAACCGTGGACTGAGATCGGGGCCGAGAGCCGGGCCGGGAGCGAGACCTCGAGCGGAACTGGGGGCAGCGAGACTCGGACATGAACTGGCGCAACGAGACCGTGTTCGTGACCGGCGCTACTGGATTCATCGGTGGGCGGGTGTGCGAACGAATGATGCAGGCCGGAGTGCCAAAAGTTCGCGCGCTGGTACACGGAATGCATCGCGCGGCGCGGATCGCGCGCCTGCCGGTCGAACTCTGCCCGGGGGACTTGCTGGAGCGCGAATCGCTGCGGCAAGCGCTCGGCGGGGCCAAGATTGTGATCCACTGCGGGGTGGGTCTCGCGAGCAGCATCGTGCGGGGAACTGAAAACATGCTGGCGGTAGCACAGGCAGCCGGGGTGAAGCGATTCATCCATGTCAGCACGGCAGCCATCTACGGGATCACACCGCCTCCGGGATCGGAGAGTGAGGACGCTCCGCTGCGCCGGACGGGCGATGCCTACTGTGACAACAAAGCGGCGGCGGAAAAAGTTGTACTCAACTACGGCAAGCGCGGACTGCCGGTGGTGATCCTGCGGCCTTCGATCGTGTGGGGGCCCTACTCGGCGTGGTCCACGCGGCTGATGGACGATCTGCGCGACGGGCGCGTGGCCTTCATCGCAGGCGGGCACGGCGCCTGCAATACGACCTACGTGGACAATCTGATTGACGCCATGGTACTCGGACTGGAAAACGACGGCGCGCTGAACCAGGCTTTCTTCATCACTGATGCCGAGCGTGTGAGCTGGGGAGATTTTATCCGGGCGCACATGGCGCTGATAGAACCGAGGCCAGCGGTGGAGGAAATTTCGCGGGCGGAGATCGAGGCAAGCCGGGACAGGAGTTCCGGACTGCTGCGGGGCTCGATGAAGGCAGCGGCACGAGTGGCGCGCAGCAAGGAATTCCGCCAGATGCTGATGCAGATTCCATTAACGGAAGCGGCGATGAAGAAGGCGTGGAACTGGGTCAGTGCGCTGCCTCCGGAGAAGCGGGAACGGCTGCGGGCGCGCTTCGGCGTGCGACGCGCGGCGGCGAAGTCCACCAACGCAAAGTTCATTCCGGACGCTTTAACGGAAGCGACGCAGAGCACGACGGTGTTCTTCAGTATCGAGAAAGCGCGAAAAGTGCTGGGCTACGAGCCGCGGGTCCGGTTTTCCGAGGGAATGAAACTGGTCGAACAGTGGTTGCGCTATGCGGCCTATCTTTAATTAAGGATCTGAAGAGCAGGAACTGGGCGCGAGAAACGGGAACGGACCGGAGCAGATGCGGAAGTACGAAAAAAAACAGATCCTGAAAAACGTCGGCTCAAGCTGGTCGGCGCTGGCCGTGAACGTGTCGGTCGGGATTTTTCTGTCGCCCTTCATTCTGCACCGGCTGGGCGATGTCGCCTTCGGCATCTGGGTCTTGATTTTTTCGGTCACGGGTTACTACGGACTGTTTGATTTAGGAATCCGCTCCTCGATAATTCGCTACGTCTCCAAATATACTGCGACCGGCGAAAGCGGCAAGCTGGCGTGCTTCGTCAATACCAGCCTCTTTACCTACACCATCATCGGCGTTGTAAGCATGGCCCTGACCACGGTGCTCAGTTCCTACGTGGGAGGACTGTTTCGTATTCCGCCCGAGCTGCACAGGCAAGCGCATATTCTTCTGCTGCTCGTCGGGGCAGCCGTCAGCCTGGGATTTCCGTTGGGCGTTTTCGGCGGCATGCTCGAAGGCTTGCAACGGTTTTACATTCTGAATTGGACGAGCATCGGCTCGACCTTGCTGCGGGCGGCGCTGATCGTGCATTTCCTGAATCGCGGCTATGGGCTGATCGCCGTCGCACTGATTACGGTGGGGCTGCCCATCCTGTCTTCAATTCTGCGCGGAATCATAGTCTTCCGCTTGTGCCCGGTGCCGATCGGTTTGCGCTACGTAGACAAGGAATCCTTGCGCAACATGGCTACCTATGGCGGAACGACGTTCCTTGTGATCGTGGCTGGACACTTACGCTTCCGCACCGACGAGTTGGTGCTGGGCAGAATGATGTCCGCAGTGGCAATTACGTATTTTTCGATCGGTGCGCGGATCGTGGACTACGCCCAGGAATTCGTCTCGAGCCTGGCGCAGATTTTTGTCCCCATGTCGAGCCAGTCGGAGGCGAAAAACGATCTGGAGCGCTTGCGGAAGGTTTATATCGCGGGAAACCGGGTGTGCGCGCTGCTGATTCTGCCCATCACGGTAATCCTGATTCTGCTGGGGAAACACGTCATCCGGATCTGGGTCGGCGCCCGCTACATTCCGCACAGTTACCCGGTGTTGGTGGTGCTGATTATTCCTTTCGCGCTCATGCTCATGCAATCGGCTTCGGGACGCGTGCTGTTCGGCATGGGAAAACATCAATCCATGGCGAAAGTCACCTTGCTGGAGGGGATCGCCAACTTGATCCTGAGTATTGCGTTGGTTCCGCCGTTGGGGGTGGTGGGCGACGCGCTGGGCACGGCAGTTCCGCTCGGTTGCACGTTCCTCCTTTTTATGCCGCGCCATTTAGCGAAACAGATCGGCGTGCCAGTGAGCAGTTTCGTGCGCCAGGCGTATTCGTTGCCTTTTCTGCTGACCTTGCCACTGGTTGGAGTGGTTTGGCTGGCAAACAGGGTCTTCACTCCCAAGAACCTGGTCCAGTTGGTGATGGAAATTGGAGCGGCGTTCCTGATTTATGGCATGGGAGTGCTCTGGGCTTATAAGACAGGCCGCGTGTTTCAGGTCACGGAGTCCAGGGCCTCCGTCCAGCCAGGGGTTCCCCAGGTTGCCGCCACGGAGCCCGTGATCTCGGTGGAATACCAGGAGGAATCTTAGGGGAACCATAGATTCCAGTTTGGGGATGGAATAGTGCAACATTTTTCACTCAGGTGCAGGGTGGCCATCCACCAAGAGGTTTCCATTCGTAGCACTCTTTATTCCAACGGTTTACCTGCCAGGTCGGATCCCCTAAGGAAGCGGAATTGCTGGGTTTATCCTGATAACATTGATTCCACATGAATGTCGTGGGTTGGTGCCGCCTGAAAAGCGGCGGCCCGCAGCCTCGGCGGGCCAATGGAACGAAGATCGCGAGTGTGTGGCTTCGGCCATTTCTGGACAACGCACAAGTTTGAAGGACACATACGGGAGGAATACTGCTTTGAACGCAACGACCAGTCATCTTATCGCCCCCCACGGGGGAGAACTTGTTCAGCTGCAAGTGCCAGCCGCGCGCGCCGCTGATTTAAAGGCGCAATCGAAGGATTGGCCCTCATGGGACGTGACCGCCCGGCAGCTTTGCGATCTGGAACTGCTGATGAGCGGCGGCTTCTCGCCNNAGCAGCAAGATTGCACTGCGCGATCCCGAAGGCGTGATGCTCGCCGTGCTCAGCGTGGAAGATGTCTGGCAACCGGACCGCAAGGCCGAAGCCCAAGCGGTTTTCAATTCCACCAGCGCCGCGCACCCGGGCGCCGACTACGCCATCAACAAATCGAACCCGTGGTACGTGGGCGGAAAGATTGAAGAATTACAGGCTCACGCGCATTATGATTTCCGCTCGCTGCGCCTTACTCCCGCCGACCTGCGCGCCCAATTTGGCCGCCTGGGCTGGACCAAGGTCGTGGCCTTCCAGACGCGCAATCCCATGCATCGCGCGCACGTCGAACTGACCATGCGCGCCGCCAAGCAAGTCGCGGCGAATCTTCTGATTCATCCCGTAGTCGGTATGACCAAGCCGGGCGACGTCGATTACTTCGTCCGCACGCGCTGCTACCAATTGCTGCTGCCGAAGTATCCGAAGGGCACGGTCGAGCTCGCCATGCTTCCTCTCGCCATGCGCATGGGCGGACCGCGCGAAGCGGTGTGGCACGGCCTGATTCGCAAGAACCACGGCTGCACTCACTTCATCGTCGGCCGCGATCATGCCGGCCCCGGAAAAGATACTGACGGCAAGCCCTTCTACGGCCCTTACGACGCCCAGGAGCTGTTCAAGAAGCATGAAGACGAAATTGGCGTCACCATGGTTCCATTCCAGATGATGGTGTATCTGCAGAACGAAGACCGTTACGTTCCGACCGATGAAATACCAGAGGGCGCCAAGGTGCTCGACATCTCCGGCACGGAATTGCGCCAGCGTCTCAACGAAGGCCGCGACATCCCGTCATGGTTCACTTATCCCGAAGTCGTGCAGGAATTGCGCCGCAGCTATCCGCCAAGGCACAAGCAGGGCGTCACCATTTTCTTCACCGGGCTTTCGGGATCGGGCAAATCCACCATCGCCAATGCTCTGATCACCAAGTTTCTCGAGACGGGCGGACGTCCGGTCACGCTGCTCGATGGCGATCTGGTACGCAAGAACCTGTCGAGCGAACTGGGATTCTCCAAGGCGCATCGCGACATCAACATCCGCCGCATCGGCTATGTCGCCTCCGAGATCACCAAGAACGGCGGCATCGCCATTTGCGCTCCGATTGCGCCCTATGAAGCGACGCGCAAAGCGGTGCGGCAGATGATTGAACCGTTCGGCGGGTTTATCCTGGTGTACGCAGCCACCTCGCTCGAAGTGTGTGAACAACGCGACCGCAAAGGCCTGTACGCCAAGGCTCGCGCCGGCATCATCAAGGAATTCACCGGCATCTCGGATCCGTACGAGGCGCCAACCGATGCCGAAGTCGTGATTGACACCGTCAAGCTGAGCCCCGAGGAAGCGGCGCAGACCATCCTTCTGCACCTCGAGCGCGAAGGCTTCGTCGGCGCCAACGGCAATGGCTAGAGGCAGTTCTCGGTTCCCGGTTCTCAGTTCTCAGTTCCTTAACCTGATTTTGCTTTACTGAGAAACCGAGAACCACGAAAGCGGCTAATGATGTCAATAAAGTCAATTATTACAATGGACTTTATGGGATAATGACCTCTGAAAACGGCTCTTCAGTGCGATTCTCAGTTTTCTCAGTTCCTTCGCCCGATTTTGCTTTACTGAGAACTGAGAACCGGGAACTGAGAACTCATCGAAAGACGGCATGGAATTCTTGCTGCTCAAAGTGCTGATCGGCTTCCTGGTCGGAACGTTGATCGGGTTGACGGGTCTCGGCGGCGGCGTATTGCTGCTGCCCATGCTCATTTTCGGCCTGCGCGTGCCCGCCATCATTGCCGTCGGTACCGACGCGCTCTTCAACTTTTTCACCAAGATTCCCGCCAGCATCATGCACTTGCGCAAAGGCACGGTGCGGAAAAAAGTCGTGCTGGCGATGGCGGTCGGCAGCGTTCCCGGTTCGTACCTGGGCGTGACTTTTTTGGTGCACCTGCGTCACGTCTACGGCTCGGGTGTCAACGACTTCATCAAGTCCGCCGTGGGACTGCTGCTGGTATTGATTCCGACTCTGCTTCTTTTCCAGGGACGGATTGAAGAACATCTCGCCAAGCGGCAGCCCACGATGAAATCATTTGCCGGCATGAGTGTCATCGGATTAGTCGGCGGATTCCTGGTCGGCATCACTTCGGTCGGGTCGGGCAGCATCATCATGATGTTGCTTCTTTTGTTTTATTCGTTCGTGCCCAAAGTCATGGTGGGCACCGACATTGCCCATGCCGTGATTCTGACTGGAATCACCAGCCTGTTGCACTGGCGGGCGGGCAACGTCGATCCCCACCTGGTCGGTTCCCTGCTGATCGGCTCGATTCCCGGCGGTATGCTCGGCTCGCATCTGAGCACGCGGGTTCCGGTGCTGTGGCTGCGCCGAATTCTGTGCACGGTTTTACTGATGACGGGAGCAAGAATGTTGTGGGCGTGAAAACAGTTCTCAGTTCCCAGTGAGCACCGGGTCGAGAACGAAATCTTTTGGCTTGTTGCTAGAAACTGAGAACTGAGAACCATTAGGGAGCACAAATGACCTCATATTCATCCGTGGAGACTCTCGAACGCATTCACGCCGCGCTCGAAGCGGCGCGGGCCGTACTCAGCCGTTTTACTCCCGGTGCTATTGAAGCCGAATACAAAGTTGGACGCGATCCCGTCACCGAGGCCGACCGCGCCGTCGACGCCATTCTGCACAAGACCCTTCTCCGGGCTGGCGAAGG
>PLHP01000348.1 GCA_003138955.1 Acidobacteriaceae bacterium | reverse complement strand
CCGCTGCTCGACCGCATCGACATTCACATTGACGTCCCGGCCGTGAACTACAAGGAAATGCGCAGCACGAAGGAGTCGGAAAGCTCGGCGAGCATTCTTGCGCGTGTGGTTCGTGCGCGTGACGTCCAGTTGGCGCGCTTTTCTTCCGGCCGCGAAAAACTTTACTGCAACGCCCAAATGCCGACGCAGTTCATACGGAAATTCTGCGAACTCTCCGCCGATTGTGAGCGCCTGCTGGAACGCGCCATGGCTCAGCAAGGGCTCAGCGCCCGCGCCCATGACCGCATTTTGAAAGTTGCGCGCACGATTGCCGACCTGGACGGTATTCCGCAACTTGAACCCAAACACATTGCCGAGGCGATTCAGTACCGGACGCTGGACCGCACGTTTTGGGCGTGAACTTCGATAATTAAAGACTGCGCGGAGGGCGTAGCCGTCCTTATTTTTAGATCGGCGAAGATGTCAAATCAGGCTGAGGCAAGCTCCTTCTGCGCCGGGAACGGTCTGATTCTTGGCAGCCTGTTTTTCTGGGCCTTCCAAAGATCGTAATTGAGCTGCATCTTCAGCCAAAACTCAGGAGACGTGTAGGGCATCGCCTTGGCAAGCCGCACGCTCATCACCGCGGAAATACCGGCGCGGCCGTTGAGTATCCGAGAGAGATTCGGCCGCGTCACCCCAAGGCGCTTGGCCGCCTCCTTCACCGTCATGTCGCCCAGGTAATCCTTCAAAACTTCGCCGGGATGGGATGGATGGAAAAGCATACTTAGCTCCTAGTGGTAGTCCTTGTAATCGACGAGGATCGCGTCCTCGCCTTCGAACGCGAACGTGAGCCGCCAGTTCCCGCTCACCCGCACGGCCCAGTGGCCCTCCAGTTCGCCCTTGAGCGGGTGCAGGGCGTAGCCGGGCGCATTCATGTTAGCCGCGCAGGTAGCCGCATCCAAGGCGGACAAGATCCTTCTGAGCCGGTTTTGCGTGTTCTGGCTGAATGCCAGCCTTCGAGCCGGTTTCGGCAAACTGCTTGATGCCTTTATGCCGATAGCTCTTCAGCATGTGTAAAGTGTACCAATACACGATACTGTTGATCAAGGGATATCCGCGTAGGGGCGGCGGGCGTGAGCGGTGGGACGGGTCATCGGAAGTCTGGGCCGGGAGAGAGACGGCCCGACGGCCCGATGATCCGACGCCGCAACCGGCCGGTCTCAGTCGGCGGCCGCTCCGCTGGTTGGCCTTTCGGCGTCGGCGGGTTTGCCTTCGGTGGGTTTGTTTTTCTCCGCCTGGCGCAGGCGCAGGGCACGGTTCGAGGGCAGGCCGGCATCGCGGATCTTGTACAGCAGGGCGCGATAGCTGATGCCCAGCGTGCGGGCTGCCTGCTTACGATTCCAGTGGTGCTGTTGCAGCACCTTCAGGATGACCTTGCGCTCGAGTTCGCGCACGCACTGGCGCGTAAGCTGCTTCAGAGAAATCGGGCCGTCCAGCGAGAACTCGGGATTGAAAAAATCCGGCTCGCGTGCTACCAGGTCGTTGGTGAGCACTTCCTCATGGCCCAGGATCACGTAGCGCTTGATCAGGTTTTCCAGTTCGCGAATATTTCCCGGCCAGTGATATTTCTGCAGCACCGCCAGCACTTCATTCGATAGAGGCCGTGCCCGGCAGTTGAACTTGTGGTTGTAGTATTCAAGGAAGTAGCTGCACAGATCTTCAATATCGCCACGGCGTTCCCTTAGCGCCGGCATGCGCAGGTTCACCACGTTGATGCGGTAGTAAAGATCTTGGCGGAAGGCCCCCGATTCGATCTCCGCTTCCAAATGGCGGTTGGTCGCGCACACCACTCGCACTTCTACCTTTTTGTCTTCCTGGGCGCCGATGCGGCAGAACTGCCCATCCTGCAAAAGCTGCAAGAGTTTCGATTGCAAGGATGGATCAAGCTCGGAAATTTCATCCAGAAACAAGGTGCCGCGGTGGGCCAGTTCGACCCGTCCCGGTTTCGACCCAACCGCGCCCGTAAAGGCTCCTCTTTCGTAGCCGAACAGTTCGCTTTCCAGCAGGGTCCCCGGAATTGCCGGGCAGTTCACCTTTACATATGGCCCCAACTTCCACGGAGACAGCCCATGAATGAGGCGGGCAATGATGTCTTTTCCGGTGCCGCTCTCGCCGGTGATAAGGACAGGAACGTTGGCGGCGGCTACTTTGCCCAGTCGCGAACGAACCGATTGCATGACTTCAGAGTGGCCAAAAATGATGTTGTCAGGGGGAACCTCGCCGAGCGATTGTGCCAGCGAACTTACCGAAAGTGTTGTCATAAGACCAGATGTCCCGTTGCGGTGAGTGTTCACCCGCATGCACTAAAAGTGCACCCCAAGCACCAAACTGGGGAAGAGAGCCGAGCGAGCTGGGAGCTTTCCGTTAAACGCTCACTTATGAATGGCTTAGAGTGATGATATCGCGGAAGCCAGAACCCCCGGCATGGCACTAAAGTGCCATGCCGAGAGAGCCTCGAGATAGGAAAAATAGTTCACACGGCGGAACCGGCTTTTCTCAAGTCCTTCCCGGAAACAGCCGTCGCGTCTGTGCTCAGGTGACGGGCGAATTTCAGACCTAGAAGATGATAGTCATCGAGGTGCGCCACCCACACCGCCTTCGCTTGCATAATCCGCAAAGAGGGCTTCAAACCCTTGACAGGTCCGATCGGAGAGCTCGGAATCTCCAGTGAAACCAGCGCCGATTTGGGCAAAGAACGCCGAACTACCACCAAAGCACCGCCAGGAGAGACGTTAATGGCCGTGGCAAACTCCAGGGAATCCTTGCCGCTTCCGTCGCGAGTGCGGACAAAAACCGGAATGGCTAGCTGCAAGCGTGGCCACTTGCGTTCATTCTTCTTCGATATGCTATTAGGCACTTGTCTGGTCCGCCATTGGGGGGATAAAACACTCCTAAGACCGCATCTTAGGGGCCAAACGTCGGAGAGAAGCCGAGGCTACTTGGAATCGCTCGAAACCGCGCCACCGACACGGACATTGCCGAAGCAGCTTCACAGCGCAGAATTTGGTAATGACTATTGGTCATGTCAAAAAGCTGCAACGTTTTTCGCTTGAATGCCTCGTTTGGGGCCGTTTCCAATTGACAGTCTGGTGGACCTGACATAGGATCACAATATCCCCTGTTGTCTGAGGTAGCAGGTCCCCCTCCCCTAATACTGATTACGTGGTTTCCCATGGCTTTGATGCCCGACAAAAGCCCAGCCGTTTCCCCGACTGGCAGTGGTCCAAAAGGTAGCCTCCCGTCAACCGCGGCGGCTCGTGCTTCCGCGCCCAGCTCTGCGGACGACGCGGCGCGCGAGCTCGAACAATTGCGCGATCGTTTTCGCAAGACGGCGGACGCTCTCGCCTCTGCCGCCCACGACCTGAAGACGCCCCTGGCGATCCTCAACGGCTACATCGATCTGCTGCAGAGCCAGAAACTCGGACCGCTCAATGACCGCCAGCGCGAAGTGATGGGCGACATGTTTGCCAGCGGACAGCGCTTGCAACAGTTCATTCAGGACTTCCTGACCTTCAGCGTGCTCGAGACCGGCGAACTGCGCATGCAGTACGTGGAAGGCGACATGAACGCGTGCCTCTCGGAAGTTTGCCGGCTCTGGTCGAACCGGTTTCAGGAGCGCGGTCTTGCTTTGTATTTCCTGGCCAACGACAAACTGACGACATTTCCATTCGATGCGCCCAAGATCCAGCGCGTGATTTCCAATCTTCTGGAGAACGCCTACAAGTACACTCCCCAGGGTGGAACCGTCTGGTTGCACGCCGAGCCCCATATGTGGGAGCGTCGCGGCGTGAGTAAGTCCGCAAGCAATGCAGACCGCCGCCGCCAATCGACGAATGTGCCGAACGCGGTCAAAGTCGCCGTTGCCGATACCGGCCCGGGAATTCGGCCGGAGTTTCACCTGGAAATCTTCGATGATTTCTTCCGTCTGCCGGGCAGCGAATCGGCCGAGGGCATGGGCCTTGGACTGGCCATTTCCCGCCGCCTGCTCCAGGCCATGGGCGGCAAGATCTGGGTGGAAAGCGAACCGGGCACAGGTTGCAAGTTTTCTTTTCTCATTCCCCTGAAACCAATTCTGAGTCCGCTACGAGGAACGAAATGAGCGAAGCCGCCAACATCCTGCTGGTGGATGACGAACCGGGAATGTTGCGCTACATCCGCACGCTGCTGGAAGTGGATGAGCACAAAGTTCAAACCGCCAGCACCGGCGAAGAAGCGGTCGAGCGCGTCCAGAAGGGACTGCAGCCCGACCTGGTGTTGCTCGATCTACTCATGCCCGGCATCGACGGGTTACAGACTCTTGAACAACTCCGCCACCTCCGGCCGGGATTGAAAGTCGTCATGCTCTCCTGCGTGAACGATACGCGCAAAGTGGTGCAGGCCATGCGCCTGGGCGCGATCGATTATCTGACCAAGCCGTTCCAGAAAGCTGAACTCGACGCCGTCATTGGACAGTGCGTCGGCACGGCCAAGGGTGAGAGCTATGCGGGCGAAATCGAAGAACTTTGCGACGACGTGTTCTTCATCGCTGCCAGCCCGGCGATGAAGAAGATTCGCTCCCAGGCTGCACTGGTCGCCAACGTCGAAATCCCGGTCCTCCTGCTCGGCGAAAGCGGCACCGGCAAGGAAGTGCTCGCCCGCCTGATCCACAAACTTTCCCCGCGCGCCCACCGCACCTTCCTCAAAGTGAACTGTGCGGCGGTGCCCGCCGACCTGCTCGAAAGCGAACTGTTCGGCTACGAAGCGGGAGCCTTCACCGGCGCCACGCACGCCAAGCCAGGCAAGTTCGAACTGTGCAACAAAGGCACCATCCTGCTCGACGAAATCGGCGAAATGCCGCCGGGGCTGCAGGCCAAGCTGCTGCACGTCCTCCAGGATCAGCAGTTCTCCCGCCTCGGCAGCCGCACCGTGGTCAAAGTCGACGTCCGCATCCTGGCCGCCACCAACATCAACATCCAAGAAGCGCTTGCCACCAAGCGCCTGCGTGAGGATCTCTATTACCGCCTGAACGCTTTCACCCTGTCGCTGCCTCCGCTGCGCGATCGCAAGGAAGAAATTCCGATCCTGCTGAAGCATTTCATGTCGCGCATGTCGGATTCCTACGCGCGTTCCCCGTTGCCACTTTCGCCCCCGTTGATGGAGGCATGCCTGCGGCATTCCTGGCCGGGCAACCTGCGCGAACTGAGCAACTTCATCAAGCGCTACCTGGTTCTGGGAGACGAAACACTCGCGGCATCCGAGTTGCAGCCCCGGCCCGATGGGGGTCTAGGAATGCACGCCCACGCAGTGGGCAGAACCGCAGTCGCGGGCGCTGAGTCCGCCGGCGGCCTGAAGTCGCTGTCGCGCAACGCCAAAGATGAAGCTGAGGCCGAAGCCATCGCCCGTGCGCTGGAAGAGACGAACTGGAATCGCAAACAAGCCGCGGCGCTGCTGAAGATCAGCTATAAAGCTTTGCTCTATAAAATCCGCCAGTACGGGATAGCGCAAAACCGCAGCACGCACCGGCTCTCGGCCGGCGCATAGAATCCGTTGCCAGTTGCCAGTATCCAGTTGCCAGTTTAGGATTCGCGACGCGGCTCATCACTACGCATTGTTTCGCCATAACTGAGAGCTGACAACTGAGAGCTGACAGCTGATTTTGGTGCGGATAAGAGGACTCGAACCTCCACGACCTTGCGGCCACTAGGACCTGAACCTAGCGCGTCTGCCAGTTCCGCCATATCCGCATAAAAAGAAAAAATCGGTGGGACCTTTTCAAAGGCGACTACACTACTATCTACTGGCTGGCGTACGGCTGTCAAACGAGCGCAGCGGTCATAACCTTAGCCCTGCTCAGTCATTGGCAAGCCGCCACGCCGCCCTAAACCATGGGAAATGCTTCCGACAAGATCCCCGCAGAACTGGCAAAGGAACTGCGCGCACTGGCGCACGATCTCAGCAATGCGCTCGAAACCATCGTGCAAGCCACCTACCTGATCTCGCAGGCAGGGCCCCCCGAGAATTCACGCCGCTGGGTCGAACTGATCGATCAGGCCTCACAGGAAGCGGTAAAAATCAATCAGAAGCTGCGCCAGCTCTTACGCTCGCAAAGTTAGTCGCCAACTGCCAGGCGAGCGCTGCACAAGCGACACTCTTCATGTGTTGTCATCCCGAGCGAAGCGAGGGATCTGCAGTTCGCCGCAAAATGTAGATCCCGCGCTTCGCTCGGGATGACAAGATACGGCGAATTGAGAGTTATCTTACTTTCGCCACGTGCGGCTAGCCCAGCTTCGCGTCCATCGTAATCTTCGCGTTCAGCACCTTCGATACCGGGCAGCCCGCTTTGGCATTTTGCGCGGCTGTGTTGAAGGCTTCCGCGCTCGCGCCCGGCACCTTCGCGACCACATCCAGATGCACGGCCGTGATGGCCCAGCCCGCGTCGAGTTTCTCCATGGTGAGCGTAGCTGCCGTGCTAATGCTCTCTGGCGTGAGGTTCGCGCCACCCAGTTGCGCCGAGAGCGCCATCGAAAAGCACGCCGCATGCGCCGCCGCAATCAGTTCTTCCGGATTCGTCCCCGGAGCGTTTTCAAACCGCGTCGTAAACGAATAAGGCGTATTCGAAAGAACGCCGCTGGTGGACGAAACCGTCCCCTTCCCATCCTTAAGACCACCCTTCCACACTGCACTCGCTTTGCGTTGCATTGCTATCTCCCAAGGTGAGGTTAAAACGAAGTCGTACCCTATTGTAGAAGCTAGAAGGAATTCGCGTGCGCCGCCGCAGTCGTCGAACCGCCCCACGAGTTCTATAATCTCGCTCATGTCATTTCTCCGGTTCCTCATGCTGTTGTCGCTCGTGGTCTGGCTCGGCGGTGTGATCTTTCTCGCGTTCGTCGAAGCGCCCACCGCTTTTACACCCGGACTTCTCCCCACCCGCCACATGGCGGGATCGATCGTAGGCCACTCCCTCGATTTGCTCCACTACATGGCCATTGTTTCCGGAGTTGTTTTTCTCGTCGCGTCCATGCTCTACAGCCGTATGGCTACGGGAAATGCGCGACCGCTGGCGGCGCGGCACCTTTTGGTCGTGCTGATGCTGTTGCTGACCGTGATCTCGCAATTCGCCATTTCCCCAAAACTGCACGCCATTCGCGCCGAGGTTGGAGTGATCGATAGCGTGCCTCTGGACAATCCGCTGCGCAGGGAATTCGACCGTCTGCATATTTGGTCGGAGAAGTTCGAGGAGGCGGTGCTTTTGCTGGGGTTGGTTGCGTTGTACGCAACCGCGCAGGCGTTCCGGTGAGCGGGTGATTGCCGAGTTACTGAGCCGCTTTGCCTGGCGGCGGCGCGGGCGGAGGTTTCAGCGCCTCATCGAGATACGCCAGATACTCGGCAATCAGCTTATAGCTGTCGTAGTAATCGTTCATCCTGACGGCTGCCAGCTTGTCGAACGGCGAATGCAGGATCGACCAGGTCTGTTCGGTCACCGAGTGCAGGGTGATGCGCGGAATCTGGTAGCGAGCGAACGATTCGGAATCAGCGGTGCCGAGGTTGTCCACGTTCATGGTGGCGACCACGAGTCTGCTGGCCGCCGCAACCGTGCCCAGCGCGTCAAGCAGCACTTTGTCGGCGTGCGAAGCCCAGACCTCGGTTGGACCGAGCCCCAGGCTGTCGAAGTTCACCATGCCCTCGATGTGTGCGCGCTGCTCGCTGGAGAGGTGATCCACGTAATACTGCGATCCGACCAGCCCCTTTTCCTCGCCCGAGAATCCGACGAAGATCAGCGTGTGATGACGCGGCTGCGCACTCAGGCTGTACACGAGGCCCGGCAACAACACCGCTCCTGTCCAGTTATCGACCACGCCGTCGCCAAAGCTGTCGACGTGATCGGTATGAGCGCCGACCACGATGACTTCCGGCGTTTCCCCAGGCAACACGCAAATGACGTTCGGCGGCAGCTTGCGGTCGAGCGCTTGCTCGGAAAGATTCGGATCCTTGCATCCGGAGTCGGCGAACCATTTCCGGATCAGGGCTTCGCGTTCGCTGTTCTTGGTTGAAAATGACTTCAAATGCGCTTCGATGGCTTCGCGGGTCTGCAAGCGGACGTTAATCTGCGCCGCAGCGCAGACGGCACAGGCAATGCAAGCAATCAGCGCCGCGGCGAGACGGCGTAGCAATGGTCTGGCGAGAGTTTTGGCGTCGCGCCGCATTTTGGCGAGAGTAGCACGGCTGTCCGCGCGCCGCACTTCAGGCCCGATAACCACCATGGACACGAAGGAAACCTTCAGGAGTACTTTTCCTTTCTACTGCATCAGCCGCTCTACTGCATCAGCCGCCACGCGCCGCATGCCCACACCACCGGCACCGCGAACAGCATGGCGTCGATGCGATCGAGCACGCCTCCGTGGCCGGGCAGAATCGTGCCGGAATCCTTCACTCCGGCACCGCGCTTTATCAGCGACTCGACCAGATCGCCCAATTGCGCCGCGATGTTGACCACCGCCGACAGTAGAATGATGGGCCACAGGTGCGGCTGCTCCAGGCCGAACATGCCATCGCGGCGGTCAATCAATCCAACCCGCAGTAGCGCGGAGCTGATTCCGGGCGCATGCTGAATCCACAGCGTGCCTACGATCACGCTGGCAAGGACCGAGGCCACCGCGCCTTCCCAAGTCTTCTTCGGGCTGATCTCGGGCGACATGCGATGCCGCCCCAGCGACTTGCCGACGAAGTAAGCGAAGATGTCTCCCGCCCACACGGCGAGCAGCGTGTAGATCGTCCAGATCGCTCCCGCCGGCTGCTGCCGGATCGCGACCAGCAGCGCCATCGGGATCGCGATATAGACGAAGGCAAACGCCGAGGCGGCGGCCGCCGGATAGCCGCTGGTCAGGTTGGAGCGCCGCATGGCTACTGTCAGAAACACAAACGGTGCGAGCGCCGCCGACAGCGCGATCCCGTAGAGCATAGCCGTGGTCTCAACCAGCGGCGTGCGATTGGTGGAAGCGACAATCACAAATACAAAGAAGAGCGCGACGAAGGCAAAGGTCGCCGGCCCCAGCGGCTGGACCGCATAGTGCGTCGCCAGCTTCAGGAACTCGGCGCTGGCCAGCAGGGCTACCGCCCCGGCCACAATGGCCAGCACATAAAGCGGCGCCTTGAGAACCAGCAACAGAACCAGTGGAATTAGAACGACGGCGGTCGCGACGCGCTTGATCATGGGAGGGGTTACGGTTCGACTAAAAACCTATGTCAAAATCGTGGAACAGCACACGAGCGACACCTTTCAAACTTTTCCGGGATCAAAAAGTTTTTTCCGTGCCCGTCAACGTTTCGCCTCTGCGTGGGCTCGGAACGACGTAGGCCGCGAAGCGTGCTGCGGGGCATGCCCGTCCGGGCCCAGCCCGCCGTAGCGGCGGTCGCGCTTCTGATATTCTTCGATCCCTTCGAGCAGTTGAACCCCGCGGAAATCAGGCCACAACGTCTGCGTCACATAGATCTCCGCATAGGCCAGCTGCCAGAGCAGGAAGTTACTCAGCCGCATCTCGCCGCTGGTGCGAATTACTAAGTCGGGATCGGGAAGTCCGCGAGTGTAGAGATGATCGCTAATGGACTGCTCATCGACCTGTATGTGATCGAGACCGCCATTGCGGGCCGCAGCCTCGGCCAGCGAGCGAAATGCGTCGACAATCTCGCTGCGCGCGCTATAATTCAGCGCCAGCGTCAGCAGCATCCCGGTATTCTTCGATGTGGCGCAACTTGCTTCTTCCATCTCGCGCTGTACCGATTCCGGCAATTCATGCAGTCGTCCGATGTATTGCAATCGAATGTTGTTTTCGTTGAGCGTCTTGATTTCCGCTTTGAGGTAGCGGCACAGAAGGCGCATCAGGAAATCGACTTCCGTCTTGGGACGCTTTTTCCAGTTCTCCTCGGAGAAGGCGTAGAGCGTCAGCGCCGGAATTCCGATGCGGGCCGCGGTTTCGACCGTCGAACGCACGGCGGCCACACCGGCGCGATGTCCGGCGACGCGCGGCATGTGCCGGCGCCGGGCCCAGCGCCCGTTCCCGTCCATGATGATGGCGATATGCTGGGGTAGGCGCACCGAATCGAGCCGCAGGTAAACGTCGGTTTCCTTGCGGTCCATCCCAGCCGGAACCGTGTGTTGCAAGCGGACCTCTCGAAGTCGAAGCTAACACACGAAATCCAATGTGTGCAATGCGATGGGAGTGTCCACGGTAAACACCGGCGGTTTCGTAGGATCAAGGTCCAAGCCCGCTCAGGCGCGGCTCACACCGTACGCATCCAGCACATCCCGCAGCGTAACCATGCCTTCCAACTTGTGCATATCGGCACGGTTCACCACCGGCAGGAGTTCGATCTGGTTTGCGCCCATGCGCTCGAGCGCCAAATCAAGCGTTTGGTCGGGGTGGACGTGTGGAAACATCAGCGCATCCGTCAGTTCACCGAGCTTTTTATCCGCACCTTCCGCCAGTTCGCGCTCCAGTCGCGCCAGGTTGATCACGCCAACCACGCCTCGTCGATCCATGACCAGCCACGTGCGGACTCCGCTCGGTCGAACGCGTTCCAGGGCTTCCCGAACCGTGATCTCGGCGGGCAGCAACTGGCTCGCCGTCTGCATCACTCTAATTACCTGACGCTGACCGTGCCGTTGGCGCGTCTTCGCCGTCGGCAGGTGGATGCCATCCTGCACCGCCAGCGCTTCGTAAATGGGCTCGTGCTGCAATCGTGAAGCAATGAAAAGACTCACCAGATTAGCAATCATCAGGGGGACGATCACCGCATAATCCTGCGTCATCTCGAAGATCATCAGCACTGAGGTCATGGGAGCGCGCACGATCCCCGCGAAGGCCGCTCCCATCCCGACCAGCGCGTAGGCGCCCGGCGTCGCCGTATAAGCGGGGAACAAATGATGCGCCACGGTTCCGACCGTTCCTCCCAACATGGCGCCGATGAACAGGGCGGGGCCGAAGATACCGCCTGCGTTGCCCGAAGCATAACTGGTGGTAACGGTGAGAAGTTTCAGAATCACCAGCAGCGCCATTAACTGGAACGCCAGCCTGCCGTTCAACGCCTCGCCGACAAACCCATAACCTACGCCCAGAACCTGCGGCACAAACCAACCCGTCAGCCCGACCAGCAACCCGCCCGCCACCGGTTGGAACCAGACCGTCTTCTGCGGAAACCGCAGGAAGCGCGCCCGCATGACCAGCAAGAGCTTAGTGAACGCCACCGAAACCACGCCGCCGGCCACGCCGAGAACCGCATATACCGCAAACTCCGCCGGATGGACCAGTTGATATTGCGGAACCTTGAAGAGAGGATGATTGCCGAGCAGCACGCGCAGAACCATCCAGGCCGTTGCCGAGGCCAGCACCACCGCGCCCATCACCGGTGCGTTGAGATCGCCTACGATCTCCTCGAGCGAAAACAACACTGCGGCCAGGGGCGTATTAAACGCAGCGGCAATCGCCGCCGCCGCTCCCACCGGGATCAGCTTCTTTACCTGCTCGGAGCTTAGTCCGAGGAGGCGTCCCAGCACGGAACCAATGCCCGCGCCCACTTGCACCGAAGGCCCTTCACGTCCCAGCGGAATTCCGCTGGCGAGCGTTGCCGAGGTGCAGAAAAACTTGCCGAGCACGGTGCGCAGCGTGATGCGCCCTTCGCGCGCATACAAAGCCGCCTTCGTCTGCGGCACGCCGCTGCCGCGCGCATCGGGAAAATAGCGATACAGCAAGTAGCCGATGCCGAGCGACCCCACGACCGGAAACAGCACCCGCCGCCACGGAGCGCCGCCCACCGGATACAGCCGCATCCCCATGCGTTCTGTCAGCACGATGAAGGCGACGACCGCCATCCCCGTCAATGCGCCAATCACCAGCGCCAAAACCAGAAAGAT
>PLHP01000192.1:13365-17017 GCA_003138955.1 Acidobacteriaceae bacterium | reverse complement strand
TTTCAACAGCCACAGGCGATGGCACTCAAAACCCCAGTCGAGAGGCAGCCACGTCTCTCTGGCTGGTCCTCATCCGTTGACGGACAGGACCACTCGGTCAGTGATTTCCTTGAGAGCGGTTGTCATAACCGTGCTAGGTGACCCGAATGTCTCAACTGCGATGTGGCCATCGGCAAAGAACTCAATTTCGTAATACGTGCTCGGGCTTACCACAGTGACCATGATGGCATCGCGAACACACTTAAGGTCAAACTGGATTTTGGCATCTTGCAGTTCGGAGAGAAATTGGAGCAACTGTCCTGGAGCGTTCACTTCTATACCTCAGCGGCAGGTAAGTATATCGGATGCCAGTCGATTGTCGAAATCGATTGTCGCAAACAGGCGTGGCTGTTGAAAAANNTTTCAACAGCCACAGGCGTTTACCCTCAAAACCCCCTCGGCCGGGGTCAATGAGCGCTATTGGGATTTTTCTTGAAATAGTAATTCGTTGTAACCACACCGGATTACAGAAATTACAGCAATTCCTAAGCGTCGTCCGCGGGCAGATCAAAGTTGACCAGGTCTCCGCGGAAGCCGCGCGTCTTCCAGGCGCCGAAGGCGATGCCTACCGCCATCCAAATGCTGCCGGCGATCTTGGCGGGAGTACTGAGGCTCAGCCAGAGCAATAAGCAGATCACGAAGCCGAGGACGGGCGGGAGGATGAACGACAGGGTCCTTTTGTGGTCGCGCACCACATAGCGCATGAACGCGGCCGCGTTCACGCCCATGAAAGCGATAAGCGCGCCGAAATTGAGCATCTCCGCGCCCAGGCCGTAACTCATCACGAATGCGCCAAGCAGCGCGATTGCGCCCACAAACAGCACGTTATTCCGTGGCACGCGATGCTTCGCGTCCACCACTCCGAAAAAAGACTTCGGAAGCGCGTTGCTTCGCCCCATCCCGAAAAGCAGTCGGGCAGCGCCGATCTGGGCGCCCATGCCTGAACCGAAGTTGGCGACCAGCAGGGTGAATCCGATGATGCCGAACATCGGCTTCCAGGCGCGGCCGGCAACGTGAACGAATGCAGTGTCGACGTCGGGAAAAGGCTGGGATGCGGGCCAGATCAACTGGGCGGCGTAGACCTCAACGGCAGAGAGAATGCCGATCACGAGGCAGGTCAGCACCGTCGCCAGCAGAATATTGCGGCGCGGGTTTTCCGCTTCTTCCGAGAGCGTGGAGATGCCGTCGAAGCCGATGTAGGTGAGCACGGCGATCGAGGTTCCTCCGAGCACAGCCTTCGTGTTCCACAGGCTGGGGTCGTAGAAAGGGCGAGTGTAGAAGCCTGCGCCGTCGTGCGGATGCCCGAAAACGTAGCGCGCCGCGACCACAAAGAAAATTGCGATCACCACGCCCATTGCTGCCGCCAGCGCCGAGTTCACGCGCGCCGATGTTTTTACTCCCTGAATGTTCAGCAGCGTAAACACCAGCGCAAAGAAGACAGCCCATGCCCAGTACGGCACGCCGGGAGCAAACACGTGCGCCTGCTGGCTGCACCAGATGGTGCAGATAATCGGATTGAGCATGTAATCCATCACCATGCTCCAGCCGGTGACGTAACCAAGCGCGGGGTTGATTTCCTGTCCGACGTAGGTGAAGGCCGAGCCCGCACTGGGATAGGCGCGAGCCATGCGGCCATAACCGATGGCGGTGAAGAGCATGGCCACCATCGCGATCAGGATGGTCGTGACCACGTGCCCATGTCCGCGATCGCTGAGCACCCCGAACACCGACATGGGGGCGACGGGCTGAATCACGATGACGCCGTACAGGATCAGGTCCCAGAGGGTGAGCGAGCGCCGCAGGCGCGGGACGTCAGCGGGCGGGTTGGACACGGAGCCTCATTCACGCTCGCAAAACAAAACCCCATTATCCTGCGGATAACGGGGTTTGGGGAAGGCCGCTTGCGGCTCGCGGAGTAAAGCTACCCTGCCGCAGTTCCGCAAAATCAACTTGCATTTTATATGGAAGAGACATTCTGTCAACAAAAAACGCTGCATTGAAACGATTCTTGCGGAGCTTTTCGTGAAAACTCAGGAATGCGACACTGGGCGTTTGTAACTGGGAGTCGTTGATAGGCGATTGCAGGCCGCGCTATTGATCGTCTGGCCGGCTGATCGAAAGCGCATCGTCTCGCACGTTCTCCTTTTCGGCTGTGCTGCTTCGGAATGTCTTAATTGTAGCGGGGCGATCGGGATGAATTGTTTTTCACATTGACGGGAACTGCGGTTTGAGAAGACAATAGCATCGGTTTTCAGGATCAAAAAAATTCCGCCAAGCGAGTATGGCAACGGCTCGGCAGATTCCACGGGCCGCAAGAATCAACAATGCTAGATTAAGCAGTAAGACCGAGCCGGATAAGACGCCAGAATGTATCCAATGGTTGAAGCGGTAGGACCGAAAGGACGCAGACGATGAACTCCCAGAGCAGAACTTTCCTGTATCAGGCCATGCGCCAAGTGATGGCGCTCATGCTTTCTTTGCTGATAATTCCGGCAACACAATTTGATCTGTACGCGCAAGCGCCCGCGGCCGGTACGTACATCGAGCTGAACGCGGAGCAACTGGATCAGCTCGTGGCCCCAATTGCTCTCTACCCGGACTCGCTGGTCGCTCAAGTATTGACTGGGGCCACGTATCCGGACCAGATTGCCGCGGCGGATACTTGGCTGAACCAGAACATGGGACTGCCCCCGGATCAGCGCGCGGCGGGGGCGAACGCGATGGATTGGGACCCGGCTATCAAAGGCCTCACAGCGTTCCCCTCCACGCTCGACAATCTCGCGAAGAACACCGCCTGGACGGCGCAGCTAGGCAACGCCTATTACAACCAGCCCGGAGACGTCATGAACGCTGTCCAGGCCATGCGGTCGCAGGCGCAGCAGTCGAACACGCTGGTTACGACGACGCAGCAGCGCGTGGTTGTAGACGCCGGCGTGATCTCGATTGTGCCGGTCAATCCGGCTGTGGTTTACGTTCCCTATTACAATCCTTGGACCTTCTGGCCAGGGTTCGTTGTCGCCTACCCTGGGTTTGTAGTGCTGCCGCCTCCGCCCGGCTTCGTGGTGGGAGTGGGACTTGGCTTCTACGCGGGCATCTCGCTTGGGGTCTATGCCGGCTTCGGCTGGGGCTTCGGCGGGTGGGGATGCGGCTGGGGGGGCGGGGGCGTGATGTTCGGTGGCAACACATACATTTCAAACAGCATGTCGGTCTACAATCATGGGAATTTTGGCGGTCATGACAGGGGCGCGTTCGATCATGGTGGTCGGGGCGTCCCAGGAGGCTTTCATGGCCACGCTAGTGCGGGGTCCGCTCGGGCGGCCGCTGCTCATGCGGGTGGTGGTCATGGGGCGGGCGGAAGTCATGGGGCGGGCGGTGGTAGCCATTCGGCGTACGGAAGCCATGGAGCAGCCGGTGGCCATGGAGCAGCCGGCAGCCATTCGGCGTCCGCTGGCCATGGAGCAGCCGGTGGCCATGGAGCGGCCGCTGGTCATGGAGCAGCCGGCAGCCATTCGGCGTCGGCTGGTCATGGAGCGTCGGCTAGTCATGGAGCGTCGGCTAGTCATGGAGCGTCGGCTAGTCATGGAGCTGCCGCTAGTCACGGAGCGTCGGCTAG
>PLHP01000192.1:0-13315 GCA_003138955.1 Acidobacteriaceae bacterium | reverse complement strand
GAGCGTCGGCTAGTCACGGAGCGCCGGCTAGCCATGGAGCGTCCGCTAGCCATGGAGCGTCCGGCGGCCACGCTGCGCCGGCTGGCCATGGTGCGTCCGGTGGCCGTTCGGCACCCGCTGGTCACGCCGGTGGTGGTGGTCACGCCGCGCCATCGGGCGGTAAAAAGGGCAAGGGGAAGTGAGGCAGGGCGAGACCGTCGCGAGTCGGGCTTCAGTTTCCCGCTTGAAGCACTCGAACGATTTCGGGTCAAGACGAAAAGATTCGCGTCATGACGAGGAAGGGTATTGGGCTGGGTCGCCGCGGCAAGAGGCCCTCGGCGGCCCACACTCAAGCGCGAGCTGAACGGGGCAGTAGAGCCCCGCGTGAGCTTTGAGGCGTCCGGGCTGAGCGGCTTTCTACGTCTGCCATGCGGTGCAAGGTCAAGAAGTAAGTCCTGTCAGCGAAGTCGCCTTCGCCGCGCGAGCTGATGGGTCGTACAAGGCGGGATTCATATACTCTATCGGGAATCCACGCTGATGCCAGACCGCGCAAGTGTCTCGCGGTAGTTCCAAAGCCAGGCATCCATAGTAGGGGATTCCGCGCCCATCCGGCTGCATGCCACTGCAACTGGGTCAGGCAGTACGAGCTGCGGAAAGATCAGAAGCGGGTAGTAAATATGGGCTCCTTAAGAGTGTCTGGCAACGGAGTGCAGCAATGAGTAGAAAGACAATCATCGTAATTGGGCTTGCGGTGGCAGTCGTGGCCGCGGCTCTGGTGTTCGACGGAGTGTCACGCCGTCGCGCCGCGAACAGCGGCCCAGCAAGTTCGCAAAATCCCGCGACGACGGCCCCCGCAGGCGGGGCAGCGACCGCTTCCAATGCAGGGACCGGAGTCCAGCCAGCCGCTCCTCCTGCTGATACTACGCCAGCGACGGAGGCCGGGCAGAATGCAGCTCCGGGAGCCGATGCCCAAGCGCCAACCGATGACAATGCAGCCGCTGCGGCACAAGCACTTGTTGTTCCCGCTGGGACCGCGCTGACGGTTCGCCTGAGCCAAGATCTCGGCTCCAAGACCAGCCAGGCGGGCCAAAGCTTCTCGGCTACGTTGGATCGGGATGTCGTCGTCGACGGTCAAACCGCGATTGCCGCTGGCGCGAGTGTCACCGGCACGGTTGTGTTCGCCAGACCCGTTGGTGCGCTGGCGGGCGAAGCCAATCTGCAACTCAAACTAGTTTCGGTAAACGTCAACAACGCGGATCTGACGGTCGCGACTTCCGTCCGGAGTTTTGGCCCCCCAATCAAAGGCAAGAACAAGGTGGGCAAATTCTTCAAGGGCCTGGCTAAGCGCGCCGAGGGCGATGAGCGAGAGGTTGTCCTCGATGACCAGACCGCTTACAGCTTTACTTTGCGGCGGTCCCTGCAAATCCAGTAGATGTTCTGAGCGGGGTTTCCGCGTTCTCACTTTGTCTGATGCTTCCCTGCGTGAGCTCTATGGCGAACAGCCGGACTTAATTTTAAAGGTCTATCACTTGCCATGCTGACAGACTAGTTGATAAACTAGTTTGTATGGATCGCCAAACTACTGTCGGGGCCTTCGACGCAAAGACCCATCTCAATGGCCTGCTGAAAAGAGTCTCCGAGGGCGAGACGATCCGGATCACGAGGCGGGGGATCCCGATCGCCAAACTGGTTCCCGCTGATGCGGGTGAGAAGGAGCAGCCCGACAAGCTGGTAAGAGAGATTCGTGAGCTGCGAAAGAGCGCAACTCTGGGAAAGATCACTATCCGCGGGTTGATCAATGAAGGACGCCATTATTAAGCGAATCGTTCTGGATGCGTCGGTGGCCGTGGCCTGGTGCTTCGAGGACGAGAAGACGGGTTTCACAGAAAGGGTTCTCGATCTGCTTGCGGCGGGAACCGAGGTGCTCACGCCCGCCATTTGGCCTTTTGAGGTTGCGAATGCGTTGCTCGTGGCGGAACGACGCAAGCGCATCACCCTGGCACAGGTTACGGCGTTGCTTCAGCGCATCGCGGGGCTCCGCATTTCAGTTGACGCCATTCAGCCCGGTACAGCTTTCAACCAAATCCTTTCGCTTGCACGTCAAAGCGGCCTAAGCGAATACGATGCAGCCTATGTCGAACTCGCCTTGCGCGAAGCACTCCCCCTGGCCACGCTAGATCACAAGTTGCGGCGGGCCGCTACAGGTGTCGGCATAATCTTGGTCGCGACCTAGAGCGTTTGCACCGACCGGCAAAACCGCGAATTCACGAAAACGAAGCCAATAAGTCATTATGTCATCAATTGACGTCGAAAGTTCCTGCCGGGGCACGCGCTACCCAGGGTAGCCATCCTGCCTGTCGGCCCCAGCCCGGCGTTGCCCAGTTCCTTCGGGCCATACGGACAAGCCGCCAGAGCAAGCCGCTTCCATTCGTAGTAAATTAAACACGGATGCCTGCAGAAAAGATTATGGTGGTGGACGACGAGCGCCTGGTGCGCTGGTCGCTCCGCCAGAAGTGCGAGGAGTGGGGCTACCAAGTAGTCGAAGCCGATTCCGGGGAACCGGCGCTTAAGCTGGCGCAGCGGGAATCGCCCGATCTCGTGCTGCTCGACGTGCGCATGCCCGACATCAGCGGCATTGAAGTGCTCGATCAACTCAAGAAAAATGGCGATGCCCGCGCCGTCATCATGATCACGGCCGATCCGCAAATCGACGATGTCAAAGCCGCGCTCAAGCTCGGGGCTTACGACTTTGTGGGCAAGCCGATCGATTTCGATGAACTGCACGTGACCATCAAGAACGCGCTCGAGGCCACGAGCTTGCGCACCGAAGTGCAGAGCCTGCGAAGTGAGGTGCGCCGCGCCTCCGGTTATGACAGCGTGGTCGGCGTCTCGCCTAAGATGACCGAGCTCATGAACTTCGTCCGCAAGGTTGCGTCCAGCGAGGCCACCACTATTTTGATTCAGGGCGAAAGCGGCACCGGCAAGGACCTCATCGCCAAAGCCATCCACTACGAAAGCTCCCGCCAGGAGAAACCCTTTGTCGCGATCAACTGCTCCGCCATTCCGGAGACGCTGATGGAAGCCGAGCTTTTCGGCCACGAAAAGGGCGCGTTCACGGATGCCAAGCAGATGAAGAAGGGGCTGTTCGAGGCGGCCGACGGAGGTACGCTGTTTCTCGATGAAATCGGCGAACTCTCTCCACTGCTGCAAGCGAAACTCTTGCGCGTGCTGGAAGACCAGGTCATCCGCCGCGTGGGAGGTATCCGCGATATGCAGGTGGATGTACGAGTGATCGCAGCCTCCAACCGCGATCTGGAAAAGGCGGTGCGCGATGGCCAGTTTCGTCAGGATCTCTACTACCGGTTGGCCATTATAGCGATCTTCATCCCGCCCCTACGGGAGCGAAAAGAAGACATTCTTCCTTTAGTGGACTTCTTCATCGAGCGCTACAACCGCAGATTCAAGAAGTCGATTCGTGGCATTACCGATGAGACCCGCCGTCTAATTTTCAGTCATAACTGGCCGGGCAATGTTCGCGAGCTCAAGAACACGATCGAGCGTGGGATGATCCTCGAAGACGAGCCATTACTGCGACCCGAGTATCTGCCGTTTTCCGTGGGCGAGTCGGGCGGGCGCACGGTCTTTGAACGAACGTCACCCGCCGACGGTGGGCAGATATTGCCCAATGGCCGCAGCCTCCCGCGGCTTTATATCCCGGAAGGGGGAACGTCGCTGGAAGAAGTGGAGCACGCCATGGTGGAGTTGGCCATGCGCCAAGCGAACGGCAACCAGACCCACGCTGCCAAGCTGTTGGACATTAGCCGCGACGCTCTGCGTTACAAGTTAAAGAAATTTGGATTGATTCGCGGAGATGACGAAGGCTCGCAGACTGTCTCCGCTGAAGACCACTGATCTGTGCTCTCACCTGGCTATCGGCTTGGCCGCGCCTTTCAGGGTCTGGTGCCGAGAATCGCCGGTCCGGCTGATTGCAGGTGGAACAGCCGCTGCAACGCAGCGGTCATCTGTTCCTGCTGCACCTTCTCTGGAAGTTCCTTGAGTTCATGCGCCAGGGACCCTGCGATCCTCTTCGTCATGCGGGACATGATTGCTCTTAGGATTTCATCCTGGTCCTTGGAGAAAGGCCCCTTCTCTTGCCGGAAGGAATCCAGTTCTTGCTGGCAAAACTCGTCCAGCCGCAGGCGCAGTGCCACGATGGTCGGCACCCCACTCTCTGCCGTTAGCTTGCGACGGAAGCCCCGGGCCTCGTCCAGCAGAATCTTGTGTGCGTCGGCGGCGGCAATCTCGCGCTCGTCCGCATTGCGGTCGGGCACGTTTTCCAGGTCGTCAAGGTCATAAAGGAAAACGCCCTTGACGCTGCGCACCGCGGGGTCAACGTCGCGGGGCATGGCGATATCCGCGATCACCAGAGGCTGATTCCTGCGCCCGCGAACCTCGCGTTCCCGAATCATGAGCTCCACTTCCTCGCGGCTGAGAATGGTGTGTGGAGAGGAAGTCGAGCTGATGATGATGTCGGCCTCCGCCATATGTTTCCAGCGCTCCTCCAACGGGATGGCAACCCCACCGAGCTTCGCCGCCAGCTCAGCCGAGTGTTCGAGGGTGCGATTGATGACGCCGACGGAAGTGGCGCCTTGCTTAAGCAACTCACGGGCTGAGAGCTCACTCAACTGGCCCGCGCCTAACAGAAGCACTTTCTTGTTTTCCAGGGTGCCGAAAATCTGGCGCGCAAGTTCCACGGCGGCATAAGGAATCGAAACCGCCGCGCTGCCGATGGCCGTTTCACTGCGCACGCGATCAGAGACTGTGAGCGCTTTTTGCAATATAGCATCGAGGAATCGGCCCGTTGCTCCCACCTTTTGCGACTGCTTCCAGGCCTCTTTCACCTGGGAAACGACCTGGGGCTCGCCGACCACCATGGAGTCGAGGCTGGATGCGACCCGGAAGATATGGAGGAGCGACGCTTCATCCAGCAAGCGGTAGAAGTGCTTCCATTCGCACAGCTTGAGTTCATATTCGGCGCCCAGCAGCCGCATCACGGAGTTGGCGGCCAGGGTGACATCGCTAGCCCACAGCCAAAACTCAGTGCGGTTGCAGGTGGCCATTACGATTACTTCTTCGATGCCTTCGGCCCTTGACAACTGCACCAAGGTTTCGCAGCGGCGGCTTTCGCTGATCCAGAAACGCTCCCGCACTGCCACCGGGGCTGTACGGTAGTTCAGGCCCACGACCATGAGAGTCGGTTCCACGTCTCCAGCTCCTAACGCACCACTGCATTTCCATAAGAAGCACACGGCGTGCCAAAGAAATTTCAGTGCCAGAATGGGAAACAGCTTTAGTTTCAATGGTGTAGTGGAGTTTCGGTGAGCAGGGAAGCGGAATTTATACGGCGGGACTGAGGGATATCACGCTGGGTTCGTGTCTTTTGGCTCCTAAAGGTCTTTTGCCACAGAGACACGGAGACGGGGGAAGGCTTCCTGGAATGCACAAATAACTGTGCTTTCTCGGTGCCTCCGTGTCTCTGTGGCAACAGACCTTTTTCCGCGGCGGAAGCGTGCCGTTTAGCGTGCGACTTCCGCCGGTGCAATATCCTTCTCCTTTTTCAAACCTTTCGCCTGCGGTTGGTAAACGCAGAACGGCTCCTCATCGAGATAGTTGCCGGTGGCAGCGTAGGCGCGCGCGCGGCAACCCATGCAAATGTTGCGGAACTCACAGCAGCCGCATTTCCCCTCCAGGTTGTTGGTGTCGCGGAGTTGATTGAACACCACCGAATTCTCCCAGATGTCGGAGAACGACTGCTTCTTCAGATCTCCTGCCAAGGCCGGCAAGTATCCACAGGGATAGACCTCGCCCTGATGAGAAATGAAACATACTGCGGTTCCGGCCAGGCATCCCTTGGTCATGGCGTTCATGTCGGAAGGATGTTTTCCCGGGTGTCCCACTGGCTGACCATGTCCGTGAGGCTTCAACTCGATGCCGGTTGAGCCGGGCATCGCCATCTCAGTGGGGCCGATGGTTGGTGTGAGATCGGGCGAATGCTGCGCCGCTTCAACTGCCGGCGGAGCAGCGTGAGCCGCCGCTGCGGCGGCCTCGGAACGGTGCTCCGCAGCCCGCCGCTGGCGAACCACGCGGAAGTAGTGTGGCGCACAGGTCGCCTTCATCTCGATGCCACCTTCGAGCGAGCGATCGTAGAACCAGTTCAGCATCTGCTCGTACTCTTCGGGTGGAACCATTTGTTCGGCAGCGATATCCACGCCGCAACCTACCGGCACCAACAGGAATGTGTGCAGCGCGTCCGCTCCCAGCGACTTCGCCAGTTCGAGCACCTGCGGGAGCTGATGAGCATTGTGGCGGGCGATGGTGGTGTTGATCTGCACTGACATCCCCAAATTCTTCAGATTACGGAAACCGGCGATAGCGGCGTCGAATGCGCCGGGAATGCCGCGNNATCATGCGCGCGACGTGCTTGGTAACCAGCGTGCCATTTGTGGCCAAGGCCACGCGTAGACCCTTGTCCGTGCCATAGCGCGCCAACTGGAAAATATCCGAACGGAAGAGCGGCTCGCCACCGCTAAGCACCAGGATGGGAGTGGAGACGGTGACAATCTCATCGATGATATCGCGTGCAGATTGGGTGGAAAGGTCAGAGGGAGAACTCAGCTCGGTCGCGGTGGCCCGGCAATGGATGCAGCGGAGATTACACCCCTTGGTCAACTCCCAGAAAATCAATCGTGGCTTGTTCTGCTTCGCTTGACTTGAATGCTGCCCGTTGCCGTTGAACGAGGCCATGTGCGGTTTCCCTTCCTATCTGTTTTGCTGACGCCCACCCTACGGGCAACAATAAGAGAGAACGAATCGCGCAGCGGTGACAATCATCACGGGGAATTGTGATCTCGGTCACGAGACTTAAATCCTCTTGACTGTGGGATTTGGGCGGGGATCGACATTTCTCCCAGGCGTATCGCAGTCACGGCGTTACGCCTGGCTCAGGCAAGCCCTGGCTTGGCCGCGGCACTAATTGTGATTTGCGATCTCGCGCAGCGCCGCCGTGTTGCGAATCACCAGAGTCGAGCCCTTCGACTGCAAGATCTGACGCTTCCTCATCTCGGCAAACAGCCGGGTAACCGTTTCGCGCGAGGTTCCAATCATCTGGGCGATCTCCTCGTGGGTGAGTCGAAGCTTCAGGCGGGGATCCCCTTTGGCGCCGTCTCCATTCTTGGAAGTCCATTCCAGGAGCAACTTGGCCAGTTTCTCGCCAGCGGAGTGTGACAGTCCGAGCGCGCCTGCTTCCTTACAAGCACTGTGATATTTCTCGCTTAACTGCTCGGCCACTTTGAAACAGGCCTCCACGTCATCCTTCAGGAAGTGCAGAAAGTCGTCGCGCTTGACGAAATTGACCTGGCAGGGATCGATCGTCTCCGCCGTCACTTCGTAAGGTTTGCCGGAGATGGTGGCGCTCAAGCCCAGCACCTCCCCCGGCTCGGCAAGTTTTACAATTACGGTTCTGCCGCTCGGGGAGTTAATGGCAAGCTTTACAGTACCTTTGCAGAGCACAAAGATGCCGCGCGGCAGCTGGCCCTGGACAAACAGGACCGCGCCCTGAGGATAAGCGGTCGCGTATTTGATGCCTTCAAAAGCCTGCAACGCGGCTGGCGGCAGATCGCAGAAGATACGATCAACTCGCAGCTTGCATGTAAGGCAGCTTTCTACAATCTCCATTCCATATGGCGAGAGCATGAACCAGCCTCCTGAACACATCGGCTCCAACTCGCTTGCGTGGAGTGCTTCTTGCGCAGTCCACCAGTCACCTCGAGCCGGACCTCATGTCGCCAGTGTCCACCGGGATGAAACACTTCGCTGTGCTGCACGACACACGCCAATGTGATCTTCCTCACGTGGGTCTGCCCCCTCACCGGTTCGTCGAGGGTGGGGGTTTCTCCCGGGGATCCAACCAAGCCCCGGTTGTTGCCATAGTGGCCGCAGTGGTTTTCCTGTCGGAATGGCGGGTAAAACGATCACTTACTGCCAGATACGAGTAAGGGGCACAAGCCAGCAGCTCGTGCCCGAAACCGGCTCAGCGCCCGATCCACAGATGCTCAGCAGCCTGCCTACTTCGCTTGCAGGGATTCGATGTACTTGGTGAGGTTTACCACGCGTTGCTGCACCTCAGTCTCGTGCCCACTGCTCACGCTCCAAAACAACGCTCCCCACACCGGCATCTCCTTGGATCCGTGCGCGGGAAGACTGGATTCGTTGCGGATGGAGGACGAGACTTTCATCGACGGATATTTCCCTCCGTTGTTTTTGCTCAGCAGGGTAAGGTCGTTGGGAGGAACCTTCAGCGCGCTGGCCGCGGGCCCTCCGCCTTTGCCGTCCGTTCCATGGCAAACGGCACAGTATGCCGTGTACATATCCTTGCCGGATACAGGCGACGTGGACTGGATAGGGACATGCTTTATGGTTTTCTCTGTTTGGCCCTGCGTTTGGTCCTGCGCGGAGACGGCGCAGGTGAACGCGATCAGGACAGTAAACATCACCATCAGCTTCTTAATGGACATCGCATTTCTCCTTTCCAAACAAGGCTCCGCTCTTGAAGATCTAAGCGCACTCAGTAACAAAAACCGGCTACGTTGCTACCTGCCGCTTGGCCGTCCGCTATTGCTTCGAGATTTTCCAATCCCGACCGGACCGCACGAGAGCAAGCGCCGATTTCGTCGATTCCCCGTTATAGAAGTCGACTTCATACTTGTTGATCAGGGTTTGACGTTCCCAAAGATTGAAGCTTTTCACCAGCGGACCACCTGCGTCAAACACGTCCCCTAATTGATTGGGAACCCATTTCCAAGAGTATTCGACGATCGCATTGTTGACTCCGTTCATGTTCACGTCGGTGACGCTCAAAAGTTGCCGCTGCGCCAGGGGAGCCTGATACGAGAATGTGCCATCCGCTTCTTTCGATTTCTTGAAACCCGGCACGGCGCTCATCAGGCGCTCTCCTTCGGGAGTGATCGAGACCATCACGCTGCCCTTTGCCGCCTTGGCCAACTTAATAATCCCTGCTTTTTCCAATAATCGATAATTAGGATCCTCTGGTTTTTCGTCGGCACCGGGTTTTACGAGACCAGTGCGGAAGTGAATGATGGCCGGACCGGGTCCCTGCAGCGCCGCTGCTACTATCCCGCTCGCATCCTGCGCGCGGAGAGGAGTTTTCCCCCGGAATTGGAATAACACGTAGGTTGCTAAGCCCATGATTGCCGCGAGCAGACACAGCATGAGCAGCAGCGGCAATACCGATGAGCGTCGTTCCATCTCAACTTCGGCTTCAAACATGGCAACTCCCTTCCTGAACAGCGCGAGTTCGTCAATCAACCCTCATTCTCAGCCCTCGATTTCCGAATTGCTGTGACCAATGGCACCATCAGTTGTGTCTCGCCTCACCGATGCGGCAAGACCCCGGAGTCTCCCGAATAAGCCACCGCAGAGCTTTGGTCGGCCTTTTCTCTTCTTAGCGTTACACAGGACGTGTGCCCGTTCTCACAAACATCAGTGATCCCTGTCACATCCAAGCGCACCCCCCGACAAAGCATAATGGCTAGGATTTCGTGGTGGTTGTACAACCTTCAGCTCGGAGATTCCATTGGCAAAAGGACGTGTTTCCATTGTTGTCGAGCGTTGCAAAGCCTGCGGCTTCTGTGTGGAGTTTTGTCCCACCAGAGTGCTCGCACTTTCCTCCGCTTTCAATTCCAAGGGCTACCATCCGCCGCATGTCGTGCATCCGGAAAAGTGCAGTGGCTGTGACTTGTGCGGCATGTACTGCCCCGACTTCGCCATTTTCGCCACCAAGACAGATCCCGTTAAGGCCGGAGGTGACAAATGAAGGCTGACCCTAAAGGCGTGCTCACCGGCATACACTTCATGGACGGCGACCACGCCTGCTGCGAAGGCGCTCTGGCCGCTGGCAGCCGGTTCGCTTCCGGATACCCCATAACTCCTTCCACCGAAGTGGTTGAGCGATTTGCCGCTCGTGTGCCCACGGTAGGCGGAGCGTTCATCCAAATGGAAGACGAACTGGCGGCTTCCATCACCCTGCAAGGGGCGGTGTGGGCTGGAGCCAAGGCGTTTACGGTGACTTCCGGCCCCGGCTTCTCGCTGATGATGGAACATATCGGCTATGCGGCGATGACCGAAACGCCGTGTGTGTTCGTGGATGTGCAGCGCGGAGGACCGTCGACCGGCCTGCCCACGCTCCCGGCGCAAGCCGATATGATGCAGGCGCGTTGGGGCTCGCATGGCGACTACGAGATCATCGCTCTCTGCCCCAATTCTCCGCAGGAGTGTTTTGATCTCACCATCACAGCCTTCAACCTGGCCGAAGAATACCGCGTGCCCGTGATGTTCATGATGGACGAATGCGTGGGGCACATGACGGAGAAAGTCGTGATTCCTCCCGCTGAGCAGATCGAAGTCGTACCGCGCCGCCATACTAAGAAGTCGGTGGAAGATTATCTTCCTTATGGCACCAACGGCGACCTGGTTCCGGAGATGGCGCACGCCGGCGATGGCTACAACTTCCACGTCACCGGCTTGACCCACGACGAGCGCGGCTATCCCGACATGACTCTGCCGACCCAGGACAAGCTGGTTCGCCGCCTGCAAAACAAAATTCTTAATGCCGTCGACCGCATCACCATGACCGAAGAAGAGCAAATCGATGGCGCCGATGTCGTGGTCATTTCGTACGGAATCACTTCCCGAGTGGCGCAACGGGCTATCGAGGCGGCTCGTAAAAAGGGTCTGCGCGTGGGCAAGTTGCGCCTGATCACCGCCTGGCCGTTCCCCGAGAAAAAGATCCGCGAACTCGCCGCCAAAGTGAAAGCATTCGTCGTCCCCGAACTTAATCTGGGGCAGATGGTGCGAGAAGTGGAGCGCGCTGCCGCGGGTCAGGCAAAGACCTTCGCCGTGTCACATGCGGGCGGCGGAGTTCACAACCCCGAAGACATTCTCAAGGTAATTGTGGAGGCCAGTCGATGTCGGACAGTTTGATCAACGATCTCGTGAACCCGGTCGAGCCCTTTTTACGCAGCGATCGCATACCCCACATCTGGTGCCCGGGATGCGGCATCGGCACCACGGTAAACTCTTTCGCCCGCGCCCTCATCGATTCGAAAATCGATTTGCGATCGCTGGCCCTCGTCTCGGGCATCGGCTGCACCGGCCGCGTGGCGGGCTACGTGAAACTGGATTCTTTCCATACCACTCACGGCCGCGCCATCCCGTTCGCCACCGGGTTGAAACTGGCAAACCCAAAGCTGAATGTGGTCGTCTATTCCGGCGACGGCGATCTTTCGGCGATCGGCGGCAATCATCTGATCCACGCCGCACGTCGCAACATCGATCTGAAAGTCATCTGCGTGAACAATCTGATCTACGCCATGACGGGCGGCCAGACCGCGCCCACCACCCCCGATCACTCGACGACTTCGACGAATCCCTACGGGGTGTTTGAGCCGTCGTTCAATTTGCCGCACCTGGTCGAAGCGGCGGGCGCGGTTTACGTCGCGCGCTGGACCACGTTCCACGTACGGCAAATTACGAAAGCCATGAGCGAGGCGTTTCAGAAGAAAGGCTTCTCTTTTATCGAAATTATTTCGCCCTGTCCCACGCTCTATCAGCGCCGCAACAAGATGGGCGACGCTCTCGATGCCATGAAGTACTACAAAGAGAAGAGCAAAGTCCGGCACGGTGCGCCCACCAGTGAAGTTGGCATGACCATGACCGGGGAGATCATCGTGGGCAAGTTCGTAGACCGCGAGCGCCCCGACTACCAAACCATGATGCGCGCCCAATACACCGAATCGCTGGGAGAGAGATACGTGGAAGAACCGGAGATGGTATGCGACTGCAGCTAACTGAAATTCGTATCGCAGGCTTTGGCGGCCAGGGAGTGATCCTCTCGGCCATCGTCCTCGGCAAGGCGGCCTCGATTTTCCAAGGCGCCTTTGCCACTATGACGCAGAACTTCGGCCCGGAAGCCCGGGGCGGCGCCTGCAGTGCGCAGCTCGTGCTCTCCGATTCGCCGATCTTGTACCCCTACGTCACCCACCCGGACATCATGGTCATCATGTCGCAGGAAGCCTATGTGCGCTTCGCTCCCGAGTTGAAAGACGGCGGCATCATGATCATCGAGCAGGATCTCGTGCGGGTGTCGTCGGATCTGAGCAAGGAAATCCAAGTCTACAGCGTTCCAGCGACCCGCATCGCCGAAGAACTCGGAAAGCGGATGGTGCTGAATTCGGTGATGGTGGGATTTTTCACCGCCGTCACAAAACTGCTGGACGCCGATGCCGTGCGCAAAGCGGTAGCCGATTCGGTTCCGTCCAGCTTCCGGGAAGTGAACCTGAAGGCGTTTGAGAAAGGGTTGGAGTACGGAATCGCTGCATTAACCAACGCTCCGATCTCCGCCGACGCCGAACTGGAGACGCAATACTCGCCAGAGTAGGTTTTCACCGTTGCATTCTTCAACTTTTGCTGTTGTTAGATTCATCAGTGGGTTGCTAACCGGCAACCCACTGATTGCAAAAGGCCAATCTCGTCGTCCACCTCCAAACACTGAAAACACGAGCTTTGGCCTGTTGCGATTTCCATCAATGCGCTGTTGACAATTTCATCGCAATAGCCCGCGCCTTGAGATTATTTTTCGTTTATCCCCCTTATTTCACAGGAGATCGGCGCCTACAGCGCACTGGTTCGTAATTTGGCTCGTCTTGGCATGGCGATTGCCTTTAGAAAAGTGTTGAGTGGCTCGCTAGACGGCCCTCCGACGAGGTGACTTATGACAGTCCTACTGGTTCTCTTCTTCTTCGCAACCTTCTTGTTGATTGACTACTTCCGCACCCGTCACGCGATTGTACAACCGGAGTTGCAGGTCGCCCCAGCGAAACACGCCGAGGCGCCGCGCTTGCGGCCAGCCGTGGTCGGTGGCTTCGAAGTTCCGGAGAACCTGCGCTACCACCCCGGTCACACTTGGGCACTGAGCGAGAGTCCCAACCTGGTGCGGGTCGGCATGGATGATTTTGCCGCGAAACTGACCGGCACGATCGAGAGCATCACGCTGCCGCAACGCGGCCAGTGGATTCGCCAGGGCCAGAAGATGTGCACACTTTATCGCGACGACTGCGCCGTTGATATGGTTTCGCCGATCGAGGGCACCGTGTCTGACATCAACGAAGCGGTCATTAAGAATCCCAAGCTGGCGCTGAGCGATCCTTACGGGGAAGGCTGGCTGCTGACCGCGCAGGCGCCCGACGCCAAGACAAGCTTC
>PLHP01000194.1 GCA_003138955.1 Acidobacteriaceae bacterium | reverse complement strand
GACGAACGCTTGCAGAAGCGCAATGCGGGGATCGAGGAAGGCATGGTGTTCTCGATTGTGGCAGTGCCGCTGCTGGAGCACGAGAATCTGGTGGGGGTGGTGGAGGCGGTTAACCGCCTTGACGGACTCCCTTTCGACGACGACGACCAGTTCCTGCTGACCAACATCTGTGAAACGGCCAGCAACGCTCTCCACAATTCCAGCCTCCTGGCGGCCGAGCGCAAAGTCGAAATCCTGGAAATGCTGGTGACCGTCAGCCACGAGATCACCTCCACCCTGAACCTGGAACGTGTTCTTCAGACGATTGTCAATGCGCCGCAGGCGGTGATCCCCTACGAACGCGCTGCCGTCAGCCTCGAACGCGGTGGAAAGTACAAGCTCAGTGCCGTCACTGGTGTCACGCAACTGGACGCCGACGCGCCTGACATCGCCCCGCTTAACGACATCCTGCGCTGGGCCATGCTCTCCGAAGAGGTGGTGCACGTTCGGCAACATGGCACCGAAATTGACGCGGCCCGCGAGGAAACCCGTGC
Source organism: Acidobacteriaceae bacterium (assembly GCA_003138955.1). Classification (GTDB taxonomy): domain Bacteria; phylum Acidobacteriota; class Terriglobia; order Terriglobales; family Acidobacteriaceae; genus Acidiflorens. The sequence continues at coordinate 4,246 of PLHP01000194.1, read as the reverse complement.
CAAGTTCCAAAGTTATTTCGAAAAATCGGGGATGCGGGGGTTCTACGCGATCCCGCTGACCGACGACACCGGGCGAGTCGGCATATTCGGCATCGAAAGCGCGGATCCGGATTTTCTTTCGAACGCCCACCTGGAGATCCTGCAAGTGCTCGCCGGGCAGGCGACGGTCGCGCTGCGCAATGCGCAGATGTACAAGGAAGTGCCGTTCATTTCCATGCTGCAGCCGGTACTGGAGAAGAAACGGAAGTTTATGGCCATGGGAAAACGGCGACGCACCTTTTGGATGGCTACCGCCGCCGCGGTCCTGATCTTCCTGGCGGGATTTCCATTGCCGCTGCGAGTGGACGGAGATGCCGTCGTGGCCGCGGTGCACACCGCGCAGATACAGCCCGAGGTAGAGGGTGTGGTCAGCCGAGTGTACGTGCGTGAAGGTGAACACGTCACCCGTGACCAGGTCATCGCGGACCTTGCGGATTGGCAGGCGCGCTCGGCGCTCGCCCAGGCTCAGGCCAAGTATCAGACCGCGCTGCTGCAGATGAATCGTTCGCTGGCAGCGAATGATGCCAGCGAAGCCGGCGTGCAGCGGATACAGGCTGACTTCTGGAAATCGGAACTCGCAAGGGCCCAGGAACTGTTGGACAAAACGCGATTGCGGTCGCCGATCGACGGCTTCGTGGCGACGCCCCACGTGGAAAACCTGGTCGGAAAGCGCTTGCAGTATGGAGACACCTTCGCCGAAGTAGTTGATACCTCGCGGGCCATCGCAGACGTGGCGATCGACGATATCGATTCCGGCCTGCTGCGCGTCGGGTCGCGCGCTGCCATCAAGCTCAACAGTTTTCCCACACGAATCTTTCGCGGCGACGTGACGGTCGTCAGCCCCAGGGGGGTAGTGCAGGGCGATTCGCGAGTGTTTTTCGCGCGCGTTGCGCTGCCGAACTCCGACGGAGCAATTCGGGCCGGCATGGAAGGACGAGGAAAAGTGCGCGCGGGATGGTATCCGGCTGGTTATGTCCTGTTTCGCGGACCGCTTTTGTGGATTTATTCACGAGTATGGTCGTGGTTTGGAGTGTGAGGAAATGCAAAATAGAAAACCGAACCATCTCGCTCTGATCCTGCTGGGCGCGGCTCTGCTGCCCTGGCTGGCCTGCTCCGAGAAGAGCGCGGAAGTCGCAGCCGCTCCCTCAACACGGCCTTCGGGAGGGGCGGCGCCTGCTCCGACGGCGAGCGTTCCAGCGGTTGAGAGTGGCATCACGGTCTCAGGTCCGCTGATTGTGGAACACCAGCTTGACGTGCTGGCGCAGCGCGATGGCGTAATCGCCGACCTGCGGACCGAGGCGGGCGCCCACGTTCACGCCGGGGACCTGCTGGCGCAGATGGATGACCGGCAACTGACGGCCGACTTGGAGGCGGCCCGCGCCAAGACCCGCAGCATCGAAGCTGACTTGAAGAACTGGGAAGCTGAAGCTAAGGTCATGCAGTCTGACTACGACCGCGCCCAGAAAATGTGGGATGCCCAGATCCTCACCAAGGAGCAACTCGAGCACGCCAAGTTCAAGGCGGAATCGGAAACGTGGGACGTCCGGCGGGTTCGCGAATTGCTCACGAATGCCACCCAGTCGGAGCGTTCCCTGGAACTGGAACTGGACAAGACCCGGATCCGCGCACCTTTTTCTGGCGTGGTGGCCCGCCGCTACGTGCGCCAGGGACAACAGGTCGCCAAGGGAGACCGGCTGTTCTGGGTGACGGCCGAGGGCCCGTTGGGCATGCGGTTTACTTTGCCTGAGAAATTCATCGGGCGAGTCCAAAAGGGTCAAGAACTGCCGATGATGACTCCAGATCTGCCGGACCAAAAATACAAGGTCAAAGTGCTGGAAGTGAGCCCCGTCGTCGATCCCGCCAGCAGCACGATCGAAGTTACAGTGGAACTCGAAGGGAATCCGGGCTTGCTGCGGGCCGGCATGGACGCGAGCGTGAGCCTAGAGAATCTGCGATGAACATCAGCCAGGCCCTAAACGTTGCGCTGCCGGAGATGCCAGCAAAGCTGGTCAGCCAGCGTTATCCGCGGGTTCATCCGGAAGTCGTATTCAAGGAGCACATCGAGGAAGGCCAGCCGGTGGTTCGGGCATTCGTCCCGGGGATGGACGCGATGTTCAATTTTCCGCCAGCTAGCTGGAATCTGATTCAACTCTTCGATGGGCAGCGGTCCTATGCTGACATTGCCCAAATCTATTCGCGGGAAACGGGGGTTGAGTACACGGAAGACACGGTGCGAGATTTCGCTGCCGAAATAGATGCCATGAACTTCTGGTACAAGACGCCGCAGGAAAAGAACGTGAAGCTCATGCAGAAAACCGCCGACGAAAGGCGGCGGCTGCAGAAAAAAAAGAGTAAGTGGGGCGACTTGTCGATGATCACATTCCCGGCAGTGAACCCGGACCGGTTCCTGACCTGGCTGTACGAGACAATCGGGTTCATTTACAAGCCGTGGTTCGTCGTGCTGACGCTGCTCGCCTTTGCTTTCAGCGCGGGGATTTGCATCACGCATTGGAGCGAGGTTGGCCGGGATACGTGGGAGTTCTACAACTTTGCCCACAAGAGCTGGTTCGACGTGGCCGTCTTCTGGATCCTCGGATCGGTGCTGATCGCCATTCACGAAACCGGCCATGGACTCACCTCCAAGCACTACGGCGCAAATGTCCCTGCCATGGGGTTCCTTCTTATTTACCTGACTCCAGCGTTCTACACGGACACTACGCAAGCCGAGGTACTCGGAGGTCGCTTTGAGCGCTTAATCATCACGGTGTCTGGGGTCTGGGCCGAACTGATGCTTTGCGCAGTGGCCACTCCGATCTGGTGGGGAACGTCCCCGGGTACCGCGATTCACGATTTTGCCTACACCGTCATCCTCTTGACCGGAGTTGCGGTAGTGCTGGTCAACTGGAACCCGCTTATAAAGCTCGACGGTTACTACATTATGACGGATCTTCTAGGGATTCCGGATCTGAAGGAAGCTTCGACGCTTTATCTGTCATCGTGGGTAAAGCGAAACATCTGGCGCCTCCCGGTAGAGGTGCCGAGAGTGCCCAAGCGCCGCCGTCCAGGATATGTGGTGTACGCAATCCTTTCGGGACTCTATAGCTACACGATATTGTACGTCTTTGCCAGTTTCATCGGTAACATCGCGCGCAACTTCAGCGCGGATTGGGGCTTCCTTTTTGAATACGGGACGGCGTTCATGATCTTTCGGGGCCGGCTTCGCACCCTTTGGAGCTTTATGAAATTTGTTTACCTGGATAAACGAGATCGTATCCGTGCCTGGTTTACACCGGCCCGCAAGCTGGCCATCGCCGCGGTCGCCGTTGTTTTTGCGCTGCTGCCGCTGTGGCATGACTCAGCCACGGGACGATTCGTCCTCGAACCTTCGAACTCGACAGTGGTGCGAGCGCTCGTCCCCGGCATGGTGACCCGCGTGTATGCCGATGAAGGTCAGCAGGTTGCAGCGGGTGCGCCTTTGGTGCAGCTTCGGAATCTTGCGTTGGATTCGAAGCTGGCGCGCAGCCAATCGGAGTTGAAGATGGCAACCGGTCGGGCCAATTCAGCGATCCTGCACTACGCTGATTTCGGTCCCGCGGAACAAGAGCGCACCCGGCTGACCCGACTGACTGGCGACTATGCGTCCGAAGCCGCTCACTTGGAGGTCAGCACGCCGATAGCCGGGGTGGTAACCACGCCGAGAGTCCGCGACCAGGTAGGAAGGTACGTACCGGAAGGTACCGAACTGGCGGAGGTCGCAGACGTAAGTCGTCTGCGGGCGCGGATCTATGTCTCCGAGTTCGAAATGTACAAACTAAAAGAGGACGCGCCAGCCCGCCTGCAAGTCGATGGAATGGTCGGACGCCACGACGCCCGAACGGTTGCGGTAGCACCCATTTCGTCGGAGATTGCCTCGGGATTGATTGATCTAAGCAAGTATAAGGGCCAACGCGCGCCGAGGTTCTATGTCTTTGACCTGCTCGTGGACAACACAGGCGGTTCGCTGAGGCCTGGTATGGCGGGCACGGCGCGGGTATATGGCCGTCGCCGAAGTCTTGCGGGGCTCACGTTCCAACAGGTTGAAGACTTTATCGGGCGAAAAATGTGGTAGGGGTCCGGACGCAAATAAAAGGGCTGCCAGCCTGGGCAGCCCTCTCTTATCGAACATCAAAGATTCATCTCATGGTGCCGGGTCGCACCGCGCCAGGTC
>PLHP01000143.1 GCA_003138955.1 Acidobacteriaceae bacterium | reverse complement strand
CTCTTATCGAGGGGCACCCGGCTTCGCTCAGGATGACAATTGCGAGGGCGCCCGCCCTACACAGACTAACTGTTAAGCAAACCAGTGGCCAACTCCTTATAATCTGCTAACGTTCGGGCTGCTGCCCCGTCTGTTTCTGTGCAAGGCAAGAACGAAGGATTGGGATCACTTGTAGGGGACAGAGAAAGACCATGCCGGCCGATTCTTATGCAATCGCAATTCCGGTTGGCGACAATTACCGTTCGAGGCGGGCGGCACAGGGCAGCGACAGCGGCAACCAGAACCCCACGTTGTATGGGAATATGAGGGGCTCCTTGGCAGCGCAGGGCAACCGCATTGACGACACGAGTCTGATCCGCGAGGCGCAGCAGGGCAACCGTGCGGCCTTCGAGGTCCTGGTGCGTCACTACGATCAGTCGGTGCTGCGGCTGGCGCTGCATCTGACGGGATCGGAGTCCGACGCCCAGGACGTTTATCAGGAGGCCTTCCTCAAGGCCTACAAGAATCTCGGCAGTTTCCGCTTTGAGTGTTCGTTCTACACGTGGATCTACCGGATCGTCACCAATCTCTGCCTCGATCATCTGCGGAAACGGAATGTGCGCAAGGAAGATGGTCCGGTTGCGGTGGACGCGTCGGGTGAAGAGTACAGCCGGTTGGAGCAGTTCGCGGATGCGCGCTCGGGAGCGAATCCGGAACGCGATTTGATGCGGCGGGAGCTGGGACGGAAGATCGGAGCGGCCTTGTCGGGACTAACGCCTCGCGAGCGGATGGTTTTCGAGTTGAAACACTATCACGGGCTGAAATTGCGCACGGTGGGCGAGATGCTGAATACGACGGAGGAGACGGCGAAGAATACGTTGTTTCGCGCGACGCAAAAGTTGCGCGTGGCGCTGGCGGAGATGCGATGAGTTTGGAATTGGTTCCCGCGAAGGGATACGGAAATGAAATGTGATTGGGTGCGGCAAAATATTCTGTTCTACGTGTACAACGAGCTCGAGGACGACGCCCGCTACGAGGTCGAGCAGCATCTGGCGCGGTGTCCGGAGTGCGCCACGGAGTTGAAGGCGACGCGCAAGTTCCACGCTACGTTTTCGGAAATGGTGGCGGAGCCGGCTCCGAACCTGCTGGCGGCCTCGCGGATGCGTCTGCAGGAAGCGCTGGAGACGACGCGGCAGGGAGGGCTCTGGCATCGGCTGATCATCGAGCCCGCGAACTGGCTGCGGCAGATTCGCATGGCGCCGGCACTGGTAGCGGCGATTTTCATCGTTGGATTTGCCGGAGGCATCGGCGCGACTTATAACTTTCTCTCCGCACGCGGCGGGGAAGGCGTGGCAACGGGCTCGCTCGGATCGGGCAATCCGCCGCAGGCGCTGGAGTCGTCTGCCATTGCGGGCATCCGGTCGGTGACGCAGGAGCCGGGATCGAATCAGGTGAGCATCAAGTACGACACGGTTTCGACCCAGGAAGCGCAAGGCTCTTTGAACGACCAGCGCATCCAGCAATTGCTGTTGTTTGCAGCGCGCAACAACTACAACTCGGGAGTGCGGATGGACTCGGTGGATGTGCTGACGCAGACGCCCGACGATTCGCGGGTGCGGGAGGCGCTGATGTATGCCTTGCAGAACGATTCGAATCCGGGTGTGCGTTTGAAGGCGCTGGATGGGCTGAGTGGTTTTGTGCGGCAGGATGCGCGAGTGCGGGATGTAGTTCTGCGGGCGCTGGCCAGCGACACCAACTCGGGCGTTCGGATGCTGGCCTTGCGACTGGCGGAGCCGATGAAAGCAGATAGCAATGTGCGATCGGTGCTGACCAGGGTGTCGCGGACGGATGAGAACGCCTCGATCCGCTCGCAGGCGCATACGATGCTGGCGCAGATGCCGGAGATGGATTAGGAAAGGTCGTTGGTCGTTAGTCGTTGGTCGTGAGCGAATACCCACGGCCCCGCGATGAATCCCGAACGACTGAGGACTAACGACTGTACATAGGAGGACATTCATTGAAGCACGCAATAAAATTCGTCAGCGTCGGAGTGTTGCTGGCGGCGCTGGAATCTGTGGCTCTCTGCCAGGAAGCTCGGGTTTATCGCGAAGGAAGCAACTGGGTCCAGGAAATGACTGGAGACCTGGGTGCGGCGAAGAATCTGCGGGTGAAACTGGCCGCAGGGTCGGTAAAGGTTCAGGGTGGATCGCAAGCGGGGATTACATACGTCATTCATCGCAAAGCCTATACATCTTCAGAAGAGAAGGCGCGCCACGAGTTTGAGTCTTACAAGATCAACACCTCCGTAAAGGGAGACACGGCGTGGATCGTGGCGGAGTCGAGCCGGCGGGATTCCAAGTGCGCCGATGAGTTTGTCATCAATGTGCCGCGGAACTTGCAGTCCGCCAAGGTCGAGACCGGTGGCGGCAGCGTAAACGCGGCCGGGATTGCCGGACGTGTCGAACTCGAGAGCGGCGGTGGAAATATTCACCTGGATGATATCGGCGGCGAGGTAACGGCGGAGACCGGCGGGGGCGCGATTGAGGTTGGCAGCGTGGAAGGCAATGTGACTCTCCAGACAGGCGGAGGAAATATCAAGGTTGCATCCGCCAAGGGCGAGATCAAGGCGGAAAGTGGAGGGGGAAGCGTAGTCGTTCTTTCCGGCCTGCAAGGCGCGGTGCTGGAGACGGGCGGAGGCAGTATTCGGGTGGACAAGTGCAGCGGGCCGGTGAAAGCCACGACCGGCGGCGGCAGCGTGGACCTGGGCGAGATCGGAGGGGCCGCGCAAATTGAAACCGGTGCGGGCAGCATTCGGCTGGCTTCCGCGAAAGGGCGTGTGCAGGCGCAGACCGGCGGAGGCAGTATTCAATTGGACGGAGCGACGTCGGTGCAGGCGGAAACTTCGGCTGGCGGAATCATTGTGAAGCTGCTCTCATCGACCGGCGCCGCCAGTCGCAGCAATTCCACCCTTGAAACCTCGGCCGGCGACATCACCGTCTATCTTGCCAATGACCTGGCGATCTCCATTCGAGCGGAGATCGAAATGGCCAATGGCCACACCATCCACAGCGACTTCTCTGATATTCGCGTGTCCAGTGAAGGCGGACCGTATGGGCCGAAAACAGTGACTGCTGAAGGTCAACTCAATGGAGGCGGACCGGTGTTGAAGGTCCGGACGAATTCTGGGAATGTAAATTTCCGCCGCGTCAGTCGCTAGCGGGAGGAAAGACAGTCGTCAGCCGTCAGCCGTCAGTCGTCAGTCGTTAGTCGTTCGGCATTCGCTGCCGACTGCGAGAGTTTGCTAGCGGGATGAAAAATAGTCGTTAGTCGTCGGTCGTCAGTCGTCCGGCATTCGCTGCCGACTGCGAAAGTTTGCTAGCGACCAACGACTAACGACCAACGACTAGTGGCTTTATTCAGGAGGCACTATGATCCATCGTTTCCTGCTTTGCTCGTTTCTTTTTACGCTCGTCGCCAGTGCGCAACCAGCGGAGCTGAACGCCGCGTCGAACCTTGATCGCATGGGCGCAAGCTGGGACTGGAGCTACGACGCAGAAGAAGGCGGCGCATCTTCCTATCTCGGAGTGGACATCGCCGATGTTTCACCGGAGCGGCTGGGAGAATTGAAGCTCAAGGAAGAGCACGGTGCGGAGGTCACCATGGTCGACCAGGACGCTCCCGCCGGAAAAGCCGGACTGCACGAGCACGACGTCATCGTAAGCCTGAACGGCACCGCGGTAGAGAGTGCCGCCCAATTGCGCCGGATGATTAAGGAAACCCCGCCCGGCCGCGTCGTGAGCCTCGGCATCAGCCGCGACGGTCAACCACTGACCATCAAGCTGCAACTCGCCGACCGGCACAAGTCGACGGGGTGGGATCAGAGCGGTAAGTTCGAGATGCCCAAGATGCCCAAGATGCCGGACTTGCCGGAGTTCGACTTGCCTGTCTCGGTAGTTGTCGTCCACTCCGGGATGCGCAGCGGGCTGATGGTGGAAAACATTACTCCGCAACTCGGAGATTTCTTTGGCGTCAAGGGCGGCAAGGGCGTGCTGGTGCGCTCGGTGGAAAAAGGCAGCCGCGGGGAAAAGGCGGGATTCCGCGCCGGAGATGTGGTCGTCAAGGTCAACAACCAGCCGGTGCACGATTCATCCGATTTCACGCATGCTCTGCGGTCGTCGTCGGGCGGCGCGGCGTCCGTGACGGTGGTGCGCGAGAAGAAAGAGCAGACTCTGACGCTGACTCTTCCTGAAAAGAAGGACTCCGGCAGCCTGCAGGAAGAGAGCTTTGACTGTCCCGAGCTCAGCTTGGAGACCGAGCAGGCGATCAACCGCGCCGAAGAGGAGGTACTCGCCCGCCTGGGTCCGGCCATCATGCAGAAGGCGCAGCAGGCGTTCGGTTCGAGCGGCATGGACTTGAAAGATTTGGATAAGAAACTGCAGGATTTTCAGCGGAACATGCAGGAACGGCAGCAGATGCTGCGCCATGAGTTATCCGGAGACTGGGCTGAGATCTGACATTGTTACGGTGGGACGGGCGGCAGGTTACGAAGGTCACCGGTGCTGGAATGGAATCCGGTGTCTAGGAATCCTGGGTTTACGAGCGGGACGGCCAGATTCCGGGCGTGTACTACCCACTGGTTACCTGTCGCGGAGACGAAAATCCCGATAAGCTGTTGCCGCGATGGCTTTCCGCGCCCTGTTGTTTTCAAAAAACGCCGACACGAACGCCGCACTGGAGACGGCCTGCGAAAGTACAGGGATCCGCGTTGAAGTCTGTTCCGACATCTTTACGGCCATCGAAAAAGGGAAGACGCGAGCCTTTTCGTGCGTGATTGCGGACTGGGCTGACCAACCGGAGGCGAGCTTCCTGTTGAAGCGTGCTCGCGAGTCCGCGCCGAACCGCCAGACGGTGGCCATCGCCATCGTCGATCGCGACCCCACGCCGGCGGAACTGCGCGACAACCGGCTGGATTTTCTGGTCTTTCGTCCAATTTCTGTCGAGGAAGCCAACGCCGTGCTGGCGAAGGCGTGTGAGCAGATGCAACCGTTGAGCGCAAAGGATGCTGAAGAGTCGTCCGGGCAAGCCGACGCGAGCAGCGAAGGCCCGAGCATAGTTTCCCACGGCGCCGAGGCGCCGGAGCAAGATCCGCCAGCCGGTTTCCCGGAAGCGAATGCAGGGTACGGCTGCGGCGAAATTGCAAGCGCCGAAGCCGAAGAAGAGCCTCAACGGCATAGTCACACGCTGGTGTTCCGCGGAGCTTGCGCCGCGCTGCTTGTGCTTGCGGCCGCCTTTTTCCTGTGGAGATCGCGCCAGGGCATCGAATATCTGTCGCAGACGCCAGAGGGAATGTTCCGTGTTTTGCGGGAATCGGTGGCGGCGCTTTTTTATCAGAAGCAAACCGGCGCGTTACCCGTCGCTTCCGCCGGGAGCGACGCGCAACAGGATGCGTACTTCAGCAGAGATCCCGGTCCCAATGCAAAGCCAGCGGCGCTGGGGGTGGTTCCAACCGAGTCCACGCTGACGGAAGCGCGCACGCCTTTACCCAAGGTTCCGGATTTTCCGCTGCCCGTGCCGGTGTTTGAGCATCAAGAGCCGGCGCCCATCCGCGTGCAACGAGCGGCGATTCCCGAAAGTATGAGAAACTCGCCGCCGATTGCCCCGCCGGTGATGGTGGCGGTGACTCCGGCACAAATGATGCCGGTCTCCGCGCCGCAACCGCCGCCTGCCATTCAGCAAATTAGCGAACCCGTAGCCGTGAGCGAAGAAACCGCACGGGCTCTGCTGCTTCACTCCATCGATCCGGTCTATCCACCGGAAGCGTTAGCGCAGAAACTTCACGGACCGGTGATACTACAGGCGCGGGTCGGGCGCGATGGCACCGTTGAAGATCTGAAAATTGTTCGGGGATATTTTATTCTGGGCCGGGCGGCAATCGCGGCAGTTAAGCAGTGGCGATTCCAACCCTACACGGTCAACGGCCACCCTGCCGCAACTCAAACCGTGCTCACCATCAATTTCGGCTATCCGCCGGGGTAGGGGTCTGTGGAGGGACGGGGCTCTGCCCCGTCCTGACGGGGCAGAGCCCCGCTTCCACACAACCTCCTCCTACTTGTGGTCGTGTCCTTCCGGCTCGCCGGTTGGAGCGTTCACGCCGGTGGATTTCTTCCAATAGTCCTGCACTGCGGGTGGCAGCTTGTCTACGCGGGTGAGGAACGCCGTGAGTTTCCAGATGTCAGGCTCGGAGAGCGTCTTGTCCCAGGCGGGCATGCCAGTATAGCGGACGCCGGTGCGAATCACATAGAAGAGGTGCCATTCCGGATCATCCGGGGGGTGAAGAATGAAGTTCGGCGGCGGCGGATAGAACGATTTCTCCAGGGCCGAGGGCCGGCGGTCGATGCCGCCGTGGCAAAGCGCGCAATTCATGGCGAAAATCTTCAGACCCGCGATCAGATTCTCGTCCGTGGGCGGCACGGGATTGTTCAAGCGGGGAGCATGGCGCTCCACCGAATTGTCGAGCGCGCTCATGGCGATGTGGCGTTCCATCTTAGGAGGGGCGACGTTGGCCCGAGTCGGCAAGAAGCCCAGCAGGGCGAGGCCAAGGCCGCCAATCAGCAGAACCAGAATGGTGATGACAATCCCCAGAATGAAGTTGCGCATTTCAGAGCCTCGGAGAACCTGGAAGATCAGGCCCGCTCTTTACTATATATAACAGGAGAGCAGCGCAGACGGGAGCAGAACGCATGATTGGCTGAGGCGTGAGCCGAGAGCGCGGGGGTTAGTAAGCCCGCAGCCGGCGGGCCTCGCGCACCAGATCGGACACTTTGGGCAGGAAAAACTCCTCGAGCGGCGGAGAAAACGGAACCGGCGTGTCGAGCGAAGTCAGCCGGACAATCGGGCCATCGAGGTCGTCGAACGCTTCTTCGTTGATGATCGCGGAAATTTCTCCGGCCAGTCCTCCGGTGCGCGCGTGTTCGTGAAGAATGATGACTTTGCTGGTCTTCTTCACGGTGGCCGCGATCGCCTCGCGATCGAGCGGCGAGACCGTGCGCAGGTCGAGGATTTCAATTTCGATTCCTTCTTTGCTAAGAACTTCGGCCGCTTCAAGCGCGGTATATAGCATGGCGGCGTAGGTGATCACGCTGAGATGATGGCCCTCGCGCGCGACCCGCGCCTTGCCCAGCGGGACTATATAGTCATCTTCGGAGCCCGGAATTTCTTCTTTGATTCTGCGGTAAAGATACTTGTGCTCGAAAAAAATCACCGGATTGTTGTCGCGGATGGCCGCCTTGATCAGTCCCTTGGCATCGTAGGCCGTCGCCGGACAAACAACTTTCAGGCCGGGGGCGTGCACGAACCACATCTCAGGATTCTGCGAATGGAACGGGCCACCGTGCACATTCCCGCCGCTTGGACCGCGCAGCACCAGCGGCGCCGGCGCTCCCCAACGGTAGTGCGCCTTGGCGGCCATGTTGACGATCTGATTGAAGGCGCAGCCGATGAAGTCCATGAACTGGAACTCGGCCACGGGGCGCATCCCCGTAAGCGCAGCGCCGAAGGCTGCGCCCATGATGGCCGACTCCGCTATTGGCGTATCAATTACGCGTTCCGGGCCAAAGCGGTCGATGAGGCCCTCGGTGACTTTGAAAGCGCCACCGTAAATGCCGATGTCCTCGCCCAGGCAAAAGACGCTTGGGTCGCGCTCCATTTCCTCCCAGATTCCCTGGCGGATGGCCTCGAGGTAGGTGACGACGGGCATGAATTGGAAGTGTAGCAAGAAAGGCGTCAGGCATCAGCCATCAGCCGTCAGCCATCAGACAAACCCGCGTTATACTTCCCGCGTAATGTGGCGCACCCGCCCAGACACCCACACATTCGCAAAGGACGGGAATGTGTGGGGCACCCGGGCTTGAGTGGGACCACCCCCGTTATTTCGCCTCCACGCTCAACGATGTGGGCCAACCGGGGGGTAAGAATTCAGAAATTTGTG
>PLHP01000332.1:3416-8770 GCA_003138955.1 Acidobacteriaceae bacterium | reverse complement strand
TGAGTGCGCCCTGCCGGGCGCACTAAGAAAAAGCAGAGGATTTCTCCTCTGCTTCTTTCCGGCTTGTACCCTCCCCAGGTACCTTGCCAAATCCAAACTTACTGCAGCGGGGTCTCGCTTCCGGCGCAGGTGGTGATTCCAGCGGTGTTGGTGCGGACCACAGCATCTGCGACCGAGCAGAAGGCGCGCACGCCCGTAGTGTTCACGTGCTGCGGGTTTGCCCACACAGCATAGCCACTGGTCGTGCCGGCCGCAACGAAGCTGTAACCGCTCTTGGTGCCCGATGCCAGCGTCGAGTCGATCAAGCAGGCGCTAGTCGAGGTGGGAACCACGGTGCCGGTGCAGGTGCCCGTCAGAGCGGTCAGGTTGGCCGCAAAGCCTACTGTCGGGTAGCTGGAGTTGTAAGAAATCATTGCCGTGTTGACGGTGCGAATCGACGCCGCTGCGGACGCCTCGTTCGCCGCAATGCGCGCCCGTAGCAGGTTCGGGATAGCAATCGCTGCAATAATTAGGATGATCGCCACCACAATCAGCAACTCGATCAGCGAAAAGCCCTTCTGTCTCTGCATTTGTTTGGGTCCCTCCCCATCCGAGTCCGAGGTAGCCCCTTCTAGTTGCAATTGAGGGTCCGGCCTTCCGGCGAGGTGACCAAAGTTCCATCCCGCTTCAAACCTGAGATTTCCCAAAGGAATCGTTTGCGCTGGCTGTGCTTGAGAGGAGGTCCTTTGACCGCTGCAGCCTGGATTGACAACATTTGTCACAGCGTTCGTGGATCACTCTGACAAATGTTGTCAGTCGCTATGCAATCTTTGGATGATTGTTAATGTAATCGCGAGTGGCTGATGAAAAAGTCGATTTCCTTCAAAATCAGCAAAAATTTGGGGATAGAAAATGTCCAGGCAACCCGTCACACTCACGACTCCGGCGCTCGGTCAATGAGAGTAAAGGCGATGTTGCGTCAACAATCCGCAAGTCCATCTAGCCTGAGCTTGCCTGGGCAATGCCTCTGCCCTTGGCCATCAGTCTTCCCACGAAGCAAGCAACCGATTCCAGTTTCCGGAGATCGTCGGGGGTGAAGTCCCCCGCCGCGGCTGGGCGTGGGGCCTTGCGGGAGACTTGAATCACGCCAATTACTTCTCCGTTCCGGGCAAGAACTGGCACAGACATGAGCTTCTGAATTACCTGCTCGTCCAGTCCGCTGTCGCCCAGCTTGACCAGTTCAAAGATGCTGAAATGTTTTACTTGCGTGAAGCCATTGAAAAGCTCCGCCTGCTTGGTCCGCGCCGTGCGAGCCGCTACCGCCGAACTGGAAAGAGGGATCGCCCCCGCCGTTTTCAACTCAGCGGGGTAGAGGAAGTTCAGCAGCCTTCCACCAAGCTCCAGCAGCGCGACTTCCGTTTTTTTTACGTGAAAGATCTTGGCCACGCAGGCGCAAATCGACTCCGGAGTGCTGTCCAGCGAGTCCAAGCCCACAAGCTGTTCGATCTCCCACATCTTCCCGATCATGCCTGAGGAGAGGGAAACCGGCAATGTAACTAACGTGTCCTTTTTCGCTTTTTCCGTTTCAGCAACTTGGGCGGACGGGAGAACCTCGGAATACCTGGATCTGGCGGCCCGCTCCCTGACCTTCTCCGACCTTGCCGGGCACAGTTTCACGATTGTTGGTGTCTTCCGGCGAGGTGACCAAAGTAAGTCCATCCCGCTTCAAACCTGAGATCTCCAAAGGAGTCGTTTGCGCTGGCTGTGAGTGAACCCTCGTCCTTGTGAACTGCAAGAGCCAAGAGAATCTCAACATCGCCACCTTTCTTCTAAGCCAAGTGTCTTCACAGCAGACAGTAGTCCGGAAATCATACGACGCCTTGGTTCTGCACGAATGCAGCAACCTCCGCCAAGTGCTACGCAGCCCTAAGGTTGGGTCTCCTGATCGAGTTTGGACTACGACGTGCCACGCTGAATCTTGCCCATGCAAATCCTTGTTGTGGAGGACTCGCCTGTTTACCGGCAGTTCTTGAGATCTCATCTGCAAGAATGGGGCTTTCAACCTCGGCTTGCTTGACAGCGATGTCCCTTTGGTTTTCTGAAAGTCCACGAACTCGTCCTAAGCAGCGTGATATTTGAGTAGCGCCGGAACTGTTTCATTGACCATGACCGCTACCGCTGCGTCGCGTTCCCGTTCATCGACAAGCAAATGTATAGCTCGTAGGTAGCTATCGATATATGGTTTTCTCGTTTCTTCTACCACAGATAGCCGCTGTTTCTCCTTCTCTGACTCACAGCGGCTTGTGATCTCCGCCACTAATTCTGAAATCTTCTTGGTATTCTCTCCCCTTGTAGCCAACAACATGCCGATCTCTATCTTGCACGAGAAATATTTCCATCGTGATACGCGTTTCAGTTTCGATGGCCTTGGGCTGGGGAGAGCTATTGGAACGGGAAAACTGCCGCACCCCACAACCAATCGGTGAACAGGTGCGTTAACCAGCACCACAGGGTGTCCGCCAATGATTGAAGCAGTCTTAATGGAAAGAGCAGGGGTACAGACGAGCAGGCGGCGATATTGACTAGATATATGACTAGTCAGTATAATAGAGTAGTGCGAAGGAGGTGAAGCTTGGCCTCGTGGCAAGTGCAAGATGCGAAGGCGCGTTTTAGTGAGTTTTTGGATGCAACCATCAAGAAGGGCCCGCAGGTCGTTACCCGTCGCGGAATTGAAGCCGCCGTTTTAGTGCCGATCGAGGAATGGAACCGACTGCAAAGGGCTGCCCGTCCCGGCCTCAAAGCCTTGTTGCTCGNNCGTGCCGCATTGGAGTTCAAGTGAACAAATACCTGCTGGACACCAACGTCGTTTCCGAGCTCCGAAAACCGCGTCCGCACGGCACGGTGGTCGGCTGGCTCAGCGACCAGGAAGAGGAGCAGTTGTTCCTTTCAGCGGTCACGATGGGCGAACTGCAAGCGGGGATTGAGCGGACAAGGCATCAAGATCTATCGAGAGCGAACGAGATCGAGCGTTGGGTAGACCAGTTGGCCGCCTCTTATCAGATCCTCCCAATGGATACGCCGTGCTTTCGGGAATGGGGCCGCATCATGGACCGGAAACCGGATCAGTTGCTAGAGGACGCTATGATTGCCGCTACTGCACGTGTCCATCGTTTGATTGTTGCGACCAGGAACGAACGAGATTTTAGGCACCTTGATGTGCGGATTCTCAACCCTTTCAAGACTCGCAGCTAATCCTCCCCAATCCCTCAGTGTGGCCGGTCTTAACTCACTGACAAATCAACGAGCCTTGCGAGCGCCTGTGCGAAAAGTGTGCGGCATGGCAGAGATGGTAAGCTGGACCCGCGGTTCTGGCGTGCATCAGACGGATTTCCTATCACTCCAATTATGAAGAAGCTTTCGGCACAGCCGGCAACGGTTCGCCCGCCAGCCGTTTCCCGACCAAGCCCGCTAGAAAGTCCGCAAAGGGGCCTATGTCTTCTCCAACGCTCGCTTTTTCGAGGGCGTTCACATAGGTATTGCGGTCGCCGACGGGGATGACGGTCCACGGGTATCCGCCCGCCGCCATCATCACGTTCATGAGAAAACGCCCGACGCGGCCGTTTCCGTCCATATAAGGATGGATGTAGACCAACACAAAATGCCCGAGCATCACGCGCACGGCCGGATCGGTTTCTCCGCGCAAGAGATCGAAAAAGGCCGGCATGGAATCCCGCACCGCCTCGCGGTTCAGCGGCACATGCATGGACTTCCGAATATAAACCTGGGCGTTGCGATAACCGGCGAGGTCGGCGGGTTTCAGCAGACCGGCCGTGACACTCGGCGCAAACAGTTCCCGATACCACGTCCCGTGATCTTCGTCTGCGACGAGACCCGGATTCTCGCGGTGCAGAACCCTGCGGACGCTATTCTGTACCGCCTGATAGGCCTGCCAGTAGCCGCGCGCCGCCATGGCGTTCTGCTGCTCCCGGTCGCCTTCATTGCTTTCGGGATTCCATGTGCCACTGCGGACGCGTTCAATCAGCTCGCGCGTAACGCGATAGCCCTCGATCGACAGGGAATGATAAGCATCCGTGACGTAGGCATCGTTGACGCGCTTCATATATGCCTCGATATTGCGCGGCAGACCCGGCGCTTTCGGGAAACGCCCAATGACCGGTTCCCGCATCTTCTGCCACAGCAACCGTATCCTGTTCACATAGGGTGAAGTTTCGCGGGTCCGGATGACCAGAGACGGTTTGTCCGTGAAGAGATCGTTTTCCCGCACATCGTATCCGGCCGCGGACATCGTCCTCACAATATCATCCGCTATGCGGTCGCGCCCGATGTTGCGGAAGGCGCCCGCCAGACGGCCTGCAATCACGGTGTGACCGCCCTCCAGGAGCCGAGCGAGAAGGCCTGAGGCATCGCGGATCATCGGCAGCACAGTACGGACATCCGTCGAATGGCTGGGAAAATAATTAGGAGAGCACACGATCAGCGCGGATTCCAACGAGAAAATACGCAGCCGTTCTTTTTCCTCGCGGTCTCCGGCGGCAGGCAGTGCGGCGCGAAGATCCAGCAGGGATGTGCCGTGCGGGAGTTTGGTGATTTTGTTGCGCGCTCGCGGCGACCTTACCATGAGCTGTCGAGGCACCGTCCAGTTACCTGCGTGCAGAGACACGGACTGTTCGGGCGAGAGGCACCACTCCGTGCCCAAACGCTCTTCCAGATAGGCAGCGCAAAAGCGCCAGAACGAGGCATACCAGGCCGTGCTTTCGCCCCTCACTTCCTCCGGGCGGATCGGGATATACCAGCCTTTTATGACCTCCTGGAGAAAGCCATTGGCCCGGAGGCGCTCCCGGTGCGTACGTGACAAATCCCGTGCGCGGATGGCGGCTGCACCGCTGGAAGTCTGGAGCTTCTCCAGAATTTCCAGAGACTGTGCGAGTTTTTCTGGCGGTGTAGCCATCGGAGGTTCCTCAGGTTAGCTTTTTGTGCCGTGCAATAATTAGCTTATTACGTTGTACCATTATTAGCTTATTATGTCTAGCGAATATTAGCTTTTTCCGCGAGTGATCGGTGTGAATTGGGGCATACCGAGCGGGCGTCGACGGCGGTCGTCGTCTGATCGGCCATCTGAGCCTTTGCTGGCGGCCTCTCGGGACCTTCGACGCGAAAACCCATCATCAATGGCCTGTTGCGGCGGATTACCCGGACTCCGAGCCTGCGACGTGAACCTTTCCGGGCATCCTTTCCGGGCACCTGAACAGGCCGTCTTTGGGACGCTAAAGTATACTACGATTACTTTCGTGTTATATTCGCCTTAAGTATTTGTCACTTTACGTGTGTGGCAAGTTGTACAAGAGCCAGATCCC
>PLHP01000332.1:0-3292 GCA_003138955.1 Acidobacteriaceae bacterium | reverse complement strand
CAGGAGTCGCTTTTTTTCTCGCAACACGCAGAAGTCGGATACGCTGTGCGGAAAGAACCCGCATCATGTCGCTCGCGTTTTCGAATGAGACAGTAATTTCAGGTGCGAGCTCCTCGCCACGATCCAGTTTGCGAGCGTGTTCTCGGGCGCGATCGAAGAAAGCCTTTACACCGTCGCCCGTTACGCGAACTTTAACGTTCTTGTTCATCTTCGGCCCTCCAGAGAACCTCGACTTCTTTCTGAAAACGATCTGCTAGCGCTTCATAGCCAGGGAACTCTACTTCCGCAACTTCTCCCATAAAATGCCGGTGGTTATAGTCATGACTATTGTCGTAACCAAGCACGCGCCCGTTATCAACGCCACAAGTGCGTGGATTTATGTATGCGAGACTATATTTCACCACCTCGCTACCTACGTACCAAACTTCTTCTTTAAGTACAGCGCCGCGCCTCTTGCCGGTCAAATATGAAGTGTTATCGACTCTCTTCTCCACCTTCCTGGACTTCTTGAGACTCTTTCTCCCGCTTTTTGGGGCCACATGATCCCTCTTGTACAACTAGGACATTCCATATCCTACCTGCATGCGGACCAGACGTCAAATGTCATACCTGTAGGGAAGCGTTGCGCATTGTGGAGACGCTGTGCCGGAGCATTATGCAACTTCCCGCCACTGGTGAAGGCGAACGTTATTCCGGCTCAACAGCGGAGGGCAAATCGGCCGCAAATGTAATCCGACCGGATAAAAAAAGAGCTTGACATTTAGCGAATGAAAAGCGAATATAGTCCGTGATGCAAAGTCCGAGCAATCGCAAACAGCTGACAGGCCCCCGGGAACTCTCTGGCACGCAAACACTTTCGGGAAGGTCCCCTGGGTGCGTCTCAGGCCCGAATGTGCACCCGGGGTGCACAAACATCGAATTGCTTTTTTGGTCTGAGCGTGGGCTAAGTGGTAACGAGGACAGTCAGCATTTCGATTGTGCAACCTGGTTGCACAAGACCCGCGAGATACCAAGGAGAAGTTTAAGCGGGAAGCCGAGAAGGAACTGACCCTGCGGGAAACAGAAGCGGAGATTATCGATTCCTAAGTTGTACAAGAGCCAGATCCCTGTTATTGAGCAGGCAATCGAGACAGCGGCGCTGATGCTCGGCACAGACAAATCCCGCGGCTATTGTCTTGAGATGATCTGCGCGGATTTCTTGGCGGGAGCCAACCATCGTGCCTTCGTGGACTAAATCGTTGCTATGAGTTGATACTTCGCGGCACGAGATTCAACGATTCTCCGTTTTCCATGTCCAGGGTTTTTCTCGTACCGGGTGCGTAGTAATCCAAACCGTTCGAGTAGATCCACGTCGCGACCGACTGCACGTGTATCGCGTTTTAGGCCAACCGCGAGATCAGACACAGGAGTCGCTTTTTTTCTCGCAGCACGCAGAAAGTCGGATACGCTGTGCGGAAAGAACCCGCATCAAATGGCGGAGCGATTTTCCTCGAGGAGATCGGGTGATACGCCGCCTTGTCCAAAACCGCTTAATCATCTAAACTGATAGATGGATGTATGCTTATATGACGAGAAATGCCGTGTCCGAGACTGAAACTACCCGTCTAACCATTACCTGGTCCAAAGAGGCCGATCATGCCTTGCGCACCTTTCTGGGTTCCCAGGGCATGAAGAAGGGTGATCTCTCGAAATTCATCGAGGAGGCGGTCCGCTGGCGTATCTTTCATCAGACCGTCCGCGAAGCCCGCAAAGCTTTCGCCGACGTTTCCTCGGACGAACTCCAGAAGATGATTGACGAGGCCGTCGAAGACGTCCGCGCGAAACACTACCGGGAGCGCGCCAAACGGTCCTGATGCGCCTCATCCTCGACACCAACATCCTGCTCTCAGCGCTTCTGTCTCCTCTGGGCGCGCCAGCCAAGCTTCTCGACGCTTGGGAGCGCAAGACGTTCACGCTCGTCGCCTGTGACGCGCTCATAGCGGAAGTCCGCGATGTCGCCGCCCGGCCGTTTTTCCGGTCGCGACTTCGCGCCAGCGCGGCCGAGCTGCTCGCCGCGGGCCTTCGGGACTTCTCTTTTTTTTGTCGTGACCTGCCCTCCGGCTCCATCGCGCCGGACCCCAAGGACAGTTATCTGTTCGCGCTGGCTGAAGCCAGCCAGGCCGAGTTCCTTGTGACCGGCGATAAGGAACTCCTCTCCCTGAAACAGTACAAATCCACCCGAATTATTACTCCCGTCGCCATGATCGGGATCCTGAAAAAAGCTGAGAGCGGCAGAACGCCAGATTCTGGCCGGCTTTGAGCATTAGAATATTGCCTGCCTGCTCGATTGGCGGCACCACGGACGAAGGTCATCGCTACTTTGTCATGGAGCTCGTCGAAGGGACGGATGGAGTGGGGGCCGCGAGTGCTGGGCAACCGTTCCATTGTGGCCGCGCGCTGCGGTGGCCCTGGGACAAACACACCACGTCCAGCAGCCGGCCGAGAGATGGGAACGCACTATCAGGCGTGCAGCAGCGGTCGTGCCAGAAGTATTCTTGATCTTGAAGAACCGTCATCAAGGTGCTGGCAGGTGAGTGTGGGAAGTTTTCTGCCCGCCGTCTGAGTGATGTCGAACACATACACGCCCCAGGAAAAGATGGCGTAGCCTACTTTGCGGTGATTCTCGGCGCGTGCTCAGGAAACTCGTCGGCTGGGGCTGGACCGAACGCTGGCAACGCGATCGCCGATCGCAGCATTAGAGAAAATGGTCGGATGTGTACCACGCCAGGTGCGACGAAGCGTGGATTTCTGCCGGGCATCCCGAAATCGTTCTTCAACCGCGAGCCGTCGCCGACCGTCAACTTAGCCTATTCGTTCTGTCCTTTTAACTTCGGTGATTGCACCATTACCAACGTTATCTTCACTCCCGGCACCGTTCCCGCCACACTGTGAGTTGGTCGTAGCAACCCGGCTCGATAAGCGAGGTTGCGCTGGTGAGGTAAGTTGTATGTCGACGGGTGAAACGGATCAGGCGAAAGCGGTTCCCACTTTGGGAGAGCTCTTCTCGGATGGCAGTGCCATAGATCAGCTGCGAGGGAACCAGCTTGTTCTTTGGCAGCAAGGGCAAGAGCATATCGCACTCGCTCATCAGCACAATGGTCGAACCTACACCGCGAACGCTCTCGACCCTCGGCTCGAACAACTGCTTTGTCTGCCGTCGCGGAGTGAGGATTTCGGCACCGGGGCCGAGTTGATTTCCGATCTGTCCAAGTTACTCAGCACCTACTTGGCACTAGGAGTGTGTCCGAGTATT
>PLHP01000076.1 GCA_003138955.1 Acidobacteriaceae bacterium | reverse complement strand
GCGGCCTTCAGGCGGTCGTTTACGTTATTGATGTTCTTCACGCCCTCGTCTTCCAGCCACTTCCGGAAAGCATCGGCGCCGTGTTTCGCGTACACCGGGATGCCTTCTTTCCAGGTGGCGCGTCCGCAGAGCACGCCGTTAAACTTCACGCCCGACTCGGCCGCCAGTTCCAGCGACTCGGTAAATTCGGCATTGCTCACGCCCGCCGACAGATAGATGAACGGCTTGGTCGCAACCGCGGCCGCCTCCCGGAACAGCTTCATCGCTTCCTGTTTCGAGTAGGCCTTTTCGCCCTTGAAAGACTTGGTCCCTTCCACAAACTTCATGTTGACCGGAACTTCGACCTTCATGACGTCGACGCCATAGCGCTCTTTGGTGAACTCGCGCATGGCTTCGATGACCGCCTTCGGCTTTTTCTTGGCGAAGTCGAAGCCTTTCTCGTCCACGCCTTCTTCGTAAGTGACGAACTCCAGGAAGAACGGAATGTCATTGGCGCGGCACTCGTCGCCCAGTCGCTCCACCCAGGCGTGCTTCTGGTCGTTAATGTTCTGCGGATCAAACGGCGTGTAGTAAAGCAGAATCTTGACGCAATTCGCGCCCGCTTCCTTCAAGCGGCGCGCCGACCAATGATCCAGCAGATCGCCCAGTCGTCCCGGTCCGGTCTTGTCGTAGCCGGTCTTTTCATACGCCAGCAGCAGACCGGCGTTTTTCGCGCGCCGCTTCGAAGCCGGCAGTCCCCACTCGGGATCAAGCAGGATAGCGCTGGCATGAGGTGTTAGCACTTCGCTCACCAGTATCTTGAATTCCTCCATCATTTCATCGGAGACGGCCGAGCCCTTTTCCTTGGCAAGAGACTTCTGCAGCGAGCCGCGTTGGTCCATGGCAGCGGCGGCGATTATGCCACGTTCATTCGATACAGCCTTCATTCCGGCAAGTTTGCCCGGGGTAAGCTTCATAAGTCCTCCTGGCAGTGCAATACGACAGGTAATTCTAAACCACGGCGCTTGCTGCGAACAGAATCAGTTCTCAACCGGCCTGTGTGGGGACGGGGCTCAGCCCCGTCCAGGGCGGGTCGGAGACCCGCCACCACACAAAGAGCTACTGCCGCAAAGCCAGCGTCCCAAGCACCGTCTGCTGCTTGGCGATCAGCGACCGGATGCCCTGCCGCGCCATCGACATCATCTTTGCCAGTTGAGCGTCGTCGAACACCTGGTGCTCCGCGGTGGCCTGCAGTTCGACAATTTTATTGCCTGCCGTCATGACGAAGTTCATGTCCACGTCGGCGCGCGAATCTTCTTCGTAGTTAAGGTCGAGAAGAACTTCGCCGTCCACGATGCCCACGCTGATAGCCGCCACGAAATCCTTAATCGGAGCCGCGGTCAATGTGCCCGCATCGATCAGCCGCTGCAGCGCCAGTCCCAGCGCGACGAATGCCCCGGTAATCGAAGCCGTTCGCGTGCCTCCGTCCGCCTGGATCACGTCGCAATCGAGCCAGATGGTCCGCTCGCCCAGGCGCTTCAAATCGGCCACCGCGCGCAGCGAGCGTCCGATCAGCCGCTGAATCTCCTGCGTCCGACCGCTCTGCCTTCCCTTCGCCGATTCGCGCGGGGTGCGCGTCAGCGTCGAGCGCGGCAGCATCCCGTACTCGCCGGAAATCCATCCCTTGCCCGAATTGCGCAAGAACGCAGGCACCGATTCCTCGACCGAAGCCGTGCAGATGACGCGGGTATTCCCCATCTCAATCAGCGCCGAGCCTTCCGCCGTCGAGATGAAGTCGGGAATGATGTTGACGGGACGAATCTGCTCGGGAGTGCGGTTGTCGCTGCGAAAGATCATGCGAAGGAATTCTAACAGGGCGGCGCAGTCGAACTATTTCCCCAGCCGCCAGACCAGCCCCGTAGAGACGCGTACATGGTTTTGACCAGTACCCTGGCCTGTCAGGTAGTCCGCCTCAAGCCGCCAGGCCAGGTTGTGCTTGATGGAGTAGTCCACTCCACCGCCAATAGCCATGGCAAATTCGTTGTCCCCCGCAGACTCGGGAAGAGCCCCACTCGATATGAAGCCGACACCCGTACTGCTTACGTTCTCCGATCGCGTCAAATCCAGATGTTCCATGCCCAAAAGGAAGTGGGCAAATGGCCTGATTTTTCCGCGAGGGTAGGAAAACTGCGGTCCGAAAAGGAAGTTATGAACCTTGGGACGCGAAGCCACGTCCACGATCGTAATGGTCTCGGTGCAACTCGGGCCGCAGATGAGAGTCTCTTTCGTGGTGTTCGAGGCCGACGAACCACTATAGAGGCCGCTGAAGTCGGTCACGAAGCTGAACCAGCGGTTCACGTTGACCGCGACCGACCCATTCCATCCGTAGAGGCCCAGTCGTACGCTGGAACTGCCCGAGATCGTCTCATCCGGATTCGTGAAGCTCGAGCTGCCTGGGATGAGCTCATAGTTCCCATAAGAAAACCCGGCAAAAATCTCCGCTTTAGGCGCATCCTGCGCAAAGACTGAGACTGAAAAAACTAAGACTGAAAGGCTGCACACTAAGAACAAGACGGAAGCACACAGGAAGTGACGCATCCTCAGATTCTCCTAAAGCAAAACTTTGAACCAGGAGGCAACGGACTGGCGGCAAGCCAGGACGCCGCAGCTCTTGCAACTGGCAGAAATAACGATCCGGGGGAAATGTTCCAGCAATGGAACTCACTTCGTTAAAACTACGCAGACTACCAGAGCTGTCACCTATCGGCAAGTTAGAGTTCGCGAGTGCCACCAATTCTGCCGGCCTCCCACGAGTGTGAAATGATTCGAGCGCAGCGGCAGAATCGTTCGCACTTCAGCGGTAGGCTTCGCGGCGGTGGCGGACGGTAGTGATCTGAATTGTGTTCGCGTCCTTAAGGTCGAAGAAAACCCGGTAATCGCCACAGCGGAGCCGGAAGCCGGTGAGCGGAGCCTTGACCTTCTTTACGTCGCCGGTGCGGCTGGCCAGGTAGCGATCCACGCAGTGAAGTACCTGCATGGCGGTTTCGCGGTCGACGGCGCGCAGGTCAGCTCGGGCTTCCGTTGACCAGACAACCGCGATCCGCTCGGGCGGGGTCATTTGTCATTTACTGATGTCATTTACCAACCGTTATTTACCCAGGCCGAACTCGCGCCGGATGTCTTCATGGGGAATGGCTTCTCCGCGAGCGAGTGAAGCGCGGGCGCGGTCGATCGCCGCCGTCGTTTCGGGAGTGACCTCTTCCTCCTCCACAGGAACGGAAGCCAGCACACTCGACCATCCCTCATGGTCAATGTAGCTCGCAACCAACTCGCGAACGATCTCGCCCGGCGCTTTACCCGCTTGCGAGGCGATCCGGTTGAGTTTGGCTTCGAGTTCCGGCGCAAACGAGATTTCCATAAGCTGATTGTAGGCGGCCCTCCGAGCAAAGAGCAACGAAAACCCCACTCTTATAACAACCATCCATGACCGAATTTCATTGACTTAAGGCCCGTCGCACGCGACAATAGAACTCTGATTGGGGCAGTTTCGAAGTCCGTCCAACAAGATGGCCCTCGAAGCTGCCCCAAAACCATTTTTGGAGGCTTCAAACGCGATAAGTCCTTATTCCGGAATATTTTGCATATAAGTCCTTCAAACTCAAAGATTTGGCGGGAATTTCAGCCTAAACAACTGATTCTAAAGGGCCGAGATATTAAAAATTTTCAGGAGACAGGTCTTAGTAACTCAAGGGTAAACAGTAAATCTCATTATGAGATTACTGACTGCCCTCAATCGTGGTCACATCAAAGGAATCGCTCAGGTCGGCATGTCCGGCGAGCGTATCTCGCGTCTGGCCTTCGACCAGGATGTTGACGCGCTGGATGCCCGGAACGTTGAGGGCCAGCGTCTCCACCAGCGAATTCACGGTGAGCTGCTCGCTGAGGATGCCGGAGCGATGCTGGTCGGCGAAGGCGGCATTCAGATCGATGACGGCCGCGCCCGGATCGACCAGGTAGATGGCGCGGATGTCCGCCGCCGGAGGCAGAGGATGCGGAGCGCCCGGTTGCTGGTAGATGCGGAGCAGCGCGCGCAACAGCTCCTCGGCTCGCTGCTGGCGTCCTCCGGGCAGAGGAATCTGCGCCGATCGCGGGCGCAGTACGCCGGCGGCGTCATCCGCGACATACAAAGTTACCGTCTCGGTGGGACCGGAGGCTGGGGGAGCGACAGGCAACGCGCTGGCTGCCGGAGACTCCAATTCCTTTGCCTGACGCCGCATCTGGCGAAGGTAGATCCCCATCGCCACCACCAGCACGAGCAGCGCAGCCACACCGATCAGAAGATGGCGGGGGATCATGGGTGGACCCCTTGATCGGGCGATCGGGTGATCGGGTCATCGGGTGATCTAAAGTCAAAAGCCTTTGACCTTCGATCACCCGATGGCCCGATGACCCGATCACCCGATTTTTCTATGAGTGTGCTCATCATGGCTGTACTCCAAGTTGGTCGCGGACGGAGACTACCGCATCGGCAATCGCCGACGCGGCCCGCTGTTGATAATTGGGAGAGGTCAAGTCGGCGATGCCCTCCGTTCCGGGCGCCAGTTCCACCGCGACTGCAGGCATGAATACATTGTTGAGCGGCCGCAGCGAGGCGGAAGAAGCTCGAACCGGGAATTCTCTTTTTTGCATCTCGGCAACGATGGCCGCCGAGACGATGCGGCTGAGCGGCAACGCCGGCGCCTGCGCCGCATTCCACGTACGAAATACTCCGTTGCTCGTTCCTTCCACCGGAAGCAGCGCGGTGTAAACCTGCGCGCCGCTGCCTTGCGAAACCGCGTGCAGGCTGATGTAGATTCCGGCGCGGGAAACGTTGGCGGCGGCGGCGCGCTGATCGAGAGTCGAAGTGGCATCGGAGTCGCGCAGCAATGCAACCGCGAAACCGCGAATCTCCAGTTCGTGCCGCAGCAGCCGGGCGAATCCCAGCGTAACGTCTTTCTCGGCCAGCGTATCCGTCAAGGCCGCGCCTCGCTCCTCGCCACCGTGTGCGGGATCGACTGCGACCAGAACGCGGTGCACATTATTATTGTTATTGCCCGCGGCGCTGTTTGCAGCCGGTCGGGCCTGCGCGGGGTTCTGTGATCCGGCTCCAGTTCCAACGACACTCGGCGCCGCTGGCGTTTGTTGGACCGGAACCATGACCGCCGAAATCACGATCGTCCTTCTGTCGTTGCTGAAGCTGGCCATCAGCGGCTGGTTTGCGGTCACGTCTAATTCGGCGTTCCCGTTGTCCTCGGAGTAACTGGCATGGGTGATGACCTTGTTGTCGAAAGAAATCGACTGGCTTCCCGGGGACACGACCGGGTCCCGCTTGAAGACCATCCGCAACTGGCCCGGTTCGGTCGAAATCGTGGGATTCACCGGAGCGCTAAAGTTCAGCAGCAGCCGCGGAGGGTTGCCCGCGTCCAGCCGGAAACTGGGTTGTATGCCGGCAATGCCGATGAACAGGCGGCGCGCGCTTTCGCGAAAATTGACCGGCGTTCCGAGAAAGAGCGGCAGCAACGCGCCCAGCGAACTTAGCGGAACCAATCCGCGCGAGTTTTCAATGAGGAAGGGCGCGCCGAAATCAAAGTCGCGCCCATGAATTTTGGCGCGCGTCTTGCCCGCGACAAAGTCCGCATCGACAGTGTCATATCGCAGTCTCAAGCGCCGCCCATCGGACTGCGTGCTGACTCGGCCCAGCGGTTCCAGAAGTTCGAGCAGGCCGACATACTCACGGCCGGCACGATCCAGAACCGGGAGCGTGTAGGTGGCGACGGGAGAATAGACGGAGACGTGCTTGTCGTCGGCAAAGGGCAGCGCAGAAGGCAGCGCAGAGGGCGCCACGGACAGGAGCATCAAGGTGGCCAACAGAATGGCGAGAGCCTTTTTTGTCAAAGTCGTCGGCGTCGTGATGGAGGGCACTTCGGCTAAACCCTGGTTCTCAGTTCCCAGCTCTCAGTTCTCAGTGGGCGGTGGGGTACTGAGAACTGAGAGCTGGGAACTGAGAACTGCACTTTGCTACTCCAGCGCATAAATCGTGAGCCCGCTCAGCAACTTGGGATAGAAATCGGTGGACTTCTGGGGCAACACTTCGCCGGCAAAGGCGATATCGCGAACCTGCCCCATGCGCACCGGATTCATCAGGAACGCCACTTGGACCTTTCCACTTCGCACCTGCATCAGGGCATCCGCGGCCTCGCGGCAATAGGAAACGTGCTCCTGGTTGCGAATGGCTTCCTCCGAGATATTCAGCACACCTTCCAGCAGGCACTTGTGCAATTGCACGACGTCCAGCGCCTGCTGGCGGAGAGAAAGTTTGCCGAAAAAGTGGGCGCCCATGGCATTCGGTGTGTGCAGCAGAAATGCACTCCCGGCGGTGACCGCGAGCAGCGCCGTTCCCGCGTGCCCTGCCTGCTGCAGAATGGCCATGGCGCGCGCCGCATCAATTCCGGCATCGACCTCTTCGAGGTCGAAGAATTTCCTCGCCTCCGCCTGAAATTGTGCAGCCGAAAAAGATGGCAGGCCAAACACCAGCCGGTGCGTCGGCAGAATGACCAAGCCGGGGCGAGCCATGTCGACAAAGGTCATCATCGCCGAGTCGTAAGGAACGGGAAGGCCCGTCCCCGTGTCGGCTTCAGCCCGCCGCTCATTGCGATAAGCCAAGGCAGTCTCATAGCGGTGATGGCCGTCGGCGATGATCAGCTTCCGATCCTGCATCTGCCCCTGCACGGAGGCAATGACCGAGGGATCGGAGATCTTCCAGACGCGGTGCACGACGCCGTACTCGTCGGTGACCTCGATATCGACATCTCTGGCGGTCGCCGAATCGAGCAGGGCATCTACCTTGCCCGCCCCGCTGTATAGCATGAAGATCTGGCCGAAATGGGCTCGAGTCGCGCGCAGCAGGTGCAGCCGGTCGGCCTTCGGCTTGGCCAGAGTCTGCTCGTGACGGAATACGACGCCCGCGGAATAGTCCTCGATCCGGCCGAGTGCGATGAAGCCCCGCCGCTCGGCCGGCGCCTGGTTTGCCGGCACGTCTCCCGGAAGCCGGAACGTCTGGGAATAGAGGTAGAGCGAAGGCTCGGGATCGCGTCGCAAAACCCCTGTCTGGCGCCAGTTCTGGAAGGACGCCGCCGCGCGGGTATAGACGTTTTCGGTGTCAGAGTCCGCCGGCAGGCTTTTCCCGAGAATAATCCGCACCAGGTTATGAGGACTGGCCTGGTAGTAGCGTTCCTGCATGGCAGGGGTAATTTTGTCGTAGGGCTGGGTCACAGCTTGCTGGACCGGGACGCGCTCAGGGTCGTAGCGCCAAGCCCGGAATGGGAAAATAACTGCCATAACAGGGACCGCAGAATTGTAGCAGGGACAGTCTGGACCGGGCGCCAAAGAAGCAAAAGGAGAAAAATGCACAGGGTCAGAAGCCACTTCTTGGCTCAGTGCAGAATCTGACGGTCGCGTCCGAAAAAAGTGACAACACTTGTTCGGATTGTGCTAATATCCGCGCAGCATAACTTGTTATGGCCCGCCTTTTGGGATGCGGGTCGCCTCCCTTCACGGCGCGGCTTGAGTGGGGCCTATGTCGTACCGCAAAGAGTTCTCGGCTGGCGTCTCCTGCGCTGTTCTGCTGGTGGTTGCTGTGTGCAGCGCCTTCCCGCTTCTCGCCCAGAATTCTTCTGAGGACGTCCACATACAGCCCCGCGTCCAGCCACCGGCTCCGAAAGGGCCCGAGCTGGATCCGGCGCTCAAGACCCACACCAAGCCGTTCAAAGTAGCCGTGGATATGGTGCTGGTACCGGTTACTATCACCGATCCCTTGAACCGGTTCGTAACCGGCCTTGACCGCCAGAACTTCAATCTTTTCGAAGGCAAAGACCAGCAGGAGATCAAGACTTTCTCCAGCGAAGACGCTCCGGTTTCCATCGGCGTGATCTTTGACATGAGTGGAAGCATGAGCAGCAAGATCGAACGCGCCCGCGAGGCGGTGATGGAGTTCTTCAAGACCGCGAACCCGCAGGACGAGTTCTTCATGATCGCCTTCGCCGATAAGCCGGAGGAACTCGCCGATTTCACCAGTTCGGTGGATGACCTTCAAGGCCGGCTCCTCTATACGATGCCCAAGGGCCGCACGGCCCTGCTTGACGCCATTTACCTGGGCGTCAGCAAAATGCGGCAGGCCAAGTATCCGAAGAAGGCTTTGCTGATCATCTCCGACGGCGGCGACAATCATAGCCGCTATACGGAAGGCGAGATCCGGTCCCTGGTCAAAGAGGCCGACATTCTTATCTACGCCATCGGCATCTACGACCATTTCTTCCCGACCCAAGAAGAGCGGCTCGGACCTGGCCTGTTGAGCGATGTTACCGAGCTCACCGGTGGCCGGGCTTTCACGATTGATAACCCGAACGACCTGGCGGACGTTTCCACAAAGATTGGCATCGAGTTACGCAACCAATATATCCTCGGATACCGTCCAAAGAACCCAATGCGGGATGGCAAATGGCGTAAAATAAAAGTGAAGATCGTACCGCCAAAAGGATTGCCGCCGCTCAAGGTCTACGCCAAGACGGGTTACTATGCGCCGACGGAATAACGGCCGACGAAATAACGTTCTGCTACCGATCTTCTTTTTTCTGACAGCACTGTTCCCGGCTAACTCTCAAACGCAAGGCGGAGCTCCGAACCAGCCGCCTCCGGCTCCGGTTGCTGGTTCCCAGGCGCCTGCGAATTCCCCATCGGCACCGCCGAGCGGCGCGCCTCCACCAGTGTCTACGGGACAGGTCGTTGCTCCGAATGCCGCTCCGAATGAGGGGCAGAATCCGGATTCCGCCGATAGCGGCGTCTTCGTTTTCCGCAAGGATGTCGAAGAAGTCGTGCTGCATGCCACGGTCGTCGATGACAAGCAACGCATCATCACCAGCCTCAATAAGGGCGATTTCGACGTATACGAGGACGGGCATCCCCAAACCATCACCTCGTTCCGCCAGGAAGACATCCCCGTCGCCATGGGCATCGTGGTCGATAACTCCGGGTCCATGCGCGAGAAGCGTCAAAAGGTGAACGCAGCGGCCTTGAATCTGGTGCGCTCGTCGAATCCCAATGATGAGGTGTTCATCGTCAATTTCAACGACGAGTACTACCTTGACCAGGATTTCACTTCCAACATTAACAAGCTGAAAGAGGGGCTGGAAAAAATCGAGGCTCGGGGCGGCACGGCGCTCTACGATGCGGTCGTCGCCTCCGCGGACCACCTGAAAAAAGAAGCGAAGCTGGAAAAGAAAGTCATTTTTGTGGTTACGGACGGAGACGACAACGAGAGCGCAGAAACTCTGGAGCAGGCGGTACGGCGTCTGCAGGGCGACGGCGGACCAACGGTTTACGCCATTGGCATCCTGGAGAAGGAGGAGCACCCGAAGCACGCCAAACGTGCTTTGCAAATCATGTCGGAGAGAACTGGCGGCCTCGCTTTCTTCCCCAGAACGCTGGACGAAGTTGACGGCATCAGCCGCACGGTGGCCCACGACATTCGCACCCAGTACACCATTGGATACAAACCGACGACGCCGAAAAACCAGGGCGGATATCGTCAAGTGAAAGTGGACGCCCATTCGCACAGCGGCGGCAAACTCACCGTCCGCACGAAAAGCGGCTATTACGCCGGACCCGAGCCCGCTCGAGGGGCGCAGTAGACGGGAGTCACGTTGCATTCATGAAATATCCGGTGTCGCCGATTCGCGATGAACAAATCCCACGCTGCCGGGTTGCGCTTCTCCAGCACGTGCTCGATACCTACGCCAGCGAGACGAACAAAGTCATTTCCGTATGGGCGACCTTTGTCGATTCCGATCTCGCCTACCGCCCTCATCCGAGTTCGAGTTCAGTTGCCGACATTATGAAGCACCAACTGCTCTCGGAGCGGCGATTCTTTGCCGAATTCCTCGGCGTGCCGGAAGTCGCAGCGGAACAAGTCCTGCCGCAGAGGCTTTCGGTCGAGGACTTCAAGCAGCGGATGCTGGAGCTGGCCTTGCCGCGGCTTGGATTCATGGCGGAACGCGATGAGGACTGGTGGCGGACGGTTGTTGCTTTCTTCGATACCCGGCGGGAACGGATCTGGATCTTCTGGCGACGCGTCTTGCATACAGCTCATCACCGGACGCAGTTGACGGTCTACCTGCGTTTGCTGGGAAAGCCGGTGCCTGCGACGTACGGGCCGACGGCCGATGTGAGTTGGCAAGGCGCCGACCCGACTACGACAGTGCAGGCTGCGGGGCGCGCGGGCAAGACGAATGGCGATTGACGCTGGCGGCTAGCGTTCCTTACTCTGTAGAGTGGACACATCGACGACACGCTTCCGCCTGCGCCTTAGCGACGATATATCAAAGCTCGTCGGCGAAACGCCGATGCTGCACATGAAGAAGCTGACTCCTCCAGGGGCGGCCGACATTTTCGCCAAGCTCGAATACATGAATCCGGGCGGCAGCGTGAAAGACCGCGCTGCCATTGGCTTGATCGCGCGCGCCGAGAGCGAAGGCAAGCTGAAGCCGGGGGGGACGATCATCGAAGCCACCGCCGGAAACACCGGCATCGGCCTCGCTTTGATCGGCGTAAATCGCGGCTACAAAGTGCGGCTGTTCGTCCCGGAAAAATTTTCGGAGGAAAAGGTGATCATCATGCGGGCCCTCGGCGCCGAGGTGACCCGCACTCCGGAGGCCGAGGGCATGCAAGGCGCCATCCAGCGCGCCAAGGATCTGCAGGCAACCGACCCCGGCGCATTCTTGGCCGCGCAGTTTGACAACCCCGCCAACCCCGATTTCCACTACCAGACCACGGCCCGCGAAATCTTTGAACAAATGGAAGGACGGATTGATGCCATCACCGTGGGCAGCGGCACCGCCGGAACTTTCACCGGGCTTGCCCGATTTCTGAAAGAGCGCCTGCCGAACGTGCACACCGTTGCCGTAGAAACGGAAGGGTCCGTGCTCGGCGGAGGCAAACCGGGCCCACACAAAGTGGAAGGCATCGGATCGAGCTTCATCCCTAAGAATTTCGATGGCTCGGTTTGCGACGAAGTGATGATGGTGACCGATGACCAGGCCTTCGGGATGGTGAAAGAACTGGCCGCACGCGAAGGCGTTCTCGGAGGCTCGAGCGCCGGCGCCAACGTCTACGCTGCGGTCGAAATCGCCAAGCGCCTTGGGGCAGGGAAGCGGGTGGTTACGCTGATTCCCGACTCGGCCGAGCGCTATCTGTCGAAGAAGATTTTTGAAGGCGGAGTGTAAACGACGCTGTTCGCCGCTCGCCGTTCGCTGGTGGCACGAAAAGCGAACAGCGACCCAGGAGAAATCTTTGACCACTAAACCATCGGGCTTCGCGACCCGCGCCATCCATGCCGGACAAGAGCCTGACCCCGCTACCGGGGCCGTCACGGTTCCCATCTATGCCACTTCCACCTACGTTCAGGAAGAGATCGGCAAGCACAAAGGTTACGAATACGCGCGCGTATCGAATCCGACCCGCGACCGGTTGGAGACCAACCTGGCTGCGCTCGAGGGCGGCACGGCATCCCGCGTGTTCGCCAGTGGAATGGCGGCGATCAATGCCATTGCTACGATGCTTAAAGCAGGGGACCACGTCGTTGCCGGCCACAATCTCTACGGCGGGACGCCGCGCCTGTTCAATCAGGTCTTCGTCAACTTTGGACTGACATTTACGTATGTCGATACATCCGACGTCAACAACGTGGAACGGGCATTCCAGAAAAACACCCGGCTGGTGTTCTTGGAGACTCCGACCAACCCACTGATGCAGCTCTGCGATCTCCGCGCCATCAGCGAACTTAGCCACCGGCGCGGCGTCGAGGTCGTGGTCGACAACACTTTCATGTCGCCGTATTTCCAGCGTCCGATCGAGTTCGGCGCCGACATGGTCGTGCACTCGACTACGAAATTCCTCAACGGACACAGCGACGGACTGGGAGGCGTCGTCGTCTGCACCAAGCCCGAGCAGGCGGAAAAACTCGCTTTTCTTCAGAAAGCCGCCGGCGCCATCCTATCGCCCTTCGAGTGCTGGCTGATCCTGCGCGGGGTGAAGACGCTTGCGGTGCGCATGTTGCAGCACGACTGCAACGGCCTCAAGGTCGCGGACTATCTCTCGAAACACAAGAAGGTGCAGAAGGTTTTCTATCCCGGACTGCCGGATCATCCGCAGCACGAACTGGCCAAACGCCAGATGTCNNGGCGGAGTCGAAACCCTGATTTCGCATCCCGCCACCATGACGCACGCCGCCGTCGGCGAAGAAGGCCGCCGCAAAATCGGCATCACTGACGGCCTGGTTCGCATTTCCGTCGGCATCGAGGACGTGGACGATATCCTCGCCGATCTCGACCAGGCGTTGGCGGCGATCTAGTTGTCAGGCATCAGCCGTCAGCTTTTAGCCGTCAGCCATCAGCCATCAGTAAAAGCTGATTTGCCTGAAGACTGATGGCTGATAACTGACGGCTGTTTTACCGCACTGACTCTCCAATCCACTCAAGGTATGCCGCGCTCCCATCTTCGATCGAAATCTCGATACACTCCGGGAGTTCGTAGGAATGCAGCTCACTCAAAGCCTCGCGCACACGATCGAAAGCGTCTATCGTCGTTTTGATTACGAGCAACCACTCGGTTGCCGTCTCGACCTCGCCCTCCCAGCGATATACCGATTCAATCTGGGGAGCGATGTTGACGCAGGCTGCCAGTTGCCGGTCAACCAGCGCATGCGCGATGCTCCGGGCTTCTTCGAGCGAACCGCAGGTCGTAAGAACGAGCCTTTTGTCGGTCATATAAAATCGGTCGTATCAAGGTCGTATCAAGTCGGTCGTATCAAATCGAAGATCCACGTTTCACTCGAAGCATACGAGGCAGCCGATGGCAACGCAAATCAAGTTTGGCAAGTCTGGATGGGGGGCGGTGATGGCCGAAGAGTTCACTGGGCGACCTATTTGCCGAAGTTGGTTCCTTCTATCCGCTGCGCGAGAACTTCCGCTTGACGCCGGAAGTGAAACAGAAGTTAACTGAGAAGTTACGTAGTAATCCAAGCGAGTTCCATGGCATCAAAGTTGCTTACGTGGTGAGGGCCGACGGAGCGTGGGTTTGTTACCGGCTCTCGGGCACGGAGCCAGTGGTGCGCGTGTATTGCGAAGCGCGCAGCAAGGAAGAGCTCGCAAAGTTGCGTGCGGCAGCGAAAGCATGGATCTTCGATTAGGAGCACCGTCGAGAGCGCGCATCCTTCCACGTCGGGAGGAAAGCCTGCGCGCGGTCGTTGGTCATGCTGTGGATCAGGCGATGGATCAGGCCAAGGATCAGGCTCCCAGGGCAGAGGCGGTGGCGGCGCGCTGGGTCGCACGCACGCGCCCCGTCTGGTCGTGGCTTGCCCGGGAGTGGCGTCGCCTGGGAGCGGCGGCCGCCATCCTTCTTATCGGAGGGCTTTTTCTGCATGCCACGTTCGGAGCCAACGGCATGGTCATTTATCGGCAGAAGAGCGCGGAGATGCAATCGCTCAAGAATGAGGTCGATCGCCTGCAGAAGGAAAACAGTCAGTACGTCGACCAGATCAAATCGCTCAAATCCGATCCTGCCGCCATCGAGAAGGAAGCCCGCGAACAACTGCACTACACTAAGCGTGGAGAAGTGGTTTACGTCGCGCCCGATCCTCCGCAGAAGCCGCCCTCGGGACGCGCCAAGAATGAAGGAAAGAACGAAGGTAAGAACGACAGGTAGATGCTGCTTGCGCGGCGGGGCTGCCCAAGGTTTTGATAGCGCAGACTCTGCGCCTCTTGTGATAGAGTTCAGGGATCGCATCACTTGTGGGGAATCAATTTAAGGAGGGTGACATGCGAAAACTTCTCTTGTTGTTACTTGCCGTCGCGCTGATTTTGTTGGTCGCCTCGGTGTCATTTGCCAGCGAAGCCCAGACCGTGAATGGCTGGATTAGCGATTCGAAGTGCGGGGTTAAGGGGGCCAACGCGGGCGCGGAGGCATGCACGAAGAAGTGCATCGCAGCCGGCGCCAGCCCAGTCGTCGTTACCGACAAGGACCAGAAGGTCCTGACGGTGGACAATCCCGATGCCCTCAAGGAGCACTATGGACATCACGTTGCCGTGACCGGGCACATTGACGGGGACAAGATCCACGTCGATAGCGTCAAGATGCTCTAGGGTCAACGAATCCAACAAATGCAAAAGGGCGGCCCTTGTGGCCGCCCGATGTTTTGCCCGCTGGAGCGACGGGCGTCTCGCCCGTCAACCCCGGATTTCTATCTTTACTATCCACTTCTAGAGGAAGTCCAGAGTTGCTGTGACCACAGACAGGGGCCGAGCTGCGCTCGGCTTGGACGGGCGCGGACGCCTGTCCCGACACGAGCAGGCTCTATCGCACCACGCCTTCCAGCGGCGAACTGGCAGTCGCATAGAGCTTCCGCGGCATTCTGCCTGCCATGTACGCCTGTCGCCCCGCCAGCACGGCGTGCTTCATTGCCTCCGCCATCAGCACCGGTTCCTGAGCGCCGGCGATGCCGGTGTTCATCAGCACGGCGTCGTAACCCAACTCCATGGCAATGGCGGCGTCGGAAGCTGTGCCCACGCCCGCGTCCACAATCAACGGGACTCCCGTGATCATCTCGCGCAGGATTCGCAGGTTGGCGGTGTTCTGAATGCCCAGTCCGCTGCCGATCGGCGCGCCCAAAGGCATCACCGCCGAAGCGCCAGCGTCCACCAGTCGCTTGGCGAACACGATGTCGTCCGACGTATAGGCCAGCACCGTGAATCCTTCTTTCGCCAGCACTCCGGTGGCTTCGAGCGTCGCTTGCACATCCGGATACAGCGTTGCCTGGTCGCCAATCACTTCCAGCTTGATCCAGTCCGAGAGTCCGACCTCGCGCGCCAGCCGGGCGGTGCGGATCGTGTCATCGGCGGTATAGCAGCCGGCGGTGTTCGGTAGAAGGAAATATTTATTCGGATCGATGTAATCGAGCAGAGACTCCTTGCTGCGGTCGAGATTCACGCGGCGCACGGCCACTGTCACCATGTCGGCGCCACTGGCCTCGAGGGCGCGTGCGGTTTCCTGGAATGATTTGTATTTGCCGGTCCCAACGATCAAGCGGGAACGGAATTGCCTGCCAGCGATAATGAGTGAGTCCGTCATGACCTTATTGTACGGCCCCAGGGAAATGTGAACCATCGCGGAGGACGGGCGACGCGCCGTCCCTCCACCGGACGTCATCCCGGAACCGCCTCCTTCTCTGCCTTCGCGTACATCTCATCAATCAACGCCTGGTAACGCTCCTCAATGCCGCGTCGCCGCACCTTGAATGTATGAGTGAGCGTTCCATCCTCAGCCGAAAATTCTTCGGCTATTAGCAGCACACGTTTCAGTTTTTCGAAGCGCGCCAGGTTCTGGTTCACTTCTTCGATGATGCCTTCATACAGGACCTGCACCTTGACGTGCGCGACGAGTGTTTGCCGGGAAGCAAAGTCCACCTGGTTCGCCCGCGCCCAATCTTCCAGAACAGGAAAGTGCGGCGAGATCAGCACCGCGGGAAATTTCCGCCGGTCACCAATCACCACTGCTGTCCCAATGAGCGGGTTCAGCTTCAGCGAATTCTCGATCGGCTGGGGCGCGATAAACTTCCCGCCGGAAGTCTTGATGAGATCTTTCTTGCGATCCGTGATGGAAAGGTACCCCTCCCTGTCGAGTTGCCCGATGTCACCCGTCTTGAACCAGCCGTCTACAAAGGCGTCGCGCGTTTCCTCGGGACGATTCCAATAGCCTTTGAATACCGAGGGCCCGCGCACCAGCACCTCGCCGTCGTCGGCAATGCGGACTTCGACGTTCGCCAGCGGCTTGCCGACAGTTCCCAGTTTGTGTGCCCCGGGCGTGCTCACTGCGATCACCGGTGAAGTTTCCGTCAGCCCGTATCCCTCGTGGATGAGAATACCGATGTCGGCATACCACTCCGCCAATTCCCGGCCCAGCGGCGCGCCTCCGGAAACGAACTCCTCCGCCTTTCCACCCATCCCCGCGCGCACCTTGGAAAAGACCAGCCGGTCCGCGATTTTCCAGAAGAGCGCCGAAGGTTTGGTTCCGTCCAGAGTCTCGGCGCGGTGAGCGCGCCCCACCGAAAGCGCCCAGCGATAGACCGCGTCTTTCGGAAAGCCCCTGGCCTTGAGGATCACCTGTTGACGAATCTTCTCGTACACGCGCGGCACAGCAATAAAGGTGGCGGGTCGCACTTCCGCCAAAGCCTGCGCCAGTTGCTTAATGTCAGGACAATACGCCAGCACCACCCCGCGGTAGAGCAGCGCGANNTGGGTCAGCATCGCTCCCTTCGGAGTTCCCGTAGTGCCTGAGGTGTAGATAATTGTGGCCAGGTCGTCCGGCCCAATCGATCGCGCGCGGGCATCGAATTCCGGATCGAAATCGGTCGGACCTTGCAGCATCAGTTCCTGCATGTGGACCGCGTGCGCAGTTTCGATCGCGTCCATCACCACGATCCGCTCCACCGGCGTGTGACGCTGGACGGTCAGCACCTTTTCCAACTGGTGCTTCGTGGACACCGCGACGACGCGCGCCCCGGAATCGCTGAGGATGAACGAAGTCTGCTCCGCTGTCTGTGTGGAGTAAATCGGAACCGTGACCGCGCCCAGGGACAGCGCTGCGAAATCAGCGATCGTCCACTCCGGGCGATTTTCGCTGAGGATGGCGACGCGATCTCCCTTGCCGATACCCCAGGATTGAAGCGCGCGCGCCAGAGCCACGACGCCGCGGTAAACTTCCGTGGAAGAGATCGGCACCCAACCCAGGACCTGTCTTTGCAGCATGACGCGGTCGCGGCGGCTTTTGCACACCGCCAACAAAATGTCGTTTAGAGTCTGAAGGCTCATCCGATCCGATCAACATCCCGCAATCATTGTCGCGCAATCATCGTACGCAGACATTGTACAGAGTCCGAAGAAGTGCTTCGGCCTTGCTGCGCGTGGCAGGGAGCTTGGCG
Organism: Acidobacteriaceae bacterium; assembly: GCA_003138955.1. Lineage (GTDB taxonomy): Bacteria > Acidobacteriota > Terriglobia > Terriglobales > Acidobacteriaceae > Acidiflorens. The sequence continues at coordinate 11,430 of PLHP01000076.1, read as the reverse complement.
TTTTGACCGCGCTTCCAGTCACGGGGTACGCTTTGGCAGGCTGCGGAAAAACTCTTGTTATCAGGGTATTGCTTTGGGGATGCCGGAAGCGCCGCTGAATCAAGCGTGCAAGGAAGGCACAGAAGAGCCCGGAGTGGGTCCGCATGGAATGAAGCCGCGCATGAGACGTCCAAGAATTCAAGCGGACCGGCCAAGGAATGCCAATTACGGGGTGAGTGCGAAGCGACTTATCTGGAGTTGCTCACTGATCTGCTCACTAACGGATCGCCAGCCAGTTTGACCCTGCTTCGCCGCGCTGTTATGATTTTTCTGCGGGGTGGAGCAGTCTGGTAGCTCGTTGGGCTCATAACCCAAAGGTCGGTGGTTCAAATCCACCCCCCGCAACCATTTACAAATTTGAGGGACTGCTGGCGTAGTCCCCGATTCGCAAATCAGTGGATCGCGGCTGTTGCGGGCCTCAAATTCTCCAAGGAAACATCCTTCGCCTGATTCCCGAGCTGCCGTTTGATCGCGGGCGGCAAGACCAGAGCTGCTACCCGGCTATTGGCTCGGCGCTTGGTTTTCTCAAATGCCGAGCCGTAGGTATTCATGGTCGTCTTGATGTCGGCGTGCCGCATGAGGCGCTGCTGCACCCCGAGAGGCGTGCCGAAATCATCAATCAGCGTTCGATAGGTGTGCCGAAAACTGTGCCAGCCCACTCCTTGCAATCCCATCTTTTCACCCGCCGGTCGCAAGTAGTCCTTCTGAATTGCATCGCCGTGGACTGGGCGTCTCGTATCCGCATTAGCGAATAGCCAAGCCTCCGGCGTTTCGACACATCGCTTCCGCCAATCCTCCAGAACGGACACTAGCTTGGAGTCCAGAAACACTTCGTCTTCTGAAGCTCCGGTTTTTCCGCCGTTCCAGACGTAGCGGCCCACAATGGATCGGGTCAACGTCAGTATCCGCCGCTTCAAGTCAAAGTCCTGCCACTGCAATGCCCTGATCTCACTGATGCGCAAGCCCAGGCACATTGCAATCATGACCATCACTTGAATGTGGTAAGGAAGCTCGGCGACAAGAGCGCGATATTGTTCGACCGTGAGCACAACTTTCTTGCGAACACGTTTCGTCACGCCCTTGATTTCAACCAACTGCATGGGGTTTCGCTGAGTCTCCAAAATTTCCCATTTCATCGCGTACTCAAAAATGCGATGCAGGAGACCCTTTATGTTGGACTTCGTTTTGGGAGAATTTTTCAGCTCCTTCAACCATTGTTCCACCTTGAGGGGCTTTCTCACTTCGGCCAACGGAGCGTCGCCCCATTGTGGCAAAATGTGTCTCCTCAAAATGGATACGTACGACTTCTTGGTTGAATACCGTTCTGGCATTGCTTCGCGCATGTATCGCCTTACCAATGCTCCGAACGATTGACCGGAAGACTGTTCCATCCGCTGGTATCGAAATTCTCTCGATCCCTGCCAGGCGTGACCTTCCGTTGGCCATTCTTCCACGTCTGCCGCCAACATTACGCTGCGCTTTCGCGTAATGCCCGTTTCATCCGCTTCGTAAAAGCGCCAAACCCATACATCCGGTCCTCGCGCTCTTTTCCTGCGGACAATGGTTCCGACATCTTGCTGTGTGCGTTTCAAGAAGCTTTCCTCCTTAAAGCGCGCACGGATGACGATTCCGAATGTACACGACAGCGCATGTGGGAAGCTAGCTCAGAAATTAGAAAGCGCCAGCGCTTGCGAAGTCCATTGCCTATCGGATGTGCCGGAAGGTATCCTTCCCGAGCCATCTTCTTTACCGTCACGGGGCTGATACTGAGAAACCTTGCCGCTTCCTCAGGCGTCACGAACGGTTCTCTGTCGTCTGCTGCATTCACGGTACTGCTCCATCCTCAAACCAGTTCTCAGGTCCCGACTGTTTCACCCTCGGTAACATCGTGAGCGAGCGTCTGCGAACCCGCGGTTCCTGCGCGCCCTGCGCAGTGTTGCAGCCCGCCGATGCAACCCTGTCGTTGCTTCGCTGTAAATCTGTGCATCGTAGCGTCCGCGTGAGACAGCGACATACGCAATCCAGCTGTACTAGGCATCGCACTTGACAATAGCGCACATGTACACATAGAGTCAATACGTAACGTTACCGATTAACGAGCTGTAACCGTCCAGGAGGAAGCAGCATGGCAGAGAAGGCAGCGATAGCGCAGCAGCCAGTGATCTCCATTCGTATTTCCGAGACGCTGCGTACAAGGCTTGAAACCTTGAAGGCACTCATGTCCATGAAGAGCGGCGAACCCGTCTCGACATCGGAGGCAGCAAAACAGCTTCTTGAGTCTTCCAAAGAAGAACGACTTGAACTGGTCAATCTGCTCTCCGAGCCGACAGATTCCCTGCTGAAGATTCGCCGAAAGGCAGATTCAAGACTCCCGCTTTCGCAGGCGGAATGGACCCTAGTGGCCTACTACTGTCTGCACGGGGCGGAGACATTTGCTAATACCGCACAGACCGAGATTTCATACGAGTCTCTCGCCGGAATCCTTGAGGCATTCCAAGCGGTTTACGGACTCCTTCGCAAACCGAAGAAGACGCATTTGGACTCCTTCTTCGTTGCACATCTCCCGTCAGATCGGCAAGCCGAAGCCAAGAACCCGGAAGAGATCGGAAGCGATGATGTGCGCCGGGTTGTGACCCACACCATTCGGATGCTGAAGAATCCCACAGAAGAGCGGCAGAGACCGATATTTGTCGCCCGGAACCTTTACTTTCTCCTCGACGAGCTGGAGTTTCCGAATGTCGAGAAGCTGAACGAGGCGCTTTGGCCGTACTGGCCAATCCTGTGGCGGGTGTGCGCCCGCGGCCACTATTTCCACCACGCGCAGCCCTTACAAGATCAGAACGCTTCGGTAGGGGGATTGGAAGCTGCGTTTCATCCGCCATTACCGTCGTTTAAAGAAGGCGAATATCGTCTCGAATTCGTGCGGTCGCCGAGCGATGGTTTTTCTCTTTGGTTGTATTTTCCAGGAAGACTTTCGCCGCGTTATCCGGTGAGCGGATACCCGAGGATTTCGGAGTTGCGGACGATACTGGAACGGCTTGATGTAAAGCGGGAGCTTATCTTCTGGGAGGGCCGCTATTTTCTTGCGTACACGGGGCGCGACGCAGAGGAGGTAATCGGCGTCAATTTTCGCGCTCGTGAGAACGGAATTACGTTTGACTTCCATGGTGACGACTGGAAGTCAATCCGCAATCTGTTTCGGCGCGCGTGGCAGGCTCCGGAAGTGCACCGTCTGTGGGACGCGCTGGCTCTTGAGTATGGCGAGCTGTAAGAGCGCGGTGCTTCGCACCGGAAGAAGGTGGACACGTCACCCCCAAGTTGGGAACTGCGGAGCGCCGAGACAGCGCCGCGATGTTTACGCAGGTTAACATCTGCGGCTTCAACAGATTCTGTCGTCACCGAATAAGCGCCAGTATCAAGCGACGACGTTTGTTTGCGACAAATCGCTTCAGAGCGTCGATTACGTAAACGCGTTGAAGCGCAAGAACTTTCTGTGAACGAACGATTTCGCTGCTTAGTGGCAGTGAAGCTGAGCCCAGCACGGGCAACGAGGCGGTTTTCCCAATGAGTAGTCCCCGCATTCAAGCCAATCCACAATCCAGTCTTCCATTCGGTGAAGATGCGAAGCCTCGCTTTCGCACCAAAACTGTTGCCACGCGGCTGACTCCCGAAGAACTGGCCGAGATCGAAGCCGCCGCCGAAGGCGCGGGACAAGCTCTTTCGGAGTGGCTGCGCCAGACCGCCTTGCGAGCCGCGCGACAGCGGCCCGCCGATCCCGCCGAGTTAGTGCTGGCTGAAGTCTGGGGGGTCCGATACGCGCTCTTGAATGTCTTCCATGCAGCCGCTCAGGCAGCATCGGAAGGCAGACAACTGCCGCCCGATTCCATCCTCAAAATCCGCGACCAGGCCGACGCGCGCAAACTCCAGCAGGCTCGCAAACTGCTCGAGGACTTTTTCGCCCTCGAGGGCAAGGAAAGGGGTCAGAAGCCGTGAATGCCATGCCATTTCCCGGACGCTTTCCATGGTTGCCTGCCCTGTTGATACTGGCCTTTTCTGGAGCGCTCTTTCTGTGCAATTGGCTGGTCTGGACGCCCATGCAACGCTACTACCTAGGCACCTATTTTAAGTGCGGATTGCTCGGGACTGACCCGGCTTCGCGGGCCGAGGTCCATTGGCTGTACAAGACCGCACCGCACGGGAAACAGGAACTGGCGCTGGACGCCGACGTGGTTCCGGCATCTTCGGGCGGCGATCGTCGCATCCCGATGCAGCTTTCACCAGCGGCGCGGCAGGCCGGCTGGACCGGCCTGATGCAGGGACCGGACGAGTGGTTCCACACAGACAGACTCCAAACGTTTCTGCAGGCGCAGTTTTATGCCGGAGAGAGCATCTGGAGAATGCTGTTGACGCCTCTGCTTTGGGGAGCCGCGATGTGCTTTTTCCTACTGGCGGCGTGGAATATGCTGCAGAGCCGGTCCCCAAATAAACGGTGGGACAGGGAGACGATCGAATGGGGCGAACCTCCGGCAAGTCTGCTCCAGAGATGGAGGACTAGAACGAAGATGGGCAGAATTCGATTCAGACTGCCGAGATTTGCGAAGCAGAGGATGCCAGAGATTGCGCCGAAGCCAACCCAAACAGCACCAGCGACCGCTCCCGCCGATCCGCTGAAGAAGCCCAGCCAGCCGGTGCTTGCGCTCTTCGGCGCGCCTAATGGCAAGCCCAAAGAGGGGTTTGCGTGGGAGGAGACGAAGGGAATTGAATGAGAGACAAATTGCCAAGAATACGGCTTAACCCATTAACCATCGATGCAGTGATCGTCCCGCCGCGCCGTTGAGGAGCGCTCCCTATGCTCACGATCTCGAAACCGCTGTCCGCCAGCCAGGCGCGGACTTACCATGCGCGGGAGTTTGCTGCGCCGGAACAGAACTACTGGAGCCGCGATCAGCAGGGCCACAGTGAGTGGCGGGGAAGGCTCGCCGAGCAGTGGAAGCTCACCGGCGCAGTTGAAGCTGAGCACTTCGCGCGGCTAAGTGAAGGCCAGCATCCGCACACCGAAGAGCAGCTTGTCCGGCATCAGGTTTCGAGAACCTACGAAGGCAAATTCGGCAGGGAAGTGACCAGCGCCGAGCACCGCGCCGGGTGGGACGCCACGTTCTCCGCGCCGAAGTCGGTATCGCTCACCGCGCTTGTGGGCGGCGATGATCGGGTGCGGGAAGCCCATCGCGAGAGTGTTCGCGTGGCGCTGGCCGAGCTAGAGCGATACACGCAGGCGCGGATCGGCAATGTGCATGCCCCGGAGACGACTGGAAAATTCATCGCCGCCACTTTCGAGCACGATACCGCGCGGCCCGTAGATGGCTACGCGGCGCCGCAGCTTCATACCCATGCCGTGATCTTCAACGTGACTGAGCGGGAGAACGGCTCCGAAAACGGAAAACAGATGCGAGCCTTGCAGCCGCACGAAATGTTCGTGTCCCAGCGCTACGCTACGGCAGTTTACCGATCCGAGTTGGCACTGCATCTGGAAAAGCTGGGCTACGAGGTGGAGCGCGGCAAGTATGGCCAGCCCGAAATAAATGGCTACACGAAGGAATATTTGGAGGCTTCCAGTCCGCGACGTGAACAGATTAAAGATCACCTCCGCGAACAGGGAATCGACGGAGCCGCGGCTGCACAGATCGCGGCCCACCATACGCGCGACCGCAAGGAACTGCTGTCGCCTGAAGAAGTCTTACAGCGGCACCGCGAGCTGGCCGCACAGTATGGACATCAGGCGGACCGCGTCGTCGCCCAGGCGCGCGAACACGGGCAGTATCGGATGCGGGATCCGCAGGTGGAGGCTCAGCGGGCCGTGACCTGGGCGCGCGATCATGTCTTCGAGAGATCGGCTGTAGAGGACCGCCGCGCCATCCTTGAAACTGCGCTCGGGCGCGGCATGGGAGAAACCACGTATACCCAGGTCCGGCAGGAATTCGAGCGCCGGATCGAGGCCGGGGAGTTCCGGGAAGTCTCGCACGTTGGCGCTGGCAGACAGTACACAACCGCCATGATGGTACGTATGGAGCGTGAGATTATTGGCCGAATGCAGGAAGGCAATCAACGCAACTACAGCGATCCCATGCTGGTCTCGCCGCAGGTGCGCATCGCCACGGAAGACCGTCATCCGGAGCTGAATGCTTCGCAACGCCAGGCGGTCGACGAAATCTTTCTCTCGCGTGAGAAGGTTGTCGGCTTAGACGGCATCGCAGGCGCGGGCAAGACAACAACTCTGTCCGTCATCCGCGAAGGAGCGGAGGCCGAGGGGTACAGGGTGGAAGGTTTCGCGCCAACATCCCGCGCGGCCCAGAAGCTCGGCGAAGCAGGCATGGAGACATCCACGCTACAGAAGCATCTGGCACGTGGACAGCAGCCAGATACCGGCGAGAAACGGCTCTATGTGCTCGACGAATCCTCGCTGGCATCGACCAGGCAAGTGCATGAGTTTCTGAACCGGCTCCATCCGGATGATCGTGTGTTGCTGGTCGGCGACCGGAGGCAGCATGAGGCAGTAGAAGCCGGGCGGCCCTTCGCGCAGCTCCAGGACGCCGGTATGAAAACGGTGAAGCTCGAAGAGATCGTGCGCCAGAAAGACCCTGAACTGAAACAGGTGGTCGAGCAGCTTGCGCGAGGTGAGGTGTGCGAGGCAATACAGAATCTTGACCGGCAGGGCCGAGTCCATGAGATTCCCGGCCACGACGAGCGCATCGCCGCCATTGCAAAGGAGTATGCAAAATCGCCGGAGAACACGCTGGTGGTTTCTCCCGACAATCGCTCTCGCACGGAGATCAATGTGCGCGTCCATGCGGAATTACAGGCACGGGGTTTGGTCGGCGGTGAGGAGCACCGCGTCCGAACGCTTATGCCGCGTCAGGACCTCACCGGCGCGGACCGCACATGGGCCGAGCGGTATGAGGTGGGCGATGTGCTGCGCTACTCGCGGACGTCGAAGGAGACCGGTATCGGGAAAGGCGACTACTCGCAGGTAAAGAGCATCGACGCTCCGAACAACCGGCTGACGGTCGAGCTGCGGGATGGCACGGAGCGCACTTACGATCCGCGCAGACAGCGGGGCGTCTCCGTCTTCCGAGAGGAGATGCGGAGTTTTTCAGTGGGCGACCGCATCCAGTTCACCGCGCCGGCCAATGACCTCAGAGTTGCGAACCGCGAGTTGGCCACCATCGAGAGCATTCGACGAAAACGGGCGGCTGCGCTTGAAGATGGACGGTGGTCGCGCGGTCGAACTCGATCCGCGCAAGCATCCGCATCTCGACCACGGTTATGCCATGACCAGCCACTCCAGCCAGGGACAGACTGCCGACCGTGTCCTGATTCACGTGGACACCGAGTTGGGCGCTAAGGATCTGCTCAACAGCCGCATGGCCTACGTCTCTGTCTCACGTGGACGCTATGACGCCCAGATTTATACGAGCAACGCACGGACGCTCGGGCAAGAACTCAGCCGCGACGTGTCCCATGTCCCCGCGGTTCAGCAAGAACCCGTGGTGCAAAAGATAGAGCCACAAACTACGCACACGAATGAGATTGCTCAGGGCTTCGGCCTTGGTCTGTGATTCTGCCCGAATGACATTCCCCGGATAGGCAGAGCGTAGCCGAGGCCCGGCCTGTGTCAAGACTCTTGCGACCGCGTTACGCGGCGGGCTTCGCCCGGTCTTGACACAGACCTCAGCGGCCTCGGCTTAGGGTTCATCTATCCGGGGAATGTCAATTTCAAAGCGGCCCGCCCGCGCGGCGGACGCTGCGCGTGAGGTGATGGAGGGGTCATTGCCTGGCGGATGAGATAAGTTGTGGGTCACAAGGAGGCCCTGTGACCCATCTAAGAAAAATGATACTGGGTTTTTATGGTTGACAGTATGCCGGAAGAGGCATATCCTGCCGTTGATGACAGCCACGTTAAGGCCGGTACGATTCATGGGGGATTCGCGGGACGTGCTGCGCGAAATGCCAGAAGAAGTGCAGGACGAAATTGGGTTTGCGCTGGAGCACGTCCAGAGGGGCACAAAGCCGAAGAATGCGAAACCGTTGAAGGGTATCGCGCCCGGCGTGCTGGAAATTGTTTCTGACTTCCGGGGCGATACCTTCAGGGCCGTCTATACGGTGAGGTTCGCCAGCGCCGTTTACGTTCTGCACGTCTTTCAGAAGAAGTCGAAGCGCGGCATCGCGACGCCGAAGTGCGAGATTGATCTGATAAAACAGCGCCTCGCGCAAGCGGTGAAGTGGGAAGCTGAGGGTTAACAAGATAGGAGAATTTATGAAGAAACCTTTCGTAGAGGGCAGCGGAAACATTTACGCTGACTTGGGCGTCCGTAATCCAAAAGAGACGCTCGCAAAGGCCAACCTTGTCCATCGAATCGTGGACATTATTCAAGAGCGCAAACTGACCCAAGTGCAGGCGGCGAAAGTGCTCGGCGTGGATCAACCCAAAGTGTCGGCGTTGATGCGAGGTCGGCTCACCGATTTTTCCATGGAGCGGCTTTTCCGGTTTCTGGGACGGCTCGATCAAGATGTTCGCATTACCATCGCGCCCAAGCCACCTTCCAGCCGGAAACCGCCGACACTGGCAGTGTACGCGGAAGAGGGATTCACGATGATTGCTGACAGTCGCCGGTAGCCATGAAGAAGCTGACGGAAGAACAAAAACAGCAGATCGCCGTTATTGCCGCAAAGAATGACGATTTGACCGCCGACGATCTACGCTTACATTCCTTGCGATAATCGACGGGTTATCCGTGTGGAGCTCACCGACGCAGGCCGGGTCTTCGTCGAAGAGGCCCGGTCTTTGACTCTTGCATATGGGGCGGGCTTTTCATCTTGCTCGTGCTGTCCATGATGGAGGAGATCACGTCTTGGTGATTGGAAACTCACCCTACGCCGATCAAGCGATCAATTCAGCTAATGGGATGATCCGCCGCTTGCTTCCTCAAGAAGCAGGACAGATTCTGAACACACTGCCATTTTGGCATCGACGGAGGATTCCCATGAAGGTTCGCACAATTGGCATCGATCTTGGCAAGACGAGTTTCCATCTGATCGGGATGGACGAGCGTGGCAACGTAGTTCTGAGGCGGAGGTTTTCGCGCACGCAGCTTATTACCTACATCTCCAAACTGGATACCTGCCTGATTGGTATGGAAGCTTGCAGCGGTTCCAACCTTCTGGGGCGAACCCTCAGAACGCAAGGCCACACCGTGCGGCTTATACCGGCGCAGTTCGTCCGTCCTTTTGTTAAGTCGAACAAGAACGATTACAACGATGCGGCAGCCACTCCAGCCAGGGACAAACTGCCGACCGTGTCCTGATTCACGTGGATACGGAGTTGGGAGCTAGGGATCTGCTCAACAGCCGCATGGCCTATGTCTCTGTCTCGCGTGGACGCTATGACGCGCAGATTTATACGAACAATGCATCGACGCTAGGCCAGCAACTCGGCCGCGACGTGTCGCATTCCCCCGCGATTCAGCAGGAACCAGTGGCGCAAAAGATAGAGCAACAGCCCACGCACACGAATAAGATTGCTCATGGTTTCGGCCTTGGTCTGTGATGTTGCATTCCCGAATGACATTCCGCGGATAGCCAGAGCGTAGCCGAGGCCCGGCCAGTGTCAAGGCCGCGCTTCGCGCGCCGCGTCCCGCGGTCAAGAGCCTTGACACCGGCCTTGCGCCTCGGCACGTTGCCAAATATCCGGGGAATGTCATCTCCTCGCGATAAGCCCAGTTGCCGGGGACATTTTCTGCTTGGATCGAATATCCTTGCTTCAAAGACAGGCATTCATCTTGCTTGGCAACGGTGCAAAGGTGTCCAATGATGCCTAAGTCGCATACATTACGGCGGCCGTCCAAGAGGTGGGTCGTGACTATCATTGCTGGTTTTAGGTGCCAAGGCGGTGTCGTACTATGCTCCGACACGCAGGAAACCTTCGGATGCAAAGAGAAACGTAACAAAGCTCCAATGTTTTCAAGGGCCAGTAATAAGCCAAGACGATGGGCATGGGATGGCTAATGCAGACCTCGCTCTAGCGATCTGTGGCGCTGGTGACGGCCCATTTATAGACAAGATTACAAGTCAAGCGTGGGACGCTGTTAGGCACGTGTCGAACATTTGGGAAGCATCCGAACGAGTTGAATCAATGATCAAGGAAACGTACCAAGAGTTCGGACAAATTTATCAAACAGGTGCATGTCCTCAAGTCAATCTTATCTATGGAATAACCAAGGGCGGCGATAGTAGGCTCTTTCAAGCCATCGGTCCAGTAGTCAACGAAACTACGTATGCATCTGACGGAATCGGATACTACCTCGCTAATTTCCTGACAACGAGAATGCGCGGAGATAGTTGGCTAACTATACGGCAAACGATAATCTTGGCCGCCTATATCCTATTTCAAACGAAGGAACACGTTGAGGGATGTGGCGGGGACAGTCACATAGCAGTTCTGCGTGAATCGGAGTCAAGCGGGATGGTGGATTTTCGCCTCGTCCAACATCTGACTGAATACCTGAAATCCGCTGATCACTATACCGGTGAAATGCTCCTTAAAGCAGCAGACTTCTCAATACCAGATTCCGACGCTTCAGATGGAATATCTAACTCTGTTGACATGCTCAAATTCCTTAGGTCCGAGGAAATCAAGCGATTGAAAGAAGATCGAGAATCCGTCTGTTTTCTCTCTTCTTCGCTGGAAGGCTTCAAAAGAGAAGAAGACGATCTTGGTTTACCGATTATGGACAGGCAATCTGGAACTCATACCTCAGAGAGCGAAGCCGGAAATGATGAAGAGTAGTTGTGCATATGATGCACGTTCTGTCCCCAATGCTATTCGCAAAGAGGAGATTAAATAGAAAAATATATCTATTCTATGTTTAAATGCCAACAAATAGATGTATATTTCTATTATGACAACCCTTCAAGAACTCGGCCAAGCGGTCTCTCGGCTCCGCAAGGAACGTGGGCTGACGCAGGCGGTTGTGGCCAGTCAGGCGGGCATCACCAAGGACCTGCTCTCGCGCTTCGAGCGGGGAGCGCTGGTGGAGATGGGCTCGCGCAAGCTGCTGGCGGTGCTTGCCGTGCTGGGCGCGGAGCTGGCGGTGGTAGAGTCCGGCCTATCGGGTACACTCGATGAGTTGCGCCATGAACGGGGTGCCGCATGAAGCTTTCTGTCTACATACAGGGCCGCGAGGTCGCCGTACTCGAACAGGTGGGCGACTTCAAAAGCGTGCTGGCCTACGGTCCGCAGGCCACGGAAAGCGATCTGGTTTCGCTGACGATGCCGGTGCGCACCGAGTCGTACGTTTGGGACGACCCACTGCATCCTATCTTCCAGATGAACCTGCC